>JBOIFD010000224.1:0-12635 GCA_050741515.1 Burkholderiales bacterium
CAGCCCGCGGTTCCGGGGCCTGCACGCGCTGCGGCGCTACCCCAACGGCGAGGAGCGGTGCATCGGCTGCAAGCTCTGCGAGGCGGTGTGCCCGGCGCTCGCGATCACGATCGACACCGTGGAGCGCGAGGACGGCACGCGCCGCACCACCCGCTACGACATCGATCTCACGAAGTGCATCTTCTGCGGGCTCTGCGAGGAGTCCTGCCCGGTGGACTCGATCGTCGAGACCCACATCCTCGAGTATCACGGCGAGCAGCGGGGCGACCTCTACTACACCAAGGAGATGCTGCTCGCGGTGGGCGACAGGTACGAGGCCGAGATCGCAAGCGCTCGCGCGGCGGACGCGGCTTACCGATGAACCTGGAGCTCGCAGTCTTCTACTTCTTCGCCGCGGTCCTGCTCTACGCCGGCGCCCGGACGATCACCACCCGCAACCCGGTGCATGCGGCGCTGCACCTCGTGCTCGCGTTCGTCACCGCCGCGGCCATCTGGCTGCTGCTGCGCGCGGAATTCCTCGCGATCACCCTGGTGCTCGTCTACGTGGGCGCGGTGATGGTGCTGTTCCTGTTCGTCGTGATGATGCTCGACATCAACCTCGACCGCCTGCGGGAGGGGTTCTGGAGCCATCTCCCGCTCGGCGTCGTCCTCGGGCTGCTGATCGTGCTCGAGATGGGAAGCCTCGTCTGGCTCAAATTCGAGGCGGCGCGCTATCCGCCGCCCGCCGACCCGGGCGCGGGTCACAGCAACACCAAGGAGCTCGGACGGATCCTCTACACCGATTACGCGTACCCGTTCGAGCTCGCCGCCATCGTGCTGCTGGTCGCGATCATCGCCGCGATCGCGCTCACGATGCGCAAACGCAAGGACACGAAGTACCAGGATCCTGCGCGCCAAGTCGTGGTGCGGCGCGGAGAGCGGGTGCGGCTGGTCTCGATGCCGGCCGAGAAGAAAGAACACTGACGGGATCTGCGCGCCGGGCGGGTACCGCTCCGGCCCGCAGGTCCCGGGGATGAAGGGGGACCCGTACTTTTGCTCACGCTGTCGCATTTCCTGGTGCTGGGCGCGGCGCTGTTCGCGATCAGCATCGTCGGGATCTTCCTGAACCGCAAGAACGTCATCATCCTGCTGATGGCGATCGAGCTGATGCTGCTCGCCGTCAACCTGAACTTCCTCGCGTTCTCGCACTTCCTCGGCGACATGGCCGGCCAGGTGTTCGTGTTCTTCATCCTGACCGTCGCGGCCGCCGAGTCGGCCATCGGGCTCGCGATCCTGGTCGTGCTGTTCCGCAACCTGCGGACGATCAACGTCGCCGACCTCGACCACCTGAAGGGGTAGCGGCGGCGCATGACGCGGATGGAGCTCGTCTATTTGGTCGTCCCGCTCGCGCCGCTCGCCGGCGCGATCGTCGCAGGCCTCTTCGGCCGGGTGATCGGCCGGGCGGGCGCGCACTGGGTGACGATCGTCGGCGTGGGGATCTCGTTCGTCGCCGCGTGCGCGGTCTTCGTCGACGTCCTGAACGGGAACACCTACAACGGCACGGTCTACACCTGGCTCACCTCCGGCGGGACGCGGTTCGAGATCGGCTTCCTGATCGACCGCCTGACCGCGCTCATGATGGTGGTGGTCACGTTCGTGTCCTGGATGGTGCACATCTACACCATCGGCTACATGGCCGACGACCCGGGCTACCAGCGGTTCTTCGCCTACATCTCGCTCTTCACCTTCGCGATGCTGATGCTGGTGATGGCGAACAACTTCCTGCAGCTGTTCTTCGGCTGGGAGGCGGTGGGCGTGGTGTCGTACCTCCTGATCGGCTTCTGGTACACCCGCCCGACGGCGGTCTACGCCAACCTGAAGGCGTTCATCGTCAATCGCATCGGCGATTTCGGCTTCCTGCTCGGCATCGCCCTCGTCCTCGCGTACACCGGCACGCTCGACTACGCCGAGGTCTTCGCGCAGGCGCCGAAGCTCGCGGCCGACACCCTGGAGATCGTCCCCGGCGCCCCGTGGCTCGCGATCTCGGTGATCTGCATCTGTCTCTTCATCGGCGCCATGGGCAAGAGCGCGCAGTTCCCGCTGCACGTCTGGCTGCCGGACTCGATGGAGGGTCCGACGCCGATCTCCGCGCTGATCCACGCCGCGACCATGGTGACCGCGGGCATCTTCATGGTGGCGCGGATGTCGCCGCTCTTCGAGTTCTCGGACGCCGCGCGGTCGGTGGTCATCGTGATCGGCGGCATCACCGCCTTCTTCATGGCGTTGATCGCGATCGTCAACTACGACATCAAGCGCGTCGTCGCCTACTCGACGCTGTCCCATCTCGGCTACATGACGGTGGCGCTCGGTGCGTCGGCCTATCCGGTCGCGATCTTCCACCTCTACACCCATGCGTTCTTCAAGGCGGCGCTGTTTCTCGCCGCGGGGTCGGTGATCATCGCCCTGCATCACGAGCAGGACATGCGGCGCATGGGCGGCCTGCGGAAGTACATGCCGATCACCTACCTGACGGTGCTGATCGGCGGCCTGGCGAACGCCGCGGTCCCGCCGTTCGCCGGGTTCTTCTCGAAGGACGCGATCATCGAGGCGACCCGGCTCGCCACGGTGCCGGGCGCCGGGTTCGCGTACCTGTGCGTCCTCGCGACCGCGTTCGTGACCGCGTTCTACACCTTCCGGCTGATCTTCCTCGCGTTCCACGGCAAGGAACGGTTCGACGCGCACGGCCACGGACACGACGAGCACGGCCAGGGCGGCCCGCCGCACGAGTCGCCGCCGGTCGTCACCGTCCCGCTCATCCTCCTGGCGATCCCCTCGATTTGCGCCGGCTGGCTGGTCGGCTGGATCGCCTACGGGGACTACTTCGGCAGCTCGATCTACGTGTCGCCCGAGCACGGCGGCCTCGCCGCGCTGGCCGGCGAGTTCCACGGCGTGATGGGCATGGTCACGCACGCGTTCTTCACGGTGCCGTTCTGGCTCGTGGTGGCGGGAATCGCGCTCGCCTACTACCTCTACATCGTCCGGCCCGACCTGCCAGGGGTCATTCGCGAGAAGGCGGGGATCCTGACCCGCATCCTCGAGAACAAGTACGGGTTCGACGACTTCAACCAGCGGGTGCTCGCCGACGGCACGGTGAAGCTCGGTGCGGGCTTGTGGAAGGCCGGTGACGTCGCCCTGATCGACGGCGTCATGGTCAACGGCTCGGCGCGGCTGGTGGGCCTGGTCGCGCGGATCGTGCGGCTGGCCCAGTCCGGGTTCATCTACACCTACGCGTTCGTGATGATCTTCGGGCTGTTCGCGCTGCTCAGCCTGTGGCTCTACCGGATCTGGTTCCCGTCGTGACCGAGCCGCTGACCCCGCCCTGGCTGAGCCTCGCGATCTGGATCCCGATCCTCGCCGGGCTGGTCGTCATGGCGACCGGCCGCGACGAGAACGCGCGGATCGCGCGCGTTCTCGCGCTGATCGGCGCGGTCGCGGGCTTCGCCGTGACGATCCCCCTGTACGCCGGGTTCGACCTCGCGACGAGCAAGATGCAGTTCGTCGAGCTGCGCCCGTGGATCGAGCGGTTCAACATCAACTACCACCTCGGCGTCGACGGCATCTCGGTCCTGTTCATCCTGCTGAACAGCTTCATCACCGTCCTGGTCGTGATCGCCGGCTGGGAGGTGATCCAGTCGCGCGTGTCGCAGTACATGGCCGCGTTCCTGATCATGTCGGGCCTGCTGAACGGCAGCTTCTCGGCCCTCGACGGCGCGCTGTTCTACGTCTTCTTCGAGGCGACGCTGATCCCGATGTACCTCATCATCGGCATCTGGGGCGGGCCAAACCGCGTGTACGCGGCGCTCAAGTTTTTCCTCTATACGCTGCTCGGCTCGCTGCTGATGCTGGTCGGGTTCATCTACCTGTACAACCAGTCTGGAGGCAGCTTCGCGATCCTCGACTGGCACGCGGTGCCGCTCTCCCGCACCGCGCAGATCCTGCTCTTCATCGGGCTCTTCGCCGCGTTCTCCGTCAAGGTGCCGATGTGGCCGGTGCACACCTGGCTCCCGGACGCCCACGTCGAGGCGCCGACCGGCGGCTCCGCGGTGCTCGCGGCGATCCTCCTGAAGCTCGGCGGGTACGGATTCATCCGGTTCTCGCTCCCGATCCTGCCCGACGCCAGTGAAGCGCTCGCCGGGTTCATGATCGCGCTGTCGCTGGTCGCGATCGTCTACATCGCGCTGGTCACGCTGGTCCAGGCGGACATGAAGAAGCTGATCGCCTACTCGTCGATCTCGCACATGGGCTTCGTGACGCTCGGTTTCTTCATCTTCAACGCCTACGGCGTCGAAGGCGCGCTGGTGCAGATGATCTCGCACGGGTTCGTCTCGGCCGCACTCTTCCTGTGCGTGGGCGTCATGTACGACCGGATGCACTCGCGCCTCATCGCCGACTACGGCGGGGTGGTGAACACGATGCCCAGGTTCGCGGCGTTCATGATGCTGTTCGCGCTGGCGAACTGCGGGCTGCCGGCGACGAGCGGCTTCGTCGGCGAGTTCATGGTCATCATGGGGGCGATGAAGTTCAACGTCTGGATCGGCGTCCTCGCGGCGACGATCCTCGTGTTCGGCGCCGCCTACACGTTGTGGATGTACAAGCGCGTGATCTACGGCGCGGTCGCCAACCCGCACGTCGCCGAGCTGCGCGACATCAACGCGCGCGAGTTCCTCGTGCTGGGGCTCCTCGCAATCGCGGTGCTCGCGCTCGGGGTGTATCCGAAGGCGTTCACCGAGGTCATGCACGCGTCGGTGAACGACCTCCTGAAGCACGTCGCGGCGGGCAAGCTGTGACGCGAGCGCGCCGCGTCAGCCCGGGGGATTTGCGCGGGGCCATCGCCCTCTCGGTCCAGCCATGAGCGCCGACCTCCCGCTGCTGCTCCCCGCGTACCCCGAGATCTGGCTCGCCACGGTGGCGTGCCTGATCCTGGTCGTCGACCTGTTCGCGCCGGAGCGGCGGCGCGCCGGGATCGCGTACACGCTCTCGCTCCTCGCGCTCGCGGGCTGCGCTTTCCTCACCGTCGCGGCGACGCAGGCGACCGGCGGGCGCTCGGCGTACACCTTCGGGGACATGTTCGTCGCCGACCTGATGGCCGACGTCCTGAAGCTGCTGACCTACGTCGCGGTGGCGCTGTGCTTCGTCTATTCGCGGCAGTACCTTGCGACGCGCGGGATGCTGCGCGGCGAGTACTTCGTGCTGGCGCTGTTCGCGACGCTCGGCATGATGGTGATGATCTCGGCCAACCATCTGCTGGTGCTCTACCTCGGGCTCGAGCTGATGTCGCTGTGCCTGTACTCGATGGTGGCGCTCAACCGGGACTCGGCGGTGTCGACCGAGGCGGCGATGAAGTACTTCGTGCTCGGCGCGCTCGCCTCCGGCCTGCTCCTGTACGGCATGTCGATGCTCTACGGCGCCACCGGGACCCTGAACATCGAGGAGATGGCGCAGCTGATCGCCGCCGGCAAGGCCAACCGGGCGGTGCTCGTGTTCGGGCTGGTGTTCGTGGTCGCCGGGCTCTCGTTCAAGGTCGGGGTCGTGCCGTTCCACATGTGGATTCCCGACGTGTACGACGGGGCCCCGAGCGCGGTGACGCTGTTCATCGGGACCGCGCCGAAGCTCGCGGCGTTCGCGATGGCGATGCGGCTGCTGGTCAACGGGCTGCTCGACCTGGCGATCGACTGGCAGCAGATGCTGACGATCCTCGCGGTGCTGTCGCTCGCGCTCGGCAACCTGGCGGCGATCGCGCAGTCCAACATCAAGCGCATGCTCGCCTACTCGACGATCGCGCACATGGGCTTCATGCTGCTGGGGCTGCTCGCGGGCGTCGTCGGCGGCAACCGCCTCTCCGCGCCCGACGCGTACAGCGCGGCGATGTTCTACTCGGTCGTCTACGTGCTGATGAGCCTCGGCGCGTTCGGCGTGGTGGTGCTGATGTCGCGGGCCGGGTTCGAGGCCGACAACATCGTCGACTACAAGGGGCTCAACCAGCGCTCGCCGTGGTACGCGTTCATGATGCTCCTCGTCATGTTCTCGCTCGCCGGGGTCCCGCCGACGGTGGGGTTCTACGCGAAGCTCGTCGTGCTCGACGCGGCGGTCAAGGCGGGCCAGGTCTGGCTGGCGGTGTTCGCGGTGGTCATGTCGCTGATCGGGGCCTTCTACTACCTGCGGGTGGTCAAGGTCATGTACTTCGACGAGCCGCAGAGCAGCGCGCCGATCGAAGCGGGGCTGGACATGCGCGTGGCGCTGTCGGCGAACGGCCTCGCGATCCTCGCGCTGGGGATCCTCCCGGGCCCGCTCCTCGCGCTGTGTTTCGCCGCCATCCGGACCGTCTATCCGCTCGCGCAGTGAGGGCGGCCGGCGGGGCGGCGCGCCGGCGCGAGGACCAACCATGGCTGACACCTTCCACGAACACGACCATCCGGATCTCAGCGAGACGCGGCTCAGCGGAGAGAGCGTCTTCGACGGCGTGCTGCTGCACGTGCGGCGCGACGTCGTGCGGCTCCCGAACGGGGCGCAGACGGTGCGCGAGTACATCGAGCACCCGGGCGCGGTCGCGATCATCCCGTTCCTCGCGTCGGGCGAGCTGCTGATGGAGCGCCAGTATCGCTATCCGCTCGGCCGCGAGCTCATCGAGCTGCCGGCGGGGAAGATCAGCGCCGGGGAACCGCCGCTCGAGACGGCGCGGCGGGAGCTCCGCGAGGAGACCGGGTACACCGCGACCGACTGGCGCTACGTGACGACGATCCACCCGGTCTGCGCCTACTCCACCGAGCGCATCGAGCTGTGGCTCGCGCGCGGCCTCCGGCACGCGGGCCGGGCCCTCGACGACGGCGAGTTCCTGGAGACCTTCCCGGTGCCGCTCGCCACGGCGGTCGAGTGGGTGCGCGAGGGCCGGATCAGCGATGCGAAGACCGTGGTGGGCGTCCTGTGGGCCGAGCGGTTCGCCGCGGGAGGCGGGGCCTGATGCTTCGCTGCGGGGGTCGGCGCGTCGTCGCGAGACCCCGGTGTTACGCTTCCCGATCCGGCGCCCTCGGCTCACGTCATGATCGACCTCCGCAGCGACACCGTGACCCGGCCCGGGCCGGGGATCGACCGCGCCGTCGCCGAGTTTCGCGGGTTCTTCGGCTGAATCCCCGTCCCCTTTATCAAGGGGGCCGGAGTCGTCACAATCCTGCAAACGCGCACCGCACCATGTCGACCGACAATAACGACAACCGCGCCGGAGGAGCCGATGTCGGCCATCGCCCTTGAGCGCGTCGCCAAGCACTGGGGTGCGACCCGGGCGGTCGACGACGTCAGCTTCGACGTCGAGGCGGGGACCTTCGCCGTCCTGCTCGGTCCATCGGGCTGCGGGAAGTCCACGACGTTACGGCTGATCGCGGGGCTCGAGGCCGTGACGCACGGCCGGGTCCGCATCGGCGGGATCGACGTCACCGACGCGCCGCCCTCGAACCGCAAGATCGCGATGGTGTTCCAGTCGTACGCACTCTTTCCGCATCTCTCGGTCGCCGAGAACATCGTGTTCGGCCTCAAGGTCCGCAGGGTCGGCGCCGCCGACCGGGCCCGCCGCCTGAAGCGAGTCGCCGAGCTCCTCGGGCTCGACCAGCTGCTCGCGCGCAAGCCCGCGCAGCTCTCCGGCGGGCAGCAGCAGCGGGTCGCGCTCGGGCGCGCGATCATCGCCGAGCACCCGGTCTGCCTCATGGACGAGCCGCTGTCGAACCTCGACGCGCAGCTCCGGCACGACATGCGCCGCGAGATCCGCGCGCTGCAGCAGAAGCTCGGCATCACCATGGTCTACGTGACCCACGACCAGACCGAGGCCATGAGCATGGCCGACCAGGTGGTGCTGCTCCGCGACGGCGGGGTCGAGCAGGACGCCGTGCCCGCGACGCTCTACGCGCGCCCGGACACGGCGTTCGCCGCGCGCTTCATCGGCACGCCGCCGATGAACCTCGTGCGGCTCGCCGACGGCGCGCGCGGCGCGGTGATCCGGGGCACCGACGGACCGGTGGTCGCGGCCGGGAAGGGCGAAGGCCTGCTGCTCGGCGTCCGCCCGGAGGCGGTCGCGATCGATTCGGCCGGGGCGCCGGCGACGGTCGTGTCGATGGAGTATCTCGGCGCCGACTCGATCGTCGCCTGCACCGTCGGCGGCGAGCCGTTCACCGTGCGTGCACCGGGAAAGCTCGATCTCGCCGCCGGCGCCCGGGTCGGACTCGCGTGGCGGCGCGAGGCGCAGCATTTCTTCGACGCCGGCGACGGCCGCCGCGCCGAGCCGGTTCAAGGTGCCGCGATCGCGGCGTGACGACAAGGAGGAAGCCATGCTGATTAGGCGTATCGGGAAGGGGGTTGCGGCGCTCGCCGCCGCCGCTGCAGTCACGGCCGCTTCGGCCCAGACCGAGATTTCGTTCTACTACCCGGTGGCGGTGGGCGGGCCGATCACCAAGATCATCGACGGGCTCGCGGCCGACTTCGAGAAGCAGAACCCCGGCATCAAGGTGAAGCCGATCTACGCCGGCACCTACCAGGAGACCATCGTCAAGGCGCTCACCGCCCACAAGGCGGGCGACCCGCCGGTCACCTCGGTGCTGCTCTCGACCGACATGTTCACCCTGATCGACGAGGACGCGATCGTCCCGATCGACGCGGTCGCGACCTCCGCCGCGGACAAGGCGTGGCTGAAGAGCTTCATCCCGGCGTTCATGATGAACAGCCAGACCGCCGGCAAGGTGTGGGGCGTCCCGTTCCAGCGCTCGACCGTGGTCCTCTACTGGAACAAGCAGCTCTTCAAGGAGGCCGGCCTCGACCCGAACAGGCCGCCGGCGAACTGGAGCGAGATGCTCGCGTACGCGCAGAAGCTCACCAAGCGCGACGGCTCGGGCAACACCACCCAGTGGGGCATCCAGGTGCCGTCGTCGGGGTTCCCGTACTGGCTCTTCCAGGGCTTCACCACGCAGAACGGCGTGGAGCTGATGAACGCCGCAGGCGACACCACCTACTACGACAAGCCGGAGGTGATCGAGGCGCTCCAGTTCTGGGTCGATCTCGGCCGCAAGCACCGCGTCATGCCGCAAGGCGTAGTCGAGTGGGGCACCACGCCGCGCGACTTCTTCGAGCGGAAGATCGCGATGATGTGGACCACCACCGGGAACCTGACCAACGTCAAGAACAACGCCAAGTTCGACTTCGGGGTCGCGATGCTGCCCGCGGGCAAGCGCCGGGGCTCGCCGACCGGCGGCGGCAACTTCTACGTCTTCAAGAAGAGCAGCCCCCAGCAGCAGCAGGCGGCGCTGCGGTTCATCAGGTGGGTCACCAGCCCCGAGCGCGCCGCACAGTGGGGGATCGACACCGGCTACGTCGCGGTGCGCGGCGATGCGTGGGAGACGCCGGTGATGAAGAAGTACGTCTCCGGCTTCCCGGCCGCGGCGGTCGCCCGCGACCAGCTGCCGTTCGCGGTCGCCGAGCTCTCGACCCACGAGAACCAGCGGGTGACGAAGGCGTTGAACGACGGCCTGCAGGCCGCGCTCACCGGGGCGAAGACGCCCGCGCAGGCGATGCAGGACGCGCAGCGCGAGGCGGAGCGCATCCTGAAACCCTACCGGCGTTGAGGTCCGATTGCCTCCCCGACCCGCCCCGGCTTCGGGGGCGGGTCGGGTCGGGCTGCGGCGTACGCGGTCACCGACGGTGAACCGCCTCAGCGTCCACATCCACGGCTGGCTGCTCCTGCTGCCGGCCGCGGTGCTGCTCGTCGCGTTCACCCACTACCCGGCCGCGGCGACGCTCTACCACAGCTTCTTCTCGACGCCGAAGCCGGGCCGGCCGGCGGTGTTCGTGGCCCTCGACAACTATCGGGCGATGTTCGACGACCCGGTGTTCTGGCAGTCGCTCTGGAACAACGTGTGGTTCGCGGGCGGCACCATCCCGGTGTCGATCGCGCTCGCGATCCTCATGGCGGTGCTGGTGAACCGCAAGCTCGCCGGCCGGGGGTTTCTCCGGCTCGCCTACTTCACGCCCACCGTCCTGCCGATGATCGCGGTGGCGAACATCTGGCTGTTCTTCTACACCCCGCAGTACGGGCTGCTCGAGCAGCTGACCGGCCTCCTCGGCCTGCCCAGCCACAACTGGCTCGGCAGCCGCGACACCGCGCTCGCGTGCGTGATCGTCGTGGCGGTCTGGAAGGAGGCGGGCTTCTTCATGATCTTCTATCTGGCGGCGCTGCAGCAGATTCCGCCCAGCCTCGCCGAGGCCGCGGCGATCGAGGGCGCGAGCCGCTGGTACTTCTTCCGCCGGGTGACCTGGCCGCTGCTCGCGCCGACGACGCTGTTCGTGCTGGTGAACGCGGTGATCAACTCGTTCCGGCTCGTCGACCACATCATCGTGATGACCCGCGGCGGGCCGGACAACGTGACCTCGCTCCTGCTGTTCTACATCTACGAGGTCGGCTTCAAGTTCTGGGACCTCGCCTACGCCGCCGCGCTCACCATGGTGCTGCTCGTGCTGCTCGCGGCGCTGGCGATCGGCCAGTTCGTGTTCCTCGAGCGGCGGGTGCACTACCAGTGACCGGGCCACACGCGGGCTCCGATCTCGCGCGGGCGGTGGAGACCGCCGGTGCGTGGCTCCTCGCCGTCCTGTGGATCTCGCCGCTCGCGTACGCGGTATGGACGGCGTTCCACCCGGCCGAGTTCTCGGTGCGCTTCACCCTGGACGCGCCGCTCACGCTGCAGAACTTCGCGAACGCGTGGGATGCGGCGCCGTTCGCGCGGTACTTCGTCAACACGGTCGCGCTCGTGACGATGATCCTCGCCGGCCAGCTCGCGATCGGGACGCTCGCGGCCTACGCCTTCGCGCGCTACGCGTTCTTCGGGCGCGAGGTGGTGTTCATGCTGGTGCTGGTGCAGCTCATGATCATGCCCGACGTGCTGATCGTCGAGAACTACCGCACCATGAGCGTGCTCGGCATCCTCGACTCGATCCCGGCGATCGGCCTCCCGTACATGGCGTCGGCCTTCGGGATCTTCCTGCTGCGCCAGACGTTCAAGACCATCCCGCGCGAGCTCGACGAAGCGGCGCGCGTCGAGGGCGCGAGCGGGCTCCAGGTGCTGTGGAAGGTGTACGTCCCGCTGGCGCGCCCGGTGTACATCGCCTACGGCCTGGTCTCGGTGAGCTACCACTGGAACAACTTCCTGTGGCCGATCATCGTCACCAACACCGTCAGCTCGCGGCCGCTGACGGTCGGGCTGCAGGTGTTCTCGTCGACCGATCAGGGCATCGACTGGTCGATCATCACTGCGGCGACGCTGATGACGTCGGCGCCGCTGCTGATCGCGTTCCTGCTGTTCCAGCGGCAGTTCGTGCAGTCCTTCATGCGCGCCGGGATCCGGTGATGCCGGCTGGAGCAAAGGCGCACGCCCCCGGGTAGATCCCCCGGGTTGGAGAGAAGCGATGCACCTCGTCACCTGGAACATCCAGTGGGCACGCGGCGTCGACGGGGTCGTCGATCCGCGGCGGATCATCCGCGTCTGCCGCGAGCTGGGCGACCCGGACGTGCTCTGTTTCCAGGAGGTCGGGCGCGGTTTTCCCGGGCTGGCCGGAAGCGCGGGCCGGGATGCGTTCGCCGCGCTCGCCGCCGAGCTGCCCGGCTGGACCGCGGTCGAGGGGATCGCCGTCGACGCGCTCGGCGCGGGCGCGTCGCGCCGGCAGTTCGGCAACCTGATCCTCACGCGCCGCCCGGTGCTCGCGGCCTTCCGCCATCTCCTGCCGTGGCCCCCGGACCCCGGGGTGCCGACGATGCAGCGCGTCGCGCTGGAGGTCGTGATCGCCGGCGCGCGCGGACCGCTGCGCGTGACGACGACCCATCTCGAGTACTACTCGGGACGACAGCGCGCCGCCCAGGTCGAGCGGCTCCGCGAGCTCCAGGCCGAGGCGGCGGCGCACGCGGACGACCCGGTGTTTCCCCCGAAAGCGGGCGGCCCGTTCGAGACGCCGCCGCGGCCGCGCTCGGGCATCCTCACCGCGGACTTCAACTTGAAGCCGGAGGATCCGCTCTACACGCGCCTGCAGGCGCCGATCGCGGGCAGCCCGGCGTACCGGGACGCGTGGCGCATCCGGCACGGCGACACGGCTCACGCGCCGACGCTCGGGCTCTACGACAAGGCGCAGTGGCCCGACGAGCCGTTTGCCTGCGACTTCATTCTCGTCACCGAGGATCTGGCGCCGCGGGTCGAGGACGTCGTCGTGGCGGGCGCGACGCAGGCCTCCGATCACCAGCCGGTGCTGCTGCGGCTCGCGGATTGAACAGGGTGCGAGGCCCGGTTACTGGATCGGCCCGACCTTGAGCTCGTTGCGAACCGCCTTGACGCCGTCCACGGCTGCCGCGATGCGCTCGGCTTCGACCAGGTCCTCGCGCGCCGGTACGGTTCCCGTCAGCGTGACCACGCCGTTCCGCGCGGCGACCACGATGCCCCCGCTCGAGCGCCACATGCTGCGGCTGAACTGCAGCCTGCTCTGGACCCGGAGCGTGAGTCCCTGGTCGCTCCAGAGCCCGCCGCTCTGCGCCGGCGGCGGGCTCGCCGGTTTCGGCGGTGGGGGCGCGGGCGGGGCAGCTG
>JBOIFD010000225.1:0-45400 GCA_050741515.1 Burkholderiales bacterium
ACGAGCCCGACGACGTTCAGCTCGAGCTCGAGCTCGGCGATCGCGCGCAGGGTGCCGAGCACGCTCGCGGCGCCGCACATGTCGAACTTCATCTCGTCCATCTCGGCCGCGGGCTTGAGCGAGATGCCGCCGGTGTCGAAGGTGACGCCCTTGCCGACGAGCACGATGGGCTTTGCGCCTTTCGCGCCGCCGCGGTAGCGCAGCTCGATGAACTTGGGGGGCTGGTGCGAGCCCTTCGCGACCGAGAGCAGCGCCCCCATGCCGAGCTTCTCCATCGCGCGGCGCTCGAGCACGTCGACGCCGAGCTTCCACTGGCGCGCGAGCTTTCCCGCCGCGTCCGCGAGGTAGGTCGGGGTGCAGACGTTCCCGGGCAGGTTGCCGAGGTCCTTGGCGAGCGCCATCCCGGCGGCGGTCGCGCGGCCCTCCGCGAGCCCGCGGGCGGCGCCGGCCTCGCCCGACTTCCGTGCCAGCGCGAGCGTGATGCGCTTCAGGGCGCGCGCCGGGCTTTTCTTGCTCTTCATCGCCTCGAAGCGGTACAGCGCCTCGGCCGCGACCAGCGCGGCGTGACGCGCGCGCCAGGCGATGTCGTGATCGACGACCGGCAGCTCGACGAAGTAGAACACCGCCTCGGCGGCGCCGGTGTCGGCCGCGGCGCCGGTCGCTGCCCGGACCGCCTCGCGGTACGCCTTCGGTCCGAACTCGGCCTCCTTGCCGAGGCCGACGAGCAGGACCCGCTCGGCGCGTAGGCCGGGGACCTTGTAGAGCAGGCGCGTCGCGCCGAGCTTCCCCTCCATGTCCCCGCCCCGGAGCACCGTGCGCAGCGCGCCGCGCGCCGCGCGATCGAGGGCGTCGGCCGCGGCCGAGAGCTTGCGGGACTCGAACACGCCGACCGCTACGCAAGGCGCGGCGGCCGTCTCCGGCGCGAGGGTTTTCGTGCTAAAGTCGGGCGGCATTTGCATGCGTGGCTTCGTTCGATGCTGGTCGCGGCGAGGCTGATTATCCACGCACCGAATCACCCGCGTCAAAGCAGGTCCGCTCGCCGCCCGCGCTCCGGGAGGAAGGGGCGAGACCCGATGGTCGCGCGCCCCCGTCAACGCCACCGCCCGGTCGCCGAGTGATCTTCCAGCGCTCACTGCTGCGCGAGCTCGGCGGGTACGCCGCCGCCACGTTCTCGGTGCTGTTCGCGCTCGTGGTGACGGGGCAGCTCGTGCGGATGCTCTCGCGCGCGGCGGGCGGGAGGATCCCGACCGATGCGATCGTCGCGCTGATCGGTTTCACTGCGCTCAACTACCTCCCGGTGCTGCTCGCGCTGACGCTCTTCGTGTCGGTGCTGATGGCGGTCTCCCGCAGCTACCGCGACTCCGAGATGGTCGTCTGGTCGACCGCCGGCGTAGCGCTCGCCGCCTGGGTGCGGCCGGTGATCGCCTTCGCGGTGCCGATCGTGCTGCTGGTCACGGTGCTCGCGCTCTTTCTCACCCCGTGGGCAAACCAGCGCGCCCAGGAGTACCGGCACCAGCTCGAGAACCGCGAGGAAGTGTCGCGGATCGCGCCCGGCGTGTTCCGCGAGTCGGCGAACGCCGAGCGGGTGTTCTTCGTCGAGGGCGTGGACGGCGAGGAGGGGCTGGTGCGCAACATCTTCGTCGCCAGCAACCGTCGCGGGCGCAGCGGCGTCCTGGTGAGCCGCGAGGGGTTCATCGAGAAGGCCGACAACGGCGACCGCTTCGCGGTGCTGCTCAACGGGCGGCAGTACGACGGGATTCCCGGCACCGGCGAGTACCGCGTCGTCGAGTTCGAGCGCTTCGCGCAGCGCATCCAGGCGCGGGAGGTGCCGGTCCGCGGACGCCATCCGAAGACCGTGCCGACGCTGGAGCTGCTGGCGGCCAAGAGCGGCGAGCTGCGCGGGGAGCTGATGTGGCGGATCGGGCTGCCGTTCGTCGCGCTCAACCTCGCGCTCCTCGCGATCCCGCTCGCGTTCGTGAACCCGCGGGCGAGCCGGTCGGTGAACCTGATCTTCGCGGTGCTCGCGTACATGGTGTACAGCAACCTGCAGGGCATCCTCCAGGCCTGGGTGGTCCAGGGCCGGATCCGTTTCGAGATCGGGTGGTGGGTCCTGCACGTCGCGATGTTCGGGCTGACGATGTTCCTGTTCCTCTGGCGCAACACGCTCGGCTTCAAGCTGTGGTTGCGCCGATGAGGACGGTCACGCGCTATCTCGCCCGCGAGATCTACAAGGCGACCGCGTTCGCGTTCGTCGCGTTCCTCGGGGTGTTCGCGTTCTTCGATCTGCTGAACGAGCTGGAGGACGTCGGCCGGGGCGCGTACCGCCTGCCGCAGGTCTTCCTGTTCGTCGCGCTCGTCGCGCCCGGCCACGCCTACGAGCTGTTTCCGATCGCGGTGCTGATCGGCACGCTGGTGGTCCTGGCGATGCTCGCGGCGAACTCCGAGTACACGGTGATGCGCGTGTCGGGGCTCTCGCCGCTGCAGGCCGCCGGGACCCTCGCGCGGATCGGCATCGTGTTCGTCCTGCTGACGATCCTGGTCGGTGAGCTGATCGCCCCGGAGGCCGAGCGCGCCGCCCAGCGGCTTCGCCTCGACCGGCTCGGGTCCGCAGTCGGCTCGGAGCTCCGGACCGGGGTGTGGGTGAAGTCGGACACCCATTTCGTCAACGTCGGCCAGGTGCTGCCGGACGCGACGTTGAAGAGCGTCAAGATCTACGAGTTCGACAAGGACTTCCGCCTGCGCTCGATCAGCCAGGCCGCGACCGGGCGGTACGTCGGCGCCAACACCTGGCGTCTGTCGGAAGTGCTGGAGACCCAGTTCGGCGATGCGGGTGCGACGGTCAGGGCGCAAGCCGCGGTCGACTGGGTGTCGGTGTTGACGCCGGACATGCTGTCGGTGCTGCTGGTGGTTCCGGAGAAGCTGCCGGCCTGGGGCCTGTACCAGTACATCCAGCACCTCGCCGCGAACAAGCAGCGCACCGAGCGCTACGAGATCGCGTTCTGGAAGAAGCTCGTCTATCCGTTCGCAGCGCTGGTGATGATGGCGCTGGCGCTGCCCTTCGCGTACATCCAGGTACGCACCGGCGGCGTCGGGGTGAAGCTCTTCGCCGGACTGATGCTGGGGGTCCTGTTCCACTTCCTGAACGCCCTGTTCTCGCACCTCGCGGTCCTCGAACGGTGGCCGCCCTTCGTTGCCGCCGCGGCGCCGAGCGCGGCCTTCCTCCTTGCCGGGGTGGTGATGATGTGGTGGGTCGAGAGGCGCTGAGGGGCCGGCGCGTCCCTCGCCGGTCATCCGTCGCTCGTCACGATCTTGGTTCCGGCGAGCCGGTCGTGCAGGAACTGCCGCTCGGCGTCCACGCGACTCCATAGAACCGTGAGGACACCCGGGGCGAGGGCGAGCCACGCGAGCCACGTCGCTGGCTCGCGCCAGAGCACGGCCGCGGCCACCGCGCTCGCGCCGAGCGCCAACGCTGCAAGCACGTAGCGCAACAGCGCGCGCGGCGTGTCGAGGGGTGCGCCATTGCGACGGACGACCCGCAGCTTCCAGGCCTTCATCGGGAGCGTCTGGCCCCCGCGCCGCCAGCACCACACGAAGTAGAGTCCGAGGACGAGGAAAAGGTAGCCCTGGAAGAGGTGCCGCGCCAGCCCCTCCAGGCGGGAGGTCGTGGCGCCCAGGAAGGCGAAGCTCGCGACGAGCAGGATCGCGGCGACGATCAGCGACTCGTACGCCATGGCCGCGAGCCGGCGTGCGAGCGAGGGATGGGGCGACGATGGCGCCTGGACGTCCTCGGGCGCCACGGAGGGAACGGGACTACTGCTGCTGGGGCCCGGTGATTCCGGGCTCGTTCGTGCCCTCGAACGCCGCCGGAGTCTCGGTCGCCGGTACGGAGGCATCCTCGGGGCCCGGCTCGGCCGCGGCCTCGGGGCCCGGCTCGGCCGCGGCCTCGGCGGCCGGCTCGGCCGCGGCCTCGGCGGCTTTCTGGGCCTCTTCCGCGGCGCGCGCCTGCTTGTACTCCTCCCACTTCTCGCGGACGATCCGCCGCTCCTCGGCCGGGAGCTGCTCGAACTCCTTGTACTTGTCGCGTGCGGCGCGACGTTGCTCGGGGGTCAGGCTGGCCCATTCCTGCATGCGCCGCTGGAGCCGCGTTTGCGCCTTGGGCGACATCTTCGGGTAGCGCTGCGCGATTCCGAGCCATTTGCGCTTGCGCGGCGGATCCAGCGCTTCCCATTCGCTCTCGATCGGGGCGAGGACGCGCTGCTGGGCCGGAGTCAGCTGACTCCAGGCCGGATCCGGCGTGGCGGTTTGGGCGTGCGCGAGCGAGACTCCGAGGCAGAGCGACAGGGCTATTCCGATGAGCGCTTTAGCCATGCCTGGAAATCCTCGTCGAGATAGGCCCTGATGGGAAGGTCGCCGGTCAGCAGCCGGGCATCGGTCTCTTCGATCTCCGCGGCTTGCTGGGCCGCAGTGCGCGCCGCCCGCTGGTGCTCCTGCCATTGGTGCAGGCCGATCACCGCCGCCACGAGGAAGGCGATGGGCAGGAGCACGCGGGTGAGCCGCTGGGCAGGGCCGGCGAGCCGGGACGCCGTGCGGCCGCCGCCGGCGAACGCCATGATCTCGGGGGCCGGCGCGCGATGGCGCTCCAGCGCCCGCTCCCGCGCGACCACGAGGCGTGCCGAGGCTTCCGGCGAGACCTTCAGGCCGGCGTCACGGGCGTCCTTGATCTTGCGGGCGAGCAACGGCTCGTTCACAGCTCGATGCCTTTGGCCTTGAGCGCGGCCGCCAAAGCGTGCGCGGCGCGCGAACAGTGCGTTTTCACGCTGCCCTCCGAGCACCCCATCACGGCAGCGGCTTCCGCGACGTCGAGTTCTTCCCAGTAACGGAGCAGAAACGCCTCGCGTTGACGGGCCGGCAGCTTCTCGATTTCCTTCCCAATCAAATCAAGCAATTGTACCTGCTCGACCTGGCCCTCCGGGCCGCGCTGGTGGGTAGGACCGGCCACGGTTTCCAAAGTTTCCAGCGGATCCGCGTCGTCATCCTCGCGATGCGGCGTCAGCGCGGAGAAGAGCGTCGTCCAGAGCGACCGGACCTTCCGCCTGCGGAAAAAGTCACGGATGGCGTTCTGCAGGATGCGCTGGAAGAGGAGCGGCAGCTCGGCGGGCGGCTTGGCCCCGTACTTCTCCGCCAGGCGAAGCATCGCGTCCTGCACGATGTCCAACGCGGCCTCCTCGTCGCGGACGGCGAACAGGGCCTGCTTGAAGGCCCGCCGTTCGACGCCGATCAGGAAATCGGAGAGTTCGCTGCGCGAGGCCAGGGGGGCGTCCTTGTTGTGGGTGCGCGAGCCGGGCGCACGACCCGCTGGTGGGTGGCGCGGCATGTTATCAAACCTCCCTCGGCCGGCAGGCCGAGGGAAAGTCGCTCGTACCAGCGCGGGGAGAGAGGGCAAGCCGCCCGGTAGAACCCCGGCGCCGGGCGGTGGGCGTCGCCCCGACCGCCGAGCGCTTGACCAAACTGCACCGAGCCTTTACCTTCTATCGTTTTCGCCAAATATTCAACGAAATAGGGACTTGCATGGATCGCCTGGACCCAACCGCGCGGGTGGCCGCCCCCGAACTCACCGGTGCCGAGATCGTCATCCGTTGCCTGCAGGCCGAGGGGGTGGAGGTGGTCTTCGGCTACCCGGGCGGCGCAGTCCTCTTCATCTACGACGAGCTGTTCAAGCAGGACAAAGTCAAGCACGTCCTCGTCCGGCACGAGCAGGGCGCAGCCCACGCGGCGGACGGCTACTCGCGGGCGAGCAACAAGGTCGGCGTCTGCCTGGTCACGTCCGGCCCCGGGGTGACGAACGCCGTCACCGGGATCGCCACGGCCTACATGGATTCGATCCCGATGGTCGTCATCACCGGCCAGGTGCCCACCCATGCGATCGGGCTCGACGCCTTCCAGGAGTGCGACACCGTCGGCATCACCCGGCCCTGCGTCAAGCACAACTTCCTCGTGAAAGACGTCCGCGACCTCGCGCCCACGATGAAGAAGGCCTTCCACATCGCGACTACGGGACGCCCTGGCCCGGTGCTGGTCGACATCCCCAAGGACGTGACCACCCAGACGTGCCGGTTCGAGTACCCGCAAATCGTCGCGATGCGGTCGTACAACCCGACCGTGAAGGGGCACCCGGGACAGGTCAAGAAGGCGGTCCAGCTCCTGCTGGAGGCGAAGCGGCCGATGGTCTACACCGGCGGCGGCGTGATTCTCTCGGACGCCGCGCCCCAGCTCGCCAAGCTCGTCAGGATGCTCGGACTCCCGTGCACCAACACGCTGATGGGGCTCGGCGGCTTTCCGGGGACCGATCCGCAGTTCCTCGGCATGCTCGGCATGCACGGCACCTACGAGGCGAACATGGCGATGCAGCACTGCGACGTGCTGCTGGCGATCGGCGCGCGCTTCGACGACCGGGTGATCGGCAACCCGAAGCACTTCGGCCAGGTGCCGCGCAAGATCATCCACGTCGACATCGACCCGTCGTCGATCTCGAAGCGGGTCAAGGTCGACATCCCGATCGTGGGCAACGTGCGCGAGGTGCTGGACGAGCTCATCAAGCAGCTCGAGGGGCAGGGCCGGAAGCTCGAGCAGAAGGCGCTCGCGGCGTGGTGGGCGCAGATCGAGGAGTGGAAGGCGAAGGACTGCCTGCGCTACGACCGCGCGTCGAAGATCATCAAGCCGCAGCTCGTGCTGGAGAAGCTCTACGAGGTGACGAAGGGCGCGGCGTTCGTGACCTCCGACGTCGGCCAGCACCAGATGTGGGCGGCGCAGTTCTACAAGTTCGACAAGCCGAAGCGGTGGGTCAACTCCGGCGGCCTCGGGACGATGGGATTCGGCCTGCCGGCGGCCATGGGCGTCCAGCTGGCCCACCCCGGCGCGAACGTCGTCTGCGTGACCGGAGAGTCGAGCATCATGATGTGCCTGCAGGAGCTCTCCACCTGCAAGCAGTACCGGCTGCCGATCAAGATCGTGAACCTCAACAACCGTTACATGGGCATGGTGCGCCAGTGGCAGCAGTTCTTCCACGGCAACCGGTATTCCGAGTCCTACATGGACGCGCTGCCCGACTTCGTGAAGCTCGCCGAGGGCTACGGGCACCACGGGATGCTGGTCGAGCGGCCGGAGGACGTCGAGCCGGCGCTCCGCGAGGCGTTCAGCCGCAGGAACGACCTCATCTTCATGGACTTCATCACCGACCAGACCGAGAACGTGTACCCGATGGTCCCGGGCGGGAAGGGGATCTCGGAGATGATCCTCGCCGAGGACCTGTGAGGCGGCCGGCCGGAGAATCGAGACCGTGAACGCCCCCGTGTCGAGCACGTATCCGCTGCCCGCCGCGCCCGCCGCAGGCATGCGCCACATCATCTCGATCCTGCTCGAGAACGAGGCCGGCGCGCTGTCGCGCGTCGCCGGCTTGTTCTCGGCGCGCGGCTACAACATCGAGTCGCTGACCGTCGCCCCGACCGAGGATGCGTCGCTGTCGCGGATGACGATCGTCACGATCGGCTCCGACGACGTGATCGAGCAGATCACCAAGCAGCTGAACAAGCTGATCGAGGTGGTGAAGGTGGTGGATCTCTCCGAGGCGCCGCACATCGAGCGCGAGCTGATGCTGATCAAGGTGCGCGCGACCGGCAAGGACCGCGAGGAGATGAAGCGCATGGCGGACATCTTCCGCGGGCGCATCATCGACGTCACCGAGACGACCTACACGATCGAGCTCACCGGCACCGGCGAGAAGCTCGACGCGTTCATCCAGGCGATCGACAAGACCGCGATCCTGGAGACGGTGCGCACCGGCGCCTCCGGAATCGCCCGCGGCGAGCGGGTCCTCAGGGTGTAGGGCACAAGAACCGAGACCGAGGACGCGACCGGGGCGTCTTCGGGCCTGCGTCTCTCGTTTCACGAGCATAGCGAGGAAATCATGAAGGTCTACTACGACAAGGACGCGGATCTTTCGCTGATCAAGGACAAGCAGGTCGCGATCGTCGGCTACGGCTCCCAGGGCCACGCGCATTCGCTCAATCTGCAGGACTCGGGGATCGCGGTGACGGTGGCGCTGCGCAAGGGCGGCCCCTCCTGGGACAAGGCGAAGAACGCGGGGCTCCAGGTCAAGGAAGTCGGCGAGGCGGTGAAGGGCGCCGACATCGTGATGATCCTGCTCCCGGACGAGCACCACGCGCAGGTCTACCGCGAGCAAATAGAGCCCAACATGAAGAAGGGCGCCGCGCTGGCGTTCGCCCACGGGTTCAACATCCACTACGGCCAGATCCAGCCGCGCGCCGATCTGGACGTGTTCATGGTCGCGCCGAAGGCGCCCGGCCACACGGTGCGGTCCACCTACGCCCAGGGCGGCGGGACGCCGATGCTGGTCGCGCTTCACCAGAATCCGTCGGGCCGCGCGCGCGACGTCGCCCTCTCGTACGCGGCGGCGATCGGAGGCGGGCGCGCCGGCATCATCGAGACCACCTTCAAGGAGGAGACGGAGACCGATCTCTTCGGCGAGCAGACGGTGCTGTGCGGCGGCATCGTGGAGCTGGTGAAGGCGGGATTCGAGGTGCTGGTCGAGGCCGGGTACGCGCCGGAGATGGCCTACTTCGAGTGCATGCACGAGCTGAAGCTGATCGTCGACCTGATGTACGAGGGCGGGATCGGGACGATGAACTACTCGGTCTCGAACAATGCCGAGTACGGCGAGTACGTCACCGGGCCGAAGATCATCACGCCCGAGACCAGGAACGCGATGCGCGCCGCGCTCGCCCGGATCCAGTCCGGCGAATACGCGCGCGACTTCATTCTCGAGAACCGGGCCGGGGCGCCGGTGCTGCTCGCCCGCCGGCGGTTGACCGCCGAGCATCCGATCGAGACCGTCGGCGCGAAGCTGCGCGAGATGATGCCGTGGATCAAGCGCAATCGCCTGGTCGACACCAGCAAGAACTAGCGGCCGGCACCGCGCTTTCCGGGTGCGGTCGCGCTCCGTCTCCGCGCTGAGCCCGGCGGCTTCGATGGCAGCCTATCCGCACCCGATCATCGCGCGCGAGGGCTGGCCGTTCCTCGCCGCGGCCGTGGTCGCGACGCTGGTGGTCGGCTGGGCTGCCGGCTGGTGGTGGTCGGTGCCGCTGTGGGTCGTGGTCCTGTTCATCGCCCAGTTCTTCCGCGACCCGCCGCGCCGGATCCAGGGCGATGAGCGCAGCGTGCTGGCGCCCGCCGACGGCCGGATCGTCGCCGTGGAACGGGCGAACGACCCCTATCTCGACCGGCCGGCGACCAAGGTCAGCGTGTTCATGAACGTGTTCAACGTGCACTCGAACCGCTCCCCGGTCGACGGCGAGGTGAAGCGGACGTGGTACGCGCCGGGAGCGTTCGTCAACGCGGCGCTGGACAAGGCCTCGCTCGAGAACGAGCGCAGCGCCCTGTGGCTCAAGGCCGACGCCGGACCGGACGTGACGTGCGTCCAGATCGCCGGCCTCGTCGCGCGGCGGATCCTCTGCTACGCGAAGGCCGGTGACCGGCTCCACCGCGGCGACCGCTTCGGCTTCATCCGGTTCGGGTCGCGCGTCGATGTCTACCTGCCGGCCGAGGCGCGGGTGAAGGTGGAGCTCGGGCAGCGGGTCTACGCCGCCAGCACCGTGCTCGCCGAGCTCTAGCGGCATGGCCGAATTCCATCCGCCCCGGAAGGGTCTGCTGCGCGGGACGCTGCGGCGGCGCGGGATCTACATCCTGCCCAACCTGTTCACCACGGGGGTGCTCTTCGGCGGCTTTTACGCGATCGTCCAGGCGATGAACGCGCGCTACGAGCATGCGGCGATCGCGATCTTCGTGGCGATGGTGCTCGACGGGCTGGACGGGCGGGTGGCGCGCCTCACGCGCACGCAGAGCGAGTTCGGCGCGGAGTACGACAGCCTCGCCGACGTCGTGGCCTTCGGCGCGGCGCCGGCGCTGGTGATGTACGAGTGGGCGCTGCGGCCGCTCGGGCGGCTGGGGTGGATCGCGGCGTTCGCCTATTGCGCGGCGACCGCGCTCCGGCTCGCGCGCTTCAACGTCAACATCGAGGTCGTCGACAAGCGCTACTTCCAGGGGTTGCCGTGCCCGGCGGCGGCGGCGGTGCTGGCCGGCTTCGTCTGGGTCATCGACGACTTCGACCTGCAGCGCACGGAATGGCTGCACGGGCTCGCGAGCGCGGTGACGTTCTTCATGGCCGTCACGATGGTCACGAGCCTCCCGTTCTACAGCTTCAAGGACATCAACTTCCGCCGCAGCGTGCCGTTCTGGGCGGTGCTCGTGATCGTGCTGGGGCTCATGCTCGTCTCCGCCAATCCGCCCATGGTGCTGTTCCTGCTGTTCGTCGCGTACGCCGCGTCCGGGTACGTGCTCTGGGCGTGGAGGTTCCGGAGGTCCCGGCCGCTCCTTTAGCGCGCCAGTTGCGCGAGCGCCGGGTTTGCGGCTATAGTCCCCGGCATGAGCCGTTCGGCAATCACGCTCACTACCCTGCTCCTCCGCAGCCTGCTGCTCGGGCTGCTGCTGCGCCTCGCGCGCTAGCACACCCATTCCCCCCAATTCGGTTTGTTTCGGCGCAACGCGGTGACCCCGCATTGCGGCAGCATCCTCGGAGTCTTGACGGGACGCCACCATGACCAAAGAACAGCTGATCATCTTCGATACCACGCTCCGCGACGGGGAGCAGAGCCCCGGCGCATCGATGACCAAGGAAGAGAAGCTTCGCATCGCGAAGCAGCTCGAGCGGCTGCGGGTCGACGTGATCGAAGCCGGCTTTCCCGCGGCGTCCAATGGCGACTTCGAAGCGGTTCGGGCGATCGCGAACGCGATCAAGGACGCGACGGTCGCGGGCCTCTGCCGGGCCAACGACCGGGACATCTCCCGGGGCGTGGAGGCGCTGGCGGGTGCGAAGTCCTGGCGCGTCCACACGTTCATCGCGACCAGCCCCTTGCACATGGAGAAGAAGCTCCGCATGACGCCGGACCAGGTGCTCGAGGCGGCCCGTCTCGCGGTGCGCTTCGCGCGCAACCACTGCCCGAACGTCGAGTTCTCGCCCGAGGACGGGAGCCGCTCGGAGGTCGACTTCCTGTGCCGGGTGCTCGAGGCGGTGATCAAGGAAGGCGCGACGACCATCAACATCGCCGACACCGTCGGCTACGCCGTGCCGCAGCAGTTCGGCGAGTTCATCCGCACGCTGCGCGAGCGGATCCCGAACTCGGGCAAGGCGGTCTGGTCGGTGCACTGTCACAACGATCTCGGGATGGCGGTCGCGAACTCGCTCGCCGGGGTCATGATCGGCGGGGCGCGCCAGGTCGAGTGCACGATCAACGGCCTGGGCGAGCGGGCCGGCAACACCTCCCTCGAAGAGGTGGTGATGGCGGTGAAGACGCGCCGCGACTTCTTCGGCCTGGACACGCGCGTCGATACGACGCAGATCGTGCCGGCATCGCGGCTCGTGTCGCAGATCACCGGCTTCGTCGTGCAGCCGAACAAGGCCGTGGTCGGAGCCAACGCGTTCGCGCACGCCTCCGGAATCCATCAGGACGGCGTGCTCAAGGCGCGCCAGACCTACGAGATCATGCAGGCCGAGGACGTCGGCTGGTCGACGAACAAGATCGTGCTCGGCAAGCTCTCCGGCCGCAGCGCCTTCAAGCAGCGGCTGAAGGAGCTCGGCGTCGACCTGGAGAGCGAGGAGGCCATCAACACCGCGTTCCAGAAGTTCAAGGACCTCGCCGACAAGAAGGCGCAGATCTTTGACGAGGACCTGCATGCGCTCGTCTCTGACGAGGCGATCAGCGCGGCCCGTGAGCACTGGGCGCTGGTCGGGATGCAGCAGGCGAGCGGCACCGGCGAGCGCCCGCACGCCACCGTCGTGCTGAGCGAGGCGGGCGCCGAGCGCCGCGCCGAGTCGCACGGCGACGGACCGGTCGACGCGACGTTCAAGGCGATCGAGACGCTCGCGAAGAGCGGCTCGGAGCTGCTGCTGTATTCGGTGAACGCGGTGACCCAGGGCACCGAGTCGCAGGGCGAGGTCACGGTGCGGCTGGCGAAGGGCGGCCGCATCGTCAACGGCGTCGGGGCCGACACCGATATCATCGTCGCGTCGGCGAAAGCGTACGTGAACGCGCTGAACAAGCTCGCGAGCGGGGTCGAGCGGCTCAATCCGCAGCACGCGGCGACGCCATAGCCAAGGTCGAAGGCGACGACCGGATGCGCGGCGCGTTGCGGCGCGGCGAGAAGCTCGCCGATGTCATTGCTCGGCGCGGAATTCTCTAGGCGGGCCGGGCGAGCGCTCTCGCGCCCAGGACCGCGCACGCGAACAGCGTCAGCGAGAGCACGACTTCGAGAATCGCAAGGGTCCGCACCGGATCGGGCTCGGACCAGCCACGCACGACGCCTTCGGTGAAGTAGGCGAGGGCGAGGAACGGCGTCCACTGAAAGGTGTAGCGCCTCCCGTGCAGCAGGCCGAAGAGCGGCGCAAGCAGCGGCAGCGCCTTGAGGCTCAGCCAGGAGCCTCCCGGCTTGAGCGGGGCCAGCCAGATCTCCCAGGCGAGGCACAGCGCCATGAGCGCGAGGAGGCTCGCGACCGCGCCGGCTTGCGCCGCGCGCGCGGTCATCCCTCGCGCGCGCGGCGAGCCATCGCGACCAGCGTCGCGCGTGCCTTTCCCGCATCCGTCACGGGCTCGTCGAACGCGATCCGCAGCCGGCGGCCATCGGCGCGCAGGTCGAAGCCGTCGCAGTCGATCCCGACCATGCCGACCTCGCGCGGGGCTACGCCGTGCGCGTCGCCGCAGTAGTCGGCAAGCGTCGCGGCATGGTCGGCGTTCAGGTGCGCAACGATCTCCTCTTCCGCCGCGGCCAGCCGGTTCTCCGGCGGACGGAATGCGTCCGGGTCGATCCAGTGGATGTGCCCGAAGCCGCGGATGAAGAGGAGCCGCTGCGGCGCGATCGCCCAGAACGAGAAGTCACCGAGCGCGAGGAGGTTTTGCGCGGCAGGGAAGTAGCGGAGGTAGCGGTTTCTCACCGCCGGGTCGTCGGGAACCCGCGCGGCGTCGCCCACCAGCGTGAGCCGGGGACCGGCCTGAACGTCGTCCTCGTAGCCGTGGACGATCAGGCTCGCCCGCGGATCGCCCGCGAGATTCTTCGTGTGCTCGGCGAGCGCGCTGATCAGGATCACGGGCCGGCAGTCCGCGTCGAGCACGAACGGCACGATCGAGCCGAACGGGTATCCCGACAGGCTCGCGGAGACCGTGGAGAGGACGCCGGAGTGATGCGTGCGCAAGAACCGGCGCGCCTCTTCGCCATGGGTCATGTCGCGAGCTTCCTTGCCATCTCCGCGAGCCGCCGGCCGAGCGCGACGCAGAGCTGCTTCTCCGTCTCGTCCACCGGGCGGTCGGAGGCGACGCCGGCGACGTGGCTCGCTCCGTAGGGCCCGCCGCCGCTTGCGGTCTGGAACAACGCGGCTTCGGTGTACGGCAGGCCGACGATCACCATCCCGTGATGCAGCAGCGGCAGCATCATCGAGACGAGCGTCGTCTCCTGTCCGCCGTGGAGGCTCGACGTGGATGAGAACACGGCGGCGGGCTTCCCGGAGAGCGCGCCGCGCAGCCACAGCTCGGCGGTGCCGTCCCAGAAGTACTTCATCGGCGCCGCCATGTTGCCGAAGCGCGTCGGACTGCCGAGCGCGATTCCGGCGCACTGCTCGAGATCGGCGAGCTCGCAGTACGGCGCGCCAGCCGCGGGCACGTCCGGCTCGACCGCCTCGGAGACCGCCGACACCCTGGGGACGGTCCGCAGGCGGGCGCTCATGCCCGCCACGCGCTCGACGCCGTGCGCCACCCAACGCGCCATCTCCCGGACCGCGCCGTGGCGGCTGTAGTAGAGGACGAGCACGTCGGGCATCGGCGGCGGGGGAGGCGAGGGCTGCTGCTATTATACGAACGCTCTCGCCCCCATCGTGACGACGCCGGTCCGCAACCGACTGCAGCTGCTCGGCCGATTCGCAATCCACGTCGGCCGCCGGTTCATCGACGACAACTGTTTCAACCTCGCGGCGAGCCTCGCGTATACGACGCTGCTGGCGCTGGTGCCGCTGCTCACGATCGCGCTCACCGTCGTGGCTGCGTTCCCGGTGTTCCGCGACTTCACCCAGGGGCTCGACGACTTCTTCGGCAAGGAGATCCTGCCGCCAACGCTCGCGAAGGCGGTCAGCGGCTACATCGACCAGTTCACGCGGAGCGCCGCCCGCCTCACCGCCGTCGGCATCGCCGTTCTCGCCGTGACGGCGATCATGCTCATGACGACGATCGAGCGCGCATTCAACGCGATCTGGCGCGTGCGGCGCCCGCGCCCGCTCGTGTTCCGCGTGCTTACCTACTGGGGCGTGCTCACGCTCGGCCCGCTGCTGATCGGCCTGAGCCTGACGGTGACCTCCTACGTCGTGAGCGTGTCGCTGGGGTTTGCCAGACAGGTCCCGGGCGCGGGGACGGCCCTGATCAGCCTCGTGCCGCTCGCGCTGACGGCGGCCGCGTTCACCCTGATGTATTACGTCGTCCCGAACCGGCCGATGGAGCTGAAGCACGCGCTGATCGGCGGCCTCGCCGCCGCAGTGATGTTCGAGGCGATGAAGCGGGGGTTCGCCCTCTACCTGGCGAACTTTCCGACCTACACGCTCGTCTACGGCGCGTTTGCGGCGATCCCGCTCTTCCTGATCTGGATCTATGCCTCCTGGGTCGTCGCCCTGCTCGGGGCGGTCATCACCGCGCTCGCGCCGGACTTCCGGGTGGCGCGCGAGGCAAGGGAGATGCAGGGCGGGATCTCGTTCGGCGCTGCACTGGAGATTCTGCGCGTCCTCCTGCGCGCCCAGCGCGCGTCACGGACGCCGCGCACGCGCGAGATCCTGTCGGACGCGCGCACCCCGCGTGAAGCCGGCGAGCGCATCCTGGAGGAGCTGGCGGCGGCGGGCTGGGCCGCCCGCGTCGTGGGCGACCGCTGGGCGCTCGCATGCGACCCCGACGTCGTGACGATCGCCGACGTCTTCCGGCGTCTGGTCTTCGAGCCTGCGGGCGGCGGGGGGCGCGGAACCGATGCGGTCCTCGACGGCGTGATCCAGCGCGCGGCGGCCGGGTTCGACCGCGCGATCGCAGCGCCGATCAGGACGCTGGTGGACGAAGAAGGCGGGGCGGCCGGAGGGCAGGCCCAGGTCAGCTCACTGCGCTGAACTGGATGAGCTGCACGCTGACCGTCCGCTCGAGCAGCCGGGTGGCGCGGACGCGCAGCTTCGACTGGAGATCGCCCAGCGACAGCTCGCACGTGGAGTCGAGCGCGAAGAGCGGCGCGAGGATCGCCGGCGCTTGGTTGAGCGACGGCACTTCCGGCAGCAGCAGGACCCGCTCGGCCTCCTGCGCCCCGCCGCGGGTCTTCCGGATCGACACCGGGCGCGCGGTCGGCGCGAGCTCCTCGAGCCCGAGCTCGAGATGCTCCGGGTTGTCGGACAGGACCCAGCGCACGACGCAGATGTGGCAGGTGTTGCTGTCGCGCGTGCGCAGGCCGACGACCTCGCCGACGCGAATCGGCTCGATCGGGCCCTTGACGTGCATCAGCGCGAAGCCGCGCGGGCTCTCGTTCGTGACCATCCATTCGCCGTTGCCCGGCTTGGTGGCGCCACGCGAGTTCAGGAATTCCCAGATCCCGCTGATGCCGACGCAGACCTCGACGCGCGCATGCGTGCGCAGCCGCGTGAAGCGCCGGTTCGGGACCGCGCCCCAGTGCTTGACGAGGCGACCCATCAGATCGCGGAATGCCGAATCGTTCGCCTCCGGCGGCAGGCCCAGGCTTTCGGCCGACTCGCCGGCGGAGAGTCGCGCGAGCTGGTCGAGCAGGTGCTCGGCGAGCGGCAGCGTGTTCAGGAGGAGGTCGTGGCCCTGGGGCACCGGGTGGTGACGCTTCGAGAGCGCGTAGCCGGGCAGGTCGCGCTGCGACTTGAGGAGAAACAGGCCCTGTCCGCTCTTCTGCTGGCCCGCGGGCGCGAGCGTCGCCTTGGTACCGAACCGCTCGAGCCAGGCGGCGACCCGGTCGAGGTCGCCCTGCATGAGCTTGAGGGGCTCGGCAAACGCGAGCAGCAGCGCGCCGCGGTAGACCGAGAGCGGTGTCTCGCCGCCGTCGCTGAGCGACCGGCCGGCGAGCCCGCGACGGAGGGCGAACTGGTAGAGCTCGTGGAGCTCGAGCCAGACCGACTTGGGGTTGGTGGCGTACATGCGGTAGCCGAGCTTGAGCCGCTGGGCGAGCATCTGCATCGCGCGGGTGACCGGCAACAGCGCGCGGCCGCTCGACGCGAAGCCGAAGAGACGCCGGGACTGCTCGACCAGCAAGAGCTTGTACGAATAGGCGAGCTCGGTGAGGAGCTCCTCCGCGAGCCCGGCGGCGTGCCGGCCCTGGTGAGACAGCGGCAGCGTGCCGGAGGCGAGCGCCGCGTCGAGGCGCGGCAGGAGATGCTCGGCGAACCCGAGGAAGCCCTCGGTCACGTCCTGGCGCAGCGTGATGCGGACCCGGCTGCGGTTGAGCGGCACGAGCTGCTCGAGGATCATCCGTCCGGCCTTGGCCGGGTCTTCCTTGGGCAGCGTGGCGAGCCACGCGGGGACCTGTTCGGGCGCGAGCTCGAACCGCCTGGTCTCCCCGGCAGCGGTCGGCGGCAAACTCAAGTGCAGCGGCATGTCCGGCTCCTGTAGATGTTGTTGAGCGGCCGTTACTTCGAACCTGACCGGTGGGTCGCAAGGACCATGCCACGGGTTCGACGCTCACCCCGGTGCTGGGGTCGCGGTGTGACACTCGTCCGGTTGGCGACGGCAGGCTGCGGAGCAGGGAAGGCTGGCGGCCGGAGCGACCAGGACACGACGCTGTGAAATCCGTCACAGCATCCCATCGACCCGAAGCAAAATCAAGCGTCGTCCGGGATTCGGCCAAGCGGCCGAGGCCCCGCAACAGGCCGGCGCGTGGCCACTGTCGATCTTTCTGACACCTTCGCGACACGCGCGTCGGGACCACGGCGTGAACCGCGTCACGCTGGAGCGACGCCTAGACGGCCTGCGCCGCGACCTCGATCAGCTCGATGCTCGGCGTCTTTTCGATGACGCGGCTCGCTCGCAAGGAGAGCCGGCCGCGGCGATGGCGAAGGCTGAACGCCTCGTTCGAGCGCAGCCGGTTCGGCGGCGCGACGACTGCGGGGGCCCGCTTCTGCGCCGGCACCTCCGGGAAGAACAGGATCGGCTCGGGCGCGACGCGCTCGAGCTCGGAGGACTTGTAGACCGCCGGGACGACGACCGGCGCGAGCTGCTGCAACCCAACCTCGAAGTGCTCGGGGTTGTTGGACAGGATCCAGCGCACGAGGCACACGAAGACCGAGCCCTGCTCCTTCGACTTCAGCGCCACGATCTCGCCGACATTGACCGCCGGGAGGCTGCCCGACATGTACTTCAGGGCCCAGCCGCGCGAGCTCTCGTTCGAGATGATCCACTCGCTCGCCTTCGCCGGCGTCTCGCGCTGGGTGATGTCGGCCGCCGGCGTGTCTTGCGGCGATTCGGCGCGCAGCAGGCGCCAGATGTCGCGCAGGCCCACCCACAGCTCGACCCGCGGATGAAAGCGCATCCGCGTGGTCCGGTTCTTCCGCTCGCCGCGCCAGTGGGCGACGAGCCGTTGCAGGAGCTCCTGGTACTGGAGGCGGGCGGCCTCGTCGGGCAGGCCGAGCGAGGCGGGCGGGATGCCGTCGTGGAGCTTCCTGAGCTGCTGCTGGAGCTGCTCGACGAGCCGGTGCGTGACGAGCAGCAGCGCGCCGTTCTCGAACCCCGCGTCTGCGCGCTTCGCGTAGGCGACCCCCGGCTTGTCCCGGCTCGGGTCGATCGCGAACACGCACAGCGGATCGCCGACGCGCGTCGCCGGCGTCACGTCGGCGAGGTCGCCGTGGGTGGCGAGGTAGCTTTGCACGCGCGGGAAGTCGCCGTGGTTGAGCTTCGTGGGCTGGGCGAACGCGAGCAGCAGGCTATCCCGGTAGACGCGGAGCGGCGACGTCTGCGGGGAGCCCGCCTCGCGCTCGGCCAGGCCCCAGTCCCGGGCGAGCCGGTAGAGCTGATGCATTTCTCCCCAGACGGCGCCGGGGCTCCGCGCGTACAGCCGCTGGCTCAGCGCGAGGCGGCGCGCGTGGAAATCCATGGCGCGGACGAGCGGCAGGTGGAGCTGGCGCTTGAAGCCGATCGACAGCCAGGCGCGCGGCACGCGGAGCACGGCGTGCGAGTACCCCGCAGCGAGCTCCTTGAGCAGCTTCTCGATGAAGTAGGCGACCTGCCTATGCTGCGCCGCGAGGGGCGGCTGCGCGCGGACAATCCGGCTCTCGAGCTGCGGCAGCAGCCAGTCCGCGTGGTCACGGAACATGTCGAGCAGCCGCAACCGCAGCCGGCTGTGGAGCTCGGCGTTATTGAACGCGACGAGCCGATCGATGAGCGCCTGCGCCGTGCCCAGCGTGTCGGCCGCGGCGAGTGATGACAGCCACGCGCGCAGGCGCTCGGGCGAGAACTCGCCGTCGTCGGCCGCGCCGCGGGTCCCCGCGATAAAATCGAGCAGCATGGCGTTGGTTGGTCAGACGCCGCGAGAGTTGGCGCGGCGCACGGAAAGGAGTTCAGCAAGGAACATGCCGGAAAAACTGTGGCAAATGTCCCGGAAGCTCGCGACCGCGAGGCGCGCGGGAGTCGTGCTCGCCGGGGCGATCCGATGAGCGTCTCCAGCAACCTTCAGTCGGCGAAGCGGATCCCGCGCCGCGAGCGGCTGATCGTGGCGCTCGACGTGCCGCGCGCGGACGAGGCGCGGGCGCTCGTCGCGCAGCTCGGCGAGGCCGCCGCGTTCTACAAGGTCGGTCTCGAGCTCTTCCTGGCGGGCGGCTGCTTCGAGCTGGTCGAGTGGCTGGTCGCGAACGACAAGCGCGTCTTCGTCGACCTCAAGTTCTTCGACGTGCCCGAGACGGTGCGCGGCGCGATGCGGGCCTTGCGCGGGCGCGGCGTCACGGCCACGACGGTGCACGGGAACCAGGCCATGATGGCAGCCGCGGCGGCGGAGAAGGGCGAAGTGAAGCTCCTGGCGGTCACGGTGCTCACGAGCCTCGATCGCGGCGACCTCGACGACCTCGGCTTCCAGTGCGACGTGGAGCGGCTCGTGCTCTCGCGCGCGCGCCGCGCCCTCGAGGCGGGTTGCGATGGCGTGATCTCCTCGGGGCTCGAGGCGCCGCTGCTGAAGCGGGAGCTCGGCGAGCGGATTCTGGTCGTCACGCCCGGTATCCGGCCGGTGGAGAACCGCCCGGCGGACGACCAGAAACGCGCCGTCGATGTCGCACAGGCGTTCGCGAACGGCGCCGACTATGTCGTCGTCGGTCGCCCGATCCGGCAGGCGGCCGATCCGCGCGCCGCGGCGGAGAGGATCCAGGCGACGATCGCTTCGATCTTTGCGGCCTAGGCGGGGGGTACTTGAAGGTGCCGCGCCAGGCCCCGAGGACCCGGTTCGGGTAGTCGGGGTGGCCGAGGCTGCCGTTGTAGCGGCCGAGCGCGCGATACAGGTTTCCCTTCTCGAGATTGAGGTAGTGGCGGAGGATGACGCAGCCGTAGCGGATGTTGGTCCGCAGGTGGAAGAGGTTGTCGTCCTTCCGGCCGATCAGCTCGACCCAGAACGGCATCACCTGCATCAGCCCGCGGGCGCCGGCCTTCGACACGGCGTACTTCTTGAAGCCGCTTTCGACGTGGACCACGCCGAGCACGAGCTGCGGATCCAGTCCGGCACGGGTCGCCTCGTAGTGCACGGTCTTCAGGAGCTCCACGCGAGACTTCTCGTCGGGAACGCGCTTCGCGAGCCGGTCGGACATCGCGAGCAGCCACCTGTAGCCGTCCCCGGGATCGGCGAACTCGAGCTGCGGCACGCCCTTGTCGCTGATCGCGCGCGACAGGGCCGTCTGGACGCTCGCCGAGAGCGGCTCGTACTCCTGTGCGCCGCCCCGGGCGCCCAGCGGCGCGAGCGCTGCTCCGAGAACGGTGGCGAGAGCTACGAGCTTTCGCACAGCTTGTCGTTCAGGAAGCCGGCCGCAGCGGCGTTCGGGATCGGAGTGGGGGACGGGTCCCGGCGGCCCTGATACTCGATTTTCCCGTCCTTCAGCCCGCGTTCGCCGATCACGACGCGATGTGGAATGCCGATGAGTTCGGCGTCGGCGAGCAGCACCCCCGGCCGCTCGTCGCGGTCGTCGAGCAGCACGTCGACGCTGGCGGCCAAGAGCGCTTGGTGCAGGTCGTCGGCGGCCCGCCGGACGGCGTCGCTGCGACGGTAGCCGAGCGGCACGATCGCCAGCCGGAACGGGGCGATCGGATCGGGCCAGATGATCCCGCGGTCGTCGTGGTTCTGCTCGATCGCGGCGCCGACGATGCGCGTCACGCCGATGCCGTAGCAGCCCATCTCGAAGAAGCAGGCCTTCCCCTCCTCGTCGAGGAAGGTGGCTTTCATCGACCTCGAGTACCGGGTGCGGAGCTGGAAGATGTGGCCGACCTCGATGCCGCGCACGATCTCGAGGGCGCCCTTGCCGTCCGGGCTGGGATCGCCCGGCACGACCCTCCGGATGTCGGCGACGAGCGCCGGCTCCGGAGAATCGCGGCCGAAGTTCACACCGCGCAGGTGATAGCCCTCCTCGTTCGCGCCGCACACGAAATCGGCCATCACCGCGACGCTGCGGTCGGCGATCACGCGGATGCCCGCGTCGATCCCCATCGGGCCGATGTACCCGGGCTTGCAACCCAGGTGCCGCTCGATCTCGGCGTCGGTGGCGAACCGGAACGGGTCGAGGTCCGGCAGCTTCTGCGCCTTGGTCTCGTTCAGCTCGTGGTCGCCCCGGATGAGCAGCAGATTGAACGCCTCACCGTGCATCACGGCGATCGCCTTGACCGTCCGCGCGAGCGGCAGCCCGAGCAACGCCGCGACGTCTTCGCACCGCGTCTTCCCCGGGGTCGGCACCTTCGCCAGCTTCTCGGCGGCGGGGGGACGGGCCGTCGCCGGCGCGACCGCCTCGGCAAGCTCGACGTTCGCCGCGTAGTCCGACTGCGGGCTATAGGCGATCGCATCCTCGCCGGAATCCGCGAGCACATGGAACTCGTGCGACCCGGTGCCGCCGATGGTGCCGGTGTCCGCAGCCACCGCGCGAAACCTCAGCCCGAGACGGCCGAAGATCCGCCGGTAGGTGTCGTACATGTTCTGGTACTCGCGCTGCAGGTCGGCATGGTCGACGTGGAAGGAATAGCCGTCCTTCATCGTGAACTCGCGGCCGCGCATCACGCCGAACCGCGGACGGATCTCGTCGCGGAACTTGGTCTGGATCTGGTAGAAGTGGACCGGCAGCTGGCGGTAGCTCCGCAGGTCGCGGCGCGCGATGTCGGTGATCACCTCCTCGTGGGTCGGCCCGATGCAGAAGTCGCGCTCGTGGCGGTCCTTGAGGCGCAGGAGCTCGGGGCCGTACTTCTGCCAGCGCTCCGATTCCTGCCAGAGCTCCGCCGGCTGGACTGCCGGCATGAAGAGCTCGATCGCGCCTGCGCGGTTCATCTCCTCCCGGATGACCGCCTCGACCTTCCGCACCACCCGCAGGCCGAGCGGCATCCAGGTATAGATCCCGCCGGCAAGGCGCCGGATCAGGCCGGCGCGCAGCATCAGCTTGTGGCTGACGATCTCGGCGTCCGCCGGCGCCTCCTTGAGCGTCGACAGGAAGAACTGCGATACCCGCATCGCGACGAGCCCCGGAAAAGGGTCGAATTCTAGCCCGGATGCTTCGCGGGGCCGCCCCGCGAAGCCGGGCGCCGCGCCGCGCGCCCACAGCGTGCTTTCCAGCCCCGGGGAAGTGTGAAAAAATGGCCGCGGACAATCAAGCTACGGAGTCGGTCATGCTCGACCGCGAGGGCTACCGCCCGAACGTCGGCATCGTCCTCTGCAACCACAAGAACGAGGTCTTCTGGGGCAAGCGCGTACACGAGCACTCCTGGCAGTTCCCGCAAGGCGGGATCAAGCACGGCGAGACGCCGGAGCAGGCGATGTACCGGGAGCTGCACGAGGAGGTGGGCTTGCACTCCGACCACGTGCGGATTCTCGGGCGAACGCGCGGGTGGCTGCGGTATGAAGTGCCGGCGGAGTGGATCAAGCGCGAGTGGCGCGGCAGCTACCGGGGCCAGAAGCAGATCTGGTTCCTGCTGCGCCTCGTCGGGCGGGACTGCGACGTTCAGCTGCGCGCGAGCGAGCGACCCGAGTTCGACGCCTGGCGCTGGAGCGAGTACTGGGTGCCGCTCGAGAGCGTGATCGAGTTCAAGCGGGACGTGTATCAGCAGGCGCTGACCGAGCTGGCCCGGTTCCTCATCCGCGACCACCGCCGGCACGACCGGGCGCGCCCCCTGCGCGAGCCGCGCTAGCGCGGGCCGCGGGCGTCTGCCCGCCCGCGCCGCCAGGAGATCCACGATGACCCTCGACTACGCCGCCCTCCCGCTCCGGCCGCTGGAGAGCGGCGCGCGGCTGCGCCCGGCGACGCCGCACAGCGGCGAGCGGCTGACCCTCGACTCGCGCGCGCTGTCGCTGATGACCGACTTCGCGATCGTCCCGGCGGCGACGATCGAGCCCCACGCCTCGGTCGACGACGCCAACCGGTCCATGATCCGGCGCGGCGTGCGCTCGCTGATCGTGATCGACCACGACCGTCGCGTGCTCGGCATCATCACCGCGAACGACGTCCTCGGCGAGCGGCCGATGCAGATCGCGCTGGAGCGCAACGTGAAGCACCACGAGCTCCCGGTGCGCGAGATCATGACCCCGAGCGAGCGGATGGAGGCGCTGCCGATCGACGCTCTGCTCGACGCCAAGATCGGCCATCTGGTCGCAACGCTCCGCAAGGCCGGCCGCCAGCACGCGCTCGTGGTCGAAAGGGGACCGGGCGGCGACGTCGTGCGCGGGATCTTCTCGTTGACGCAGATCGCGGCCCAGCTCGGGATCAGCATCGAGACGAGCGCCGTGGCGGGGACCTTCGCCGAGGTGGAGGCTGCGCTGATCCGATAGCCCCCCGCGAGGCTTGACAGGGGGACCGTGTCGGAACTACAGTGGGTCCATCATTTAGAGCAAGTCTAAAGCCCCGATCCTCGGCAACAAAGGAGATTCCCATGGCAGCACTGAAAGGTTCGAAGACCGAACAGAATCTCAAGGACGCGTTCTCCGGCGAATCCCAGGCGAACCGCCGCTACCTCTACTTCGCGAACAAGGCGGACGTGGAAGGCCAGAACGACGTCTCGGCCGTGTTCCGCTCGACCGCTGAAGGCGAGACCGGCCACGCGCACGGGCACCTGGAGTATCTCGAGCAGGTCGGCGATCCGGCGACCGGGCTGCCGATCGGCCGCACGCGCGAGAACCTGAAAGCCGCGATCGCAGGCGAGACCCACGAGTACACCGACATGTACCCGGGCATGGCGAAGCAGGCCCGCCAGGAAGGCTTCGAGGAGATCGCCGACTGGTTCGAGACGCTCGCCAAGGCGGAGCGCTCGCACGCGAACCGCTTCCAGAAGGCCCTCGACGCGCTCGCGGACTGAGCCTGAAGGCGCGCGTCCCACCGCCGGAGCGGCCCCGCCGCTCCGGTCCGCAGCCACCGCCCATCCCCGGCGCATGAGCGTCCGCGAAGGCAGTCTCGAGGCCCCGACCCGCCACCCCCTCGACTGGCAGTCGGGCGAGTTCTACGACGAGGAGCGGCTCCACGGCGAGCTCCACCGCGTCTTCGACATCTGCCACGGCTGCCGGCGCTGCGTCAGCCTGTGCACCGCGTTTCCGACCCTCTTCGACCTGATCGACGCGGGCCGCACCGGCGAGCTCGACGCGGTCGGGCGGCAGGATTACTGGAAGGTCGTGGACCAGTGCTATCTCTGCGACCTCTGCTACATGACCAAGTGCCCCTACGTGCCGCCGCATCCGTGGAACGTCGATTTCCCGCATCTGATGCTGCGCGCGAAGGCGGTGAAATTCCGCAACGGCGAGGTCCGCGCCCGCGACCGGCTGCTGTCGAGCACCGACGCGATCGGGAAGCTTGCGGCGATCCCGGTGGTGGCGCAGACCGTCAACGCGCTGAACCGGAACGCCGCGGCGCGGTCGGTGATGGAGAAAACGCTCGGCGTCCATCGCGAGCGGAAGCTGCCGCCGTACGCGGCGAGCCGCTTCCGCAGCCGCGCTCCCGCGAGCCGGCCGCACCCGGTTCGCGACGGCAAACGCACGCCGGGCAAGGTGGCGATCTTCGCCACCTGTTACGTGAACTACAACGAGCCGGGGATCGGAGGCGATCTGCTGAAGGTCCTCGACCACAACGAGATCCCGTACGTGCTCGTCGCGCGCGAGGCTTGCTGCGGCATGCCGAAGCTCGAGCTCGGCGACCTCGAAGGGGTGGCGCGGCTCAAGGACGTGAACATCCCGCCGCTCGTCGAGCTCGCCCGCGCAGGCTATGCGATCCTGACGGCGGTGCCGTCCTGTACGCTCATGTTCAAGACCGAGCTTCCGCTGCTGTTCCCCGATGACGCCGACGTCAAGGCGGTCTCAGACGCCATGTTCGACCCGTTCGAATACCTGGTGCTCCGCAATCGCGACGGTCTGCTCAAGAACGACTTCAAGCATGCCCTGGGCAAGGTTGCGTATCACATTCCCTGCCACGCCCGCGTGCAGAACATCGGGCAGAAGACGCGCGGGCTGCTCGAGCTGGTGCCCGGCACGACGGTGACGACGGTCGAGCGGTGCTCGGGCCACGACGGCACCTGGGGCGTGAAGACGGAGTACTACGCCAACTCGATGAAGATCGGTCGCCCGGTTTTCCGGGCGATGGCCGACCCTGACCCCGATTACATCAGCTCCGACTGCCCGATCGCCGCGCGGCACATCGAGCAGGGCATGGGCGAGACGCGAGCGCGGCGCGAGCATCCGCTCGCGCTCGTTCGCATGGCTTACGGGCTCTGAGCATGCCGAAGATCGAGCGTGGCAGCCTGCTTTCCCTCGAGGCCTACGCCAAGCAGCGCGACGCATTCCGCGCGAAGGTGATCGCGCACAAGAAGCAGCGGAAAGTCCAGCTCGGCGAGCACCTCACGCTCGACTTCGAGGACGCGCTTACGATCCGCTATCAGATCCAGGAGATGCTGCGGGTGGAGCGGATCTTCGAGGAGGACGGCATCCAGGGCGAGCTCGACGCGTACAATCCGCTGGTCCCGGACGGCCGCAACCTCAAGGCAACGATGCTGCTCGAGTATCCCGATCCGGAGGAACGCAAGCACGCGCTCGCGCGCCTGAAAGGCATCGCGGACCGGGTGTGGGTCCGGGTCGCCGACTTCGCGAAGGTGCTCGCCGTGGCCGACGAGGATCTCGAGCGCGAGAACGAGGAGAAGACCTCGTCGGTGCACTTCCTGCGCTTCGAGCTCAGCGACGGGATGGCGGAGGCGCTGAAGTCGGGCGCGGCCTTCGCCGTCGGGGTGGATCATCCGCAGTATCGCGCCGGGATCCCGGCGGTCCCGCCGGCCGTGCGCGACTCTCTTGCTGGTGATCTCGCATGAGGCGCGCGCTCGGCGTTGCGCTTGTTGCCATGACTTCAGCCGGACCGATTGCGACCGCGCAGGAGCCGAAGGACACCGGCGCGGCGGCAACGACATTCGACACGGCGCCGTGGCAGGAGCAGCGGGTGACGCTCCCGCTCTACCCGAAGGAGGAGCGCCTCATCCGGTTTGACACCGGGCCGGCCAGCACGCTCCGCTTCTTCGTCGATCGCGATTCGCTCTCGGTCGGCGAGGACGGGGTGGTCCGGTTCACCCTGGTCGCGAAGTCCGACGAAGCGACGAACGTCTCGTACGAGGGCATCCGCTGCTCGATGCGCGAGCGCAAGGTCTACGCATACGGTCAGCCCGACGGCGCCTGGCGCGAGGCGCGCGCTGCGCAGTGGGTGCGGATCGGACCGCCGGTGACGGACCTCCACCGGTTCGTGCTCTGGGACGACTACTTCTGCCCCGGGCGGGCGCCCATCCGCACCGCGAACGAGGGCGTCGATGCGCTCCGGCTCGGTGGTCACCCGCGGGCGCGCGAGTTCCAGTCGGACTATCCGGTCGCCAGATAGCTACAGCAGGACCAGGTTGTCGCGGTGGATGAGCTCCGGCTCGTCGACGTAGCCGAGGATCGCCTCGATCTCGCCCGACGGCTTGCCGAGGATGCGCCGGGACTCTGCGGCGCCGTAGTTCACCAGCCCGCGTGCGACCTCGCGGCCGTCGGGAGCGAGGCACGCGACGACCGCGCCGCGCTCGAACTCCCCTTCCACCGCCGTCACGCCGATCGGAAGCAGGCTCTTCCCGCCGGCGGTGAGCGCGCGGACGGCCCCCGCGTCGAGCATCACCCGCCCGGTCACCTGCACGTGCGCGGCGAGCCAGGTCTTCCGGGCGGCAAGCGGCGCGGTGTCGGCGTAAAGCAGCGTGCCGGTCGCTTCGCCGCGCCCGAGTCGGACGAGGACCTCGGCCGCGTGGCCGGAGGCGATGACGGTGTGCGCGCCGCTGCGGGCCGCGCCCTTCGCGGCCAGAACCTTCGTCAGCATGCCGCCGCGCCCGATCATGCTGCCGACGCCACCCGCCATGACCTCGAGCTGCGGATCGCCGGCGCGCGCCTCAGCGACGAGCGTCGCCGCGCGATCCTTCCGCGGATCGGCGGTGTAGAGCCCCGGCTGGTCGGTGAGGATCACGAGCACGTCGGCTTCGATGAGGTTGGCGACGAGCGAGGCGAGCGTATCGTTGTCGCCAAACCGGATCTCGTCGGTGACCACCGTGTCGTTCTCGTTGATCACCGGCACGACGCCGAGCCCGATCAGCGTCCGCAGCGTGGAGCGGGCGTTGAGGTAGCGCTGCCGGTCGGCGAGGTCGGCGTGCGTGAGCAGCACCTGCGCGGTGCGGATGCCGTGGTCGCGGAAGCAGCTTTCGTAAGCCTGCACGAGCCCCATCTGGCCGACGGCGGCGGCGGCCTGAAGCTCGTGCATCGCCACCGGGCGCTCCCGCCAGCCCAGCCGCTGCATCCCTTCGGCGATCGCCCCGCTCGATACGAGGACGACCTCCTTGCCCGCGGCGCGGAGCAGCGCCACCTGCGCCACCCAGCTCGCGATCGCGGCGACGTCGAGCCCCTCGCCGCGGTTGGTCACCAGCGAGCTGCCGATCTTGACGACGAACCGTCTGGCGTTGCCGAGCCGGGCGCTCATCGGCCGTCCTCCAGATGGCGCATGACGGCTTGGCACACCTCGCCGCAGCCCTTGCCGCTCAACGCGGAGGCGACGAACCAGAGGCCTTTCCAGCGCAGCCGGCGCACGATCTCCCGGGCGGCGCGCTCGGCGGCCTCCGCGGGAAGGAGATCGGCTTTGTTGAACACGAGCCAGCGCGGCTTGCGATAGAGGCGCTCATCGTACTTCCGCAGCTCGGCGACGATCGCACGGGCGTCGCGCACCGGATCGGCCCCGGGCTCGAGGGGCGCAACGTCGACGAGGTGGAGCAGCAGCCGCGTGCGGGCGAGGTGGCGAAGGAACTGATGGCCGAGCCCCACGCCTTCGGCGGCGCCTTCGATCAGGCCCGGGATGTCGGCGATGACGAAGCTGCGGTGGACGTCGACGCGGACCACGCCGAGGCTCGGGTGCAGGGTCGTGAACGGGTAGTCCGCGACTTTCGGCCGGGCGCTGGAGACCGCGCGGATGAAGGTCGACTTGCCGGCATTCGGAAGCCCGAGCAGGCCGACGTCCGCCAGCACCTTCAGCTCGAGCTGGAGCTCGCGGCTCGCGCCCGGCTCGCCGGGCGTCGCGCGGCGCGGCGCGCGGTTCACGCTCGACTTGAAGTTCACGTTGCCGAGGCCGCCGCGCCCGCCGCGCGCGACGAGCGCCGCCTGGTCGTGGGTGGTGAGATCGCCGATGATCTCCCCGGTGGTGCGGTCGGCGATGACGGTGCCGACCGGCATGCGCAAGCGAATGTCGTCGGCGCCGCGGCCGCTGCACTGCTTGCCATGCCCCTTCCCGCCGTCGCGGGCGCGGTGGATGCGCGCGTAGCGGTAGTCGATGAGCGTGTTGATGTTGCGGTCCGCAACGGCGTAGACGCTGCCACCGCGGCCGCCGTCCCCGCCGTCCGGCCCGCCGCGCGGAACGTACTTCTCCCGCCGGAAGCTCACCGCGCCATCGCCGCCCTTGCCGGCGTGGACCGAGATGCGCGCCTCGTCGACGAATTTCACGGCGGGACCCCCAGAAATGAAAAAGCCCTACCACGCGGATAGGGCCTCGTGGCGGAGCGCCTCCGTTCAGACCGGGATCACGCTCACGACGTGGTGTCCCGCCGGGCCCCGCGCGCCGAACTGGATACGCCCGGTCACCTTGGCGAACAGCGTGTGGTCCCTGCCGATACCGACATTGTCGCCGGGATGCACGCGCGTGCCGCGTTGCCGCACGATGATGCTCCCCGCGGACACGACCTCGCCGCCGAAGCGCTTCACGCCGAGCCGCTTCGACTGGGAATCACGGCCGTTGCGGGAACTTCCGCCCGCCTTCTTGTGTGCCATGTCTGCCTCTCTTTGCCGGTGCGATTTCCGTCAGCCGGAGATGCCGGTGATCTGCAGCTCCGTGTACTGCTGGCGATGCCCTTGCGATTTCTTGTAGTGCTTCCGGCGCCGCAGCTTGAAGATCCGCACCTTGTCGTGCCGGCCGTGCGCGACGACCGTCGCCTTCACCGCGGCCCCCGGCAGCACCGGCGTGCCGCACTTCACCGCCTCGCCCTCGCCGATCGCGAGCACCTGGTCGAGGACGACCTCGGCGCCGACCTCCGCCCGGAGCTTCTCCACCCTCAGCTTGTCGCCCGCGGCGACGCGATACTGCTTGCCGCCGGTCCTGATCACTGCGTACATCGTGCGCTCCGGGAAGAAAGCCTTAGAAAACCGCGCATTATACGCACCACTCCAGGGGTCGTCAAAGGCACCTTGTGCTACTCTTCGGCGGCCCGGCCCGCTGCCGGCCCACCCGCCGCCGTGTCTGTTTCACTCGACCCCATTCGCACCCTGATCGCCGGCGACATGGAGGCGGTCGACGCGCTGATCCGCCGCCGCCTCGCCTCCGACGTGGCGCTGGTGCGCCAGGTGGCCGAGTACATCATCGCGAGCGGGGGCAAGCGCCTGCGCCCGACGCTCCTGCTGCTCGCGGCCGGGAGCTGCGGCTACCGCGGCGCGCACCACCACGAGCTCGCGGCAGTCGTCGAGTTCATCCACACCGCGACCCTTCTGCACGACGACGTCGTCGACGAGTCGGAGCTGCGCCGCGGGCGCGCGACCGCGAACGGGGAATTCGGCAATGCCGCCGCCGTCCTGGTGGGCGACTTTCTGTACTCGCGCGCGTTTCAGATGATGGTGAACGTGAAGAGCATGCGCGTGATGGAGGTGCTGGCGGATGCGACCAACACCATCGCCGAGGGGGAAGTGATGCAGCTCCTCAACGTCCACAACGCCGACGTCGGCGAGGCCGCCTACCTCGAGGTGGTCCGGCGCAAGACGGCGCGGCTGTTCGAGGCGTCGGCACGCCTCGGGGCCATTCTCGGCGCGGCCCCGCCGGAGATCGAGGAGAGCCTGGCCACCTACGGGATGCACCTCGGCACGGCGTTCCAGCTCGTCGACGACGTGCTGGACTACTCGGGAGACCTTCACGAAACCGGCAAGAATCTCGGCGACGATCTGAGCGAGGGCAAACCGACCCTGCCGCTCATCTACGTCATGCAGCGCGGCACGCCGGTGCAGGCCGAAACCGTGCGCCGCGCGATCGAGCGTGGCGGCCGCGACGCCTTTGCCGCGGTCATCGCGGCGATCCACGCCACGGGCGCGCTCGACCGGGCGCGTGATCAGGCCCGCCGTGAGGCGACCGCGGCATGCGACGCGCTCGCGGCCGTCGGCGATTCGACCTACAAGCAGTCTCTGTTACACTTGGCGGCCTTCGCGGTCGAGCGTAACTATTGAGCAGCCGGCGCCGCCGCATTCCTCCCGGATCGGGGTGTAGCTCAGCCTGGTAGAGTACTGCGTTCGGGACGCAGGTGTCGCTGGTTCGAATCCAGTCACCCCGACCACCCCCTCGCCCCGCTCGCGGCGCGCGACGTCCGAAGTGTCACACTGCCCGCACCGCCGCCCGAGCCACGCGGGGCGCGGCCACATATAATCGTTCCGCCCAATGAGCAAGCTGCTGATCGTCGTCGTCGCGGCGCTCGTCCTCTACTTCCTGTGGAGAGGATTGCGGCGCGATGCGGGCGCGCGGAAGGACCCGGGCGCCGACGGTGAGCGCATGGTGGACTGCGGCCAATGCGGCGTGCACCTGCCGCTCTCCGAAGCGATCCAGTCGCAGGGACGGTACTTCTGCTCCGAGGAGCACCGCCGCCTCTTCAGCCGGTGAACAAGCCCGCGGCGCGAGAGCTGGTCCTCCCCCGCGCCCCGGATTCGGCGGCGCGGGCGGAAGCGCCGGGCGTCCCGGAGTCGTTCTGGGTCTCGCTCCGCTACTTCAACGCCTACCGGATCGCGATCGCCGGGCTGTTCTTCGTCTCCGCGCTCGCCTATGGCGACCTGCTGAACCTGGGCAGCCAGAACGTGCGACTGTTCACCGCGACCAGCGCCGTCTATCTGCTCGCCGCGATCGCGTACCAGGTCTTTTTGGCCCGGGTCCCGCGGAACTTCGACACCCAGCTCACCGTGCACGTCTGCACCGACGTCATGATGACCGGGCTTCTCATGTTCGCGAGCGGCGGCTTCCGCAGCGGGCTGGCGGTGATGCTGCTGATCTCGATCGCCGCCGCGTCGCTCGTGAGCCGCGGCCGGCTCCTGCTGTTCTACGCCGCGCTCGCCACCGTCGTGGTGCTCCTCGAGCAGGCGGTCGAGGTCTTCGTTCACGGCGACCCGATCGGCGGGTTCGTGCCCCCGGCGCTGATCTCGGTCGGCTACTTCGCGACCGCATTCATCACCAATCAGCTCGCGCAGCGGGTGATCACGAACGAGCGCGTCGCGCGCCAGCGCGGGATCGATCTCGCCAACCAGCTGCGGATCAACCAGCTGGTGATCCAGGACGTCCAGGACGGCGTGTTGGTCGTCGATTCGAACGGCCTGGTGCGAAGCCACAACCGGCGCATCGACCAGCTTCTCGGCCGGGCGGCGCCGGAGCTCGATCAGATCGACACCTACTCGCCGGAGCTCGCGCAGGCGCTCGCCGGGTGGCGCCGGGGCGCTGGCCGGACCAGCGCGAGCTTCATGCTCGGCGACTCCGGAACGCTGGTGCGCGCGCGCTTCGTCGAGGCGGGCGTGGCGGGCGACAGCTTCACGGTGATCTACCTTGAGGACATCTCGAAGCTCGAGCACCAGGCGCGACAGCTGAAGCTGGCGGCGCTCGGGCGCCTGACCGCGAACATCGCGCACGAGATCCGCAACCCGCTGGCGGCGATCACGCACGCCGCCGAGCTGATGCAGGAGGAGAACCGCCAGCCGGCGCGCGAGCGGCTGACCCGCATCATCCGCGACAACTCCGCCCGGCTCGATCGCATGGTGAAGGACGTCCTCGAGCTCAACCGTCGCGACCGGGTCCAGGCGGAGCCGCTCCCGGTCGGCCCGTTCCTCGCCGCGTTTCTCGAGGAGTTCGTGCAGAACGAGCAGCTCGACCGGAGCGCATTCGCGCTCGAGCGCCACGGCGACGAAGTCGTCGAGTTCGACCGCGTGCACCTGCACCAGGTGCTCTGGAACCTGGCGCGCAACGCGTGGCGCCACTCGCGCAAGCGCTCCGGCAGCGTCCGTCTGCGGCTGCAGCGGCAGGGCAATCGGCTAGAATTGCACGTCGTCGACGACGGCCCGGGCGTGGCGAAAGACCTGCAGAGTCAGCTCTTCGAGCCGTTTTTCACGACCTACAGCGCGGGTACGGGGCTCGGGCTCTACATCGCCCGCGAGCTGTGCGCGGCGAACGGCGCGGCGCTCGACTACGTCGACCGCGGCTCCGGGGCCGACTTTCGCATCACCTGGCTGGGAGTACGGGGATGAATCGACCCGAGCGCCGGACCGCCGCCAAGGCCACGGTCCTGGTGGTCGACGACGAGGCCGACATTCGCGAGCTGCTCGAGCTCACGCTGCTGCGCATGGGGCTCGGGGTCGAGTGCGCCGGCTCGGTCGCGCAGGCGACCGAGCACCTCAAGGCGCACAGCTTCGACCTCTGCCTGACCGACATGCGCCTGCCCGACGGCGACGGGCTCGAGCTGGTTCGGTACATCGGCGCCAATTGCACCGACCTGCCGGTCGCCGTGATCACCGCCCACGGCAGCACCGAGAACGCGGTCGCCGCGCTCAAGGCCGGGGCCTTCGACTACGTCTCGAAGCCGCTGTCGCTGGAGCAGCTCCGGACGCTCGTCAAGTCGGCCCTCAACCTGCCGCAGAAGCCGGCGGCGAAGCCCGCGCCTGACGGGGGCTACGGGCTGCTCGGCGACAGCCCGCCGATGCAGCAGGTGCGGGCCATGATCGACAAGCTCGCCCGCAGCCAGGCGCCGATCTATATCACCGGCGAATCCGGGAGCGGCAAGGAGCTCGCTGCCCGGCTGATCCGCGCCGGAGGCGCGCGGCGCGACCGGCCGTTCGTGCCGGTCAACTGCGGGGCGATTCCCGAGAACCTGATGGAGAGCGAGTTCTTCGGCTACCGGAAGGGGGCGTTCACCGGGGCCGAGGCCGATCGGGAGGGGTTCTTCCACGCGGCGAACGGCGGGACGCTGTTCCTGGACGAGGTCGCCGACCTGCCGCTGGCGATGCAGGTCAAGCTGTTGCGCGCCATCCAGGAGAAGCGGGTGCGCAAGATCGGCGCGACGGCCGAGGACCCGGTCGACGTCCGGATCATTTGCGCTACGCACCAGAACCTCGCGGCGCTCGTGGAGGCGGGCAAGTTCCGCCAGGACCTCTACTATCGCCTGGCGGTCATCGAGCTGCGGATGCCACCCCTGAGGGAATGCCGGGAGGACATCCCGCTGCTCGCCGATGCGATCCTCGCGCGCCTGGGCGAGGAGGGGGGAGCGGCGGGACCCCGGCTCGCCAAGCCCGCGCTCGAGGCATTGCTGGCGTACGACTTCCCCGGAAACGCGCGCGAACTGGAGAACGTCCTCGAGCGCGCGATCGCGCTGTCGGGGTCGGCCGAGATCCAGCCGGACGACCTGCAGCTCGCGCCACCCGCGGCGGTCGAGGAGCCGCGCGTCCCCAACGCGAAGTGGCCGCTTCAGGAGTACCTGGATCGTCTGGAGCGCGAGGCGATCCTCGAAGCGCTCGACAAGACCCGGTTCAACCGCACCGCCGCAGCCAAGCTGCTCGGGATCACGTTCCGCGCCCTCCGCTACCGGATGGAGCGGCTCGGGATCCAATAGGGCCGTGGCGCGGCGTCCCGGCTCGGGAGCGCGCCGCCCGACCCCGGGCGCCACGCGCGGCCGCGGTCCCGGGCCGATGGTCATCGACCAGGCGGGGCTGCTGCCCGGCGCCCGGTACGTCGAGTCGCCCAACTGCGATGACCGTCCGCCCGCAGCCGAGATCTCGCTGCTCGTGATCCACGGGATCAGCCTTCCACCGGGCGAGTTCGGAGGTGACGGCGTCCTGCGCCTTTTCACCAACACCCTCGACTGGGCCAAGCATCCGTTCTACGAGACCCTCGAGGGGCTGCGGGTATCCGCGCACTTCTTCCTCCGGCGCACCGGCGAGATCATCCAGTTCGTGCCCTGCGGGCGGCGCGCCTGGCATGCCGGCCGGTCGAGCTGGCGCGGACGCGGGCAGTGCAACGACTTCTCGATCGGAGTGGAGCTCGAAGGCGTCGATACCCGGCCCTATACCCAGCGCCAGTACGCGCGGCTCGTCCGGCTCGCCGCCGCGCTTCGACGCCGCTATCCCATCGCCGAGATCGTCGGCCACAGCGACATCGCGCCCGGACGCAAGACCGACCCCGGCCCGGCGTTCGACTGGCGACGGCTTCGTACCGTCGCCGGCCGCGCCCCGCGGTCGAGGTGACCGGCAGTCCCGGCGGGGGAGCGCCCGCCGCCATGACGATTCCGTGACGAACTTCACGCGCCGCGCGCACAACGCGCGCGGGAGCCGTGAATGGCTTGAGAAAAATCTTGCTTAATCAGGCTGGTCGCACTAGACTTCGTAGCGGAATTCGTAGGACACACTATATGTAGTGTGTCTGTAGTGTGTCCGCCCGGCCTAGGCGCCGGGCCGGCGGGCCCGAGGGGGCCCGCGCCAACCAAAAAATCGCGCGCAGAGGAGACGGAGATGCAGCTTGCCGGCGAGACCGCACCCCAGCCGTTCGTGCCCGCAGGCCTGCCCACCCCGTCCGCCGTCCATCAGTCCGCGCTCCTCGCGCAGTACAAGATCCTCCGGCGCAACGGCGCCGTCGTCGGGTTCGAGCCCACCAAGATCTCGGTGGCGATGACGAAGGCGTTTCTCGCGGTGAGCGGCGGGCCGGGCGCAGGGTCGGCTCGGATCCGGGACCTGGTGGCGCACCTCACGGAGGGCGTGGTCGGGGCCCTCGTCCGGCGACAGCCGGCGGGCGGCACGTTCCACATCGAGGACGTCCAGGACCAGGTCGAGCTCGCGCTGATGCGCTCCGGCGAGCACGACGTCGCCCGAGCCTACGTGCTGTACCGGGAGAAGCGCGCCCAGGCGCGGGCGCAGGAGGCGGCGCAGCGGAAGACGGCCGCCGCGCCCCCGGTGCTGCACGTCGTCGACAGGGGCGCGCGCCGTCCCCTGGACCTGGGCGGCCTGACCGAGCTGATCGACTCGGCCTGCGCCGACCTGGGTGACGCCGTCGCCTCGCAGCCGATCCTGCAGGACACGCTGAAAAACATCTACGACGGCGTGCCGATGGACGAGGTCCGCAAGTCGGCGATCCTGTCGGCCCGGGCGCTGATCGAGAAGGACCCCGCGTACAGCTACGTTACGGCGCGGCTGCTCCTGAACACGATCCGGCTGGAGGTCCTGGGCGAGGAGGTGTCCCAGGCCGAAATGGCGGGGCGGTACCCCGACTACTTCCCCCAGTTCGTCAAGCGCGGCATCGAGGCGGACCTGCTGGACGAGCGCCTGGCGCGCTTCGATCTGCTCAAGCTCGGCGCCGCGCTCGACGCCGGACGCGACCTGAAGTTCGGCTACCTGGGGCTGCAGACCCTGTATGACCGGTACTTCCTGCACGTCGACGGCCGCCGGATCGAGCTGCCGCAGGCGTTCTTCATGCGGGTCGCGATGGGGCTCGCACTGAACGAGATCAACAAGGAGGAGCGGGCGATCGAGTTCTACGCCGTGCTCTCGAACTTCGACTTCATGAGTTCGACGCCGACGCTCTTCAACTCCGGGACGCGGCGCGCGCAGCTGTCGAGCTGCTATCTGACGACGGTCTCCGACGATCTCGACGGCATCTACGAGGCGATCAAGGAGAACGCGTTGCTCGCCAAGTACGCCGGCGGACTCGGCAACGACTGGACGCCGGTGCGGGCGCTCGGCAGCCACATCAAGGGGACGAACGGCAAGTCCCAGGGGGTGGTGCCGTTCCTGAAGGTCGTGAACGACACCGCAGTCGCGGTCAACCAGGGCGGCAAGCGCAAGGGCGCGGTCTGCTCGTACCTGGAGACCTGGCACCTCGACATCGAAGAGTTCCTCGAGCTGCGCAAGAACACCGGTGACGACCGCCGCCGCACTCACGACATGAACACCGCCAACTGGATCCCGGATCTGTTCATGAAGCGGGTGATGGAGAACGGGGAGTGGTGCCTGTTCTCGCCGTCCGACGTCCCCGAGCTCCACGACAAGTGCGGGCGGGCGTTCGAGAAGGCCTACCTCATGTACGAGGAGCGGGCGGGGCGCGGAGAGATCAAGCTGTTCAAGCGGATTCCGGCCCTGCAGCTGTGGCGCAAGATGCTCTCGATGCTGTTCGAAACCGGACACCCGTGGATCACCTTCAAGGACCCCTGCAACATCCGATCGCCGCAGAGCCACGCGGGCGTGGTGCACAGCTCGAACCTTTGCACCGAGATCACGCTCAACACCAACGATCGCGAGATCGCGGTCTGCAATCTGGGGTCGGTCAACCTGGTGGCGCACATGCGCGAGGGCGGGCTCGACCATGACAAGCTGAAGCGCACCATCGCCACCGCGATGCGGATGCTCGACAACGTGATCGACATCAACTACTACGCGGTGGCCAAGGCGCGCAATTCCAATGCCAAGCACCGCCCGGTCGGGCTGGGCATCATGGGCTTTCAGGACTGCCTGCACCTGCTGCGCGTTTCGTACGCGTCGCCGGAGGCGGTCGAGTTCGCGGACCGGTCGATGGAGGCGGTGGCGTACTACGCCTACTGGGCGTCGACCGAGCTCGCGGACGAGCGCGGCCGGTACTCGAGCTTCAAGGGATCGCTCTGGGACCGCGGGATTCTGCCGCAGGACACGCTCAAGCTGCTGAAGGAGGAGCGGGGCGGCTACGTGGAGCTCGACGAATCGGCGACGCTCGACTGGACGGCGTTGCGCGAGCGGATCAAGCGCCACGGCATGCGGAACTCCAACTGCCTGGCGATCGCGCCCACCGCGACGATCGCCAACATCATCGGCGTGTCCCCGTCGATCGAGCCGACCTACCAGAACCTCTTCGTCAAGTCGAACCTGTCGGGCGAGTTCACCGTCGTCAACGAGTACCTGGTGACCGACCTGAAGCGGCAGGGGCTGTGGGACGAGGTGATGATCGCCGATCTCAAGTACTTCGACGGCAGCCTGGCCAAGATCGACCGCGCGCCGAGCGATTTGCGGCGCCGCTACGCGACGGCGTTCGATATCGAACCGTCGTGGCTGGTCGAGGCGGCGGCGCGGCGTCAGAAGTGGATCGACCAGTCCCAGTCGCTCAACATCTACATCGCCAACGCGTCCGGGAAGAGGCTTGACGACACCTACAAGCTGGCGTGGGTTCGGGGACTGAAGACCACCTATTACCTGCGCTCCCTGGGTGCGACCCACGCCGAGAAGTCGACGGTGAAGTCAGGGCAGCTCAACGCCGTTCCGAGCGACAGCGCGGTCACCGGCGGGCGGGCGATCGAAGCGGTGGCGCCGGCGTTCTGCGCCGTCGACAACCCGGAATGCGAAGCATGCCAATAGCGCCATCGAAGCGCGCGGAGGAAAAGGGGAATGCTCACGTTTGACGAAGACCCGGGGATCGCCGGAGTGATTGGGCTGCCGGCCATGTCGGGGTTCGGCCGGCAACCGCTCGTCGGCTTCGTACCGACTGCCCCGGCTGCACCCGCGCCTTCGTCCGACGACCGCGGCGCCGACCATCGCCGGATCCGGGTCGAGGACAAGCGGATCATCAACGGCCGGACCGACGTCAACCAGCTTGTCCCGTTCAAGTACAAGTGGGCGTGGGAGAAGTACCTCGGGGCGTGCGCCAATCACTGGATGCCGCAGGAAGTCAACATGAGCCGGGACATCGCGCTCTGGAAGGATGCGAACGGCCTGACCGAGGACGAGCGACGGATCGTGAAGCGCAACCTCGGGTTCTTCGTGACCGCCGACTCGCTGGCGGCCAACAACATCGTGCTCGGCACCTACCGCCACATCAGTGCCCCCGAGTGCCGGCAATACTTGCTAAGGCAGGCTTTCGAGGAGGCGATTCACACCCACGCGTATCAGTACATCGTTGAGAGTCTCGCGCTCGACGAGGCAGAGGTGTTCAATGCCTACCACGAGATCACCTGCATCCGCGACAAGGACGAGTTTCTGATCCCGTTCATCGATACGCTGACCGACCCCTCGTTCAGGACCGGCACGCCGGAGAACGACCAGCGGCTGCTGAGAAGTCTGATCGTCTTCGCCTGCGTCATGGAGGGGCTGTTCTTCTACGTCGGGTTCACGCAGATCCTGGCGCTCGGGCGTCAAAACAAGATGACCGGCGCCGCCGAGCAGTACCAGTACATCCTGCGCGACGAGTCGATGCACTGCAACTTCGGCATCGATCTCATCAACCAGATCAAGCTCGAGAACCCTCATCTCTGGACGCCGGAGTTCCGCGAGGAAGTGCAGGGACTGCTGCGGCAGGCGGTGGAGCTCGAATACCGTTACGCGGAGGACACCATGCCGCGCGGGGTGCTCGGTCTGAACGCGCCCATGTTCAAGGAGTACTTGCGTTTCATCGCCAATCGGCGCTGTCAGCAGATCGGCGTCGAGCTACTCTATCCCGGCGCGACCAACCCGTTCCCGTGGATGAGCGAGATGACCGATCTCAAGAAGGAGCGCAATTTCTTCGAGACCCGGGTGATCGAGTACCAGACGGGAGGCGCGCTCAGTTGGGACTAGAGTGTTGTCGGGGCGCCGCGTTCGAAGAGCACGGCGCGTGGATTCGGCGGCCGGGATCGCTCCGGCCGCGGGATGTCCGGTCGCGTGCGGCCGGGCGCAGTAGCGCGGTACTTTTGTCAATTAGAGAAGGAGTCTGAGCATGGCAACGAAGCGCAGGAAGGCAGCGAAGAAATCCGCGAAGAAGAAGACCGGGAAGAAGAAAAAGAAAGCTGGAAAACGCCGAGCAGTAGCGAAGAAGAAACCGGCGCGGAAGAAGAAAAAGGCGGCCCGGAAGGCCGCCAAGAAAAAAGCTGCGAAGAAGCCCGCCAAGAAGAAAGCCAAGCGACGGATGAAGGCGGCCAAGCCTGCGGCGCGACCAGCGGTGCCTGCTCCGGCGGCGGTTCCTGCTGTACCGTCGACGGCGGCGACCCCCGGGGCAAAGACTGCCCTGAATCCCGCTGCTGCTTGGCCGTTTCCGACCGGGTCTCGGCCCTAGGCGGTGGTCGAATCGTCTGCGGTCGGGCTTTGTGTATGCAAAGTCCGAGCCGCAGACATTCGGCGCTTGAAGTGCCTGTCCCCCCGGTTCTCACCACGGAGGACCCGCGCATTTTATCAGTCGGGCGGTGGTGGGGCCGGGGCGCTCTTCGCCCAAAATTTTTTTATTGTGCATCGCAGCACCCATGGCCGCCCAAGTGTCTGATCCAGCGTCGATTTTCTGTCGCTTGACAGATGCTAACTCGTTCATTAGACTGCGGTTTCGCGCAATTCCACAACGCGCCATTCGAAACGCGACGCGCGACCAAGAGAGCGTCTCGCATCCGAGATGGGTCGGATCGGCGGGACCGGGGTCGGGCGGTTCGCCGTCGGGGGGGTCCGGAAAGCCGAGCGCGGCTTCTCACCGGACCAGAGCTCAAGCAGGGGACAACGAGGCGTCCGGGGCGCTGATGCGAGCGCACCTGGACTCAAGGCTGGCGGGCATTGCGCGCGCCGGCTGCGCGGCATGAACGGAGGTCAACATGACATTGCCCAACCTGCCGGTACAGGTGCGCATGGGATGGCAAGCGGTCGTCGGCGCGCTGCAAGGCGTGCTCGCCGGGCTGGGCCTGCTTGCGCTGCTGTTCCTGGCGGTCGAAGGAGGACGCTTGACGCCCTTCGGCGGGGGAGCCCCGCGCGGCGCCCTCGCCTACGGCAAGGCGGTCGCGGCGCAGCCGCAGCTCGACGCCGCGGCCGGTGCGCGGACCGACCCGCACCATCAGGTGCTGGCGAGCTACCTTGCCCGGCGCTACCGGATCGCGACCGACGCGACCACCGACCTCGTTGGCGAGGCGTATGCGGTCGGGCGTGGCGTAGGCCTCGACCCGTTGCTGATCCTCGCGGTGATCTCGGTCGAATCGCGGTTCAACCCCATCGCCGAGAGCGACAAGGGGGCGAAGGGTCTGATGCAGGTGATTCCGAAGTGGCACTACGAGAAGCTCGCCGCGCACGGCGGCGAGGACGCAGTGCTCGACCCGCGGACCAACATGCTGGTGGGCGCCCAGATCCTGAAGGAGTACATCGTGCGCGCCGGTAATCTCGAGGCCGGGCTGCAGATGTACAACGGCGCGTCCGACGATCTCTCGCAGGGCTACGCTCAAAAGGTGATCGCGGAGCGGCAGCGCCTGGAGCAAACGCTGCCTCGTCCCCGGGGCCGCGGGACCGCCGCCTAGCGGGCCGGGGTAACAGCGCGCTTGGGTCCGGAGGTTCGCCGGACCGATGGCCTAGCTGTCCCGGAGGAACCGCGACATCCGCGCTACGCCTTCCTCCAGATCGACGAGCGACCGCGTGTAGGCGAAGCGGACGTGCGACCGGGCGCGATGCACGCCGAAGTCGATTCCCGGGGTGATGGCGACGCCGGCTTCCTCGAGGAGCCGCAGTACGAACGACTCGCTGTCGTCGGTGAAGCGGGCGCAGCCGGCGTAGACGTAGAAAGCGCCTTCCGGCATGACCGGCACCTCGAAGCCCAGCGAGCGGAGCGCCGGCACCAGGAAATCCCGCCGGCGCTGGAACTCCGCCCGGCGGGCCTCCAGGATCTCGATGGTCTCGGGCCGAAACGCGGCGAGCGCTGCGTACTGCGCCGGGGCCGACACCGAGATGAACGCGTTCTGCGCGAACCGCTCCATCTCCCGCACGTATTCGGATGGCGCGACGAGCCAGCCGAGGCGCCAGCCGGTCATGCTGAAGTACTTCGAGAAGCTGTTGACGACCAGGATCCCGTCCGACACCCCGAGCGCGGTCGGGCGGCGTTCTCCCCCGTAGCTCAGGCCCTGATAGATCTCGTCGAGGATGGCGATGCCGCCGCGCCGCTCGACCTCGGCAAGGATCGCGCGCAGCGCATCCTGCGGCACCATCGTCCCGGTGGGATTCGAAGGCGACGCGAGCACGACGCCGCGCGTTCGCGCGGCCCAGTGCCGCTGCACGTCCTCGGCCGAGAGCTGATAGTGGGTTCTCTCGTCCGACGGGACGGTCTTCGCGCTCCCCTCGAACATCCGGACGAAGTGCCGGTTGCACGGATAGCACGGATCCGGCATCAGCAGCTCGTCGCCGGGATCGATCAGCGAGCCCATCGCGATCAGGAACGCGCCCGACGCGCCGGCAGTGACCATGATCCGTTCCGGCCCCACGTCCACCCCGTAGCGGTCGGCGTAGAACCGCGCGAGCGCCTCGCGTAGCGCGGGGAGGCCGAGCGACGCCGTGTAGCCCATCGGCTCGCGATGCAGCGCCCGGATCGCCGCGTCGATCACCGGCTGGGGGGCGGCGAAATCGGGCTGTCCGATCTCCATGTGGATGACGCGCCGTCCCGCCGCTTCGAGCTCGAACGCGCGCCGCTGTACCTCCATCACGTGGAACGGCTCGATCGCGTCCATGCGCGAGGCGAGCTGCAGGCGGGCGTGCTTCGGGACCGACGCGGGGGCGTGCATGCGGTTGATGTTGAGCGTGCCTCGAGCGGACGATTCTAACCGCCCGGCGGGGCATGGCCGGCCGACTATAATCGGCGCGAAGCCCCGACTCTAGGAGATTCGCCGTGGAAGACCCGCTCCGCAAGGCGGCGCTCGACTACCACCGGCTCCCCAAGCCGGGGAAGATCTCGGTGACCCCCACCAAGGGCCTGGTCAACCAGCGCGATCTCGCCCTTGCGTACTCGCCGGGCGTCGCCGCGGCGTGCGAGGAGATCGTGCGCGACCCGGGCACGGCTGCGAGCCTCACTGCGCGCGCGAATCTGGTCGCAGTGATCACGAACGGCACCGCGGTGCTCGGCCTGGGCGCGATCGGGCCGCTCGCCGGCAAGCCGGTGATGGAAGGCAAGGGAGTGCTGTTCAAGAAGTTCGCCGGCATCGACGTCTTCGACCTCGAGATCGACGAGCGCGATCCGGACCGGCTGGTGGAGATCATCGCCTCGCTCGAGCCGACCTTCGGCGGCATCAACCTCGAGGACATCAAGGCGCCGGAGTGTTTCCACGTCGAGCGCCGGCTCCGCGAGCGGATGCGGATCCCGGTGTTTCACGACGACCAGCACGGCACCGCGATCATCGTCGGTGCGGCGGTGACCAACGGACTGCGCGTCGTCGGCAAGGGTATCGACGAGGTGAAGCTCGTGACCTCCGGCGCCGGCGCGGCGGCGCTTGCCTGCCTGGACCTGCTCGTCAGCCTCGGGTTGAGAATGGAGAACATTTGGGTCTCCGACATCGCCGGCGCGGTGTACGACGGCCGCACGGAGGAGATGGACCCGAACAAGGCGCGCTACGCGAGGCAAACCTCCGCGCGGACGCTCGGTGACATCATCGACGGCGCCGACATCTTTCTCGGGCTTTCGGCCGGGGGCGTGCTGAAGCCCGAGATGGTCAAGCGGATGGCGAAGCAGCCGCTGATCCTCGCGCTCGCCAACCCCGAGCCGGAGATCCTGCCCGACCTCGCAAGGCAGGTCCGGCCCGACGCGATCATCGCGACCGGCCGCTCGGATTATCCGAACCAGGTCAACAACGTCCTCTGTTTTCCCTTCATTTTCCGCGGCGCGCTCGACGTCGGCGCGACGCAGATCAACGAGGCGATGAAGATCGCCGCGGTCAGGGCGATCGCCGACCTGGCCACGGCCGAGCAGTCCGACATCGTCGCTGCCGCCTACGGCGAGCAGAACCTCAGGTTCGGCGCGGACTACCTGATCCCGCGGCCGTTCGATCCGCGCCTGATCGTGCAGATCGCACCGGCGGTGGCGAAGGCGGCGATCGACTCCGGGGTCGCGACGCGGCGGATCGAGAACTTCGGTGCCTATCGCGACTCGCTCCAGCAGTTCGTCTACAACACCGGTTTCATCATGAAGCCGCTGTTTGCCGCGGCCAAGCAGGCGCCGCGGCGGATCGTCTACGCCGAGGGCGAGGACGAGCGCGTCCTGCGCGCGGTGCAGGTCGTGGTCGACGAGGGGCTCGCACGGCCGATCCTGATCGGCCGCCCGGCGGTGATCGAGCGCGCGATCGCGCGCGCCGGGCTGCGGATCGGCGCCGGCGTCGACTTCGAGCTCGTCAACATCGAATCCCATCCGCACTATCCCGAGTACTGGCAGGAATACCACCGTCTTACCGAGCGTCGCGGCGTCTCGGTGCCGTATGCGAAGATCGAGATGCGCCGCCGGGCGACCGGCATCGGCGCGATGGCGATCCATCGCGGCGAGGCCGACGGCATGCTGTGTGGCACGTTCGGGACCCACGATCTGCACCTGCAGTACGTCGATCAGATCCTCGGCCGCAAGCCCGGGGTCAACGACTACTACGCGATGAACGTGCTCATCCTGCCGAAGCGCACGCTCTTCATCTGCGATACCTACGTGAACTTCGACCCGACCGCGGAGCAGATCGCGGAGATGACGGTGCTCGCGGCCGAGGAGATCCGGCGCTTCGGGATCACGCCGAAGATCGCGCTGCTATCGCACTCGAACTTCGGCACCAGCGACCAGGCGAGCGCGGTCAAGATGCGGCACGCCCTCGAGCTCATCGCGCGCCGCGCGCCGGACCTGGAGATCGAGGGCGAGATGCACGGCGACGCCGCGCTCTCGGAGGACGTGCGCGCGGAGGTGTTCCCCAGGTCGCGGCTGAAGGGCGAGGCGAATCTGCTGATCATGCCGACGCTCGACGCCGCGAACATCGCGTTCAACCTGCTCAAGACCGCGTCCGCGGACGGCATCACGATCGGCCCCATCCTGCTCGGGTGCGCCAGGCCGGCGCACATCCTCACGCCGTCGGCGACGGTGCGGCGAATCGTCAACATGACGGCGCTGGCGGTGGTCGACGCCAATTCCAATGCCCAACGGCCGCTCTTCGCGACCTAGGGCGTGCCGGACGGGCCGGGTGATAGTGGCGCTGGGAGGCTGACGGACGCTAAACTTCCGCCGCGCGGCCCGGAAGGCAGGGCGGGGTGCCGGGCCCCGCGGGGAGCCATGATCGCGATAAAGAAGACCGGGCTGATCCTCGCCGGCGGCGGGGCGCGGGCGGCCTATCAGGTCGGCGTGCTGAAGGCGGTGAGCGAGCTGCTCGGGGAGCCGCGCGAGAACCCGTTCCCGATCCTCTGCGGCACCTCCGCCGGCGCGATCAATGCGGCCGCGCTCGCCATCCGGGCCGACGATTTCGCCGGCGGCGTGCGGCATCTCGTCGACGTCTGGGGCGCCTTCCGCTGCCGCGACGTCTACCGCAGCGACTGGCCCGGAATCATCCGCACCGGCAACCGCTGGCTGACCGCCCTGATGCTGCTCAACCGGAGCAACCCGATCTCGCTGCTCGACAACACCCCGCTCCGGGAGCTGCTCGTCCGCACGATGGAGTTCGAGCGCATTCAGGCGAACATCGACAACGGCGCGCTCTACGCCGTGTCGGTGACCGCGTCGGGCTACACCTCCGGGCAGAGCGTGACCTTCTACCAGGGCGGATCCGGAGTCGAGGATTGGGAGCGCTGGCAACGGGTCGGTGCCTCAACGACCCTGAACGCGGACCTGCTGCTTGCGTCCAGCGCGATCCCGTTCATCTTTCCGGCGGTCAAGGTCCACCGCGAGTTCTTCGGCGACGGCTCGATGCGACAGATCGCGCCGATCTCGCCGGCGCTGCACCTCGGCGCCGACCGCGTGCTCGTAATCGGCACCGGCCGGCAGTCCCAGGAGCCGGTGCGGGTCCGCTCGAACCTCTATCCCTCGCTCGCGCAGATCGCCGGCCACACCTTGAACTCCATCTTCCTCGACAGTCTCGCGGTCGACATCGAGCGCCTGCAGCGGATCAACAAGACCCTCCAGTGCGTCTCCCCGGAGCGGGCCGAGGAGGTCGGCCTGAGACTGCGGCCGATCGACGTCTTCGTGCTGCAGCCCAGCCAGCCGATCGAGCGCATTACCGCCCGGCACCTCCAGCACTTCCCGCGCGCGGTTCGGTTTCTCCTGCGCGCGGTCGGTGCGATGAATCGCAACGGGTCGAACCTTGCGAGCTACCTGCTGTTCGAGGCACCGTTCACGCGCGCCCTGATGGAGCTCGGCTACCGTGACACGATGTCCCGCCGGGACGAAATGCTGGCGTTCCTGCGGCGGGGCGCCGGGGACGCGCCTTCGGCGCCCACGTGAGGCTGGCCGGGCGGCCGATCGGCGTCCTTCCCGCCTGTGCACGCTCGCGGGATCGGCTCTACACTGATCTTTCCTCAGCGCTCGCTTTTCGGTGGCCGCCATGACCGAGGACACCCAGCCGCACGACCCGTTCGAGCTCCTGAAGAGGATGTGGGCGCCGATGGGGTTGCCCATGCCGGGTGCGATGGCGCCGCTCCTCGATCCCAACGAGATCGAGAAACGCATCGCCGACCTAAAGTCGGTCGAGAACTGGCTCGCCATGAACCTGAACGTGCTGCGCATGACCATTCAGGGGCTCGAGATGCAGCGGGCCACGCTCGCCGCCTTCCAGGGGATGCACGC
>JBOIFD010000226.1:0-13655 GCA_050741515.1 Burkholderiales bacterium
TCCAGCGCGCGACCTCGTCACAAAACGTTGGGGCTTATATACAAGTCCCGACGTTTTATACGGCAACCCGTGCGCTCCCTGCCGCCAAGTCGCCAAGTGCCGTGCCGAGGAAGAGCGCCGTCGTTGCCACGCTGCTCGATGCGTTGCGCTCGATTCCTCGCAGGGTCACGGGCTGAGCTGCTGCCGGCCCCCCTTCACCCGGCACCCGACGATCCGCGCCGGATCAGGGCGATAGTGCAAGCGCTGCTTGCACCATTTCGTCCGGCCGGAACGGCTCATCGCCGGCGGCCCCGCCTCGGCGCGCGCTCCGGCAGGCGCGAGAGCAGGACCTCTCGAACTTGCGCGAACGCCGCGGCCGGGTCGTGCGAGATCCCGACGCCGAGGAGCGGCGGCAAGTCGCGCAGAAAGACCTCGTCCGCGAGCTTCGCGGCGAGGTTCTCCTCGAACTCGGCGCGGCTGACGCGCAGCCCCCCGTGCTCCAGGTAGCGGAGAAAGCAGGCGACGATCTTCTCGGGGTCGAGCGCGCTCAGGCGGGTGAGCGCCTGCGAGAGATCGAACAGGTCCCGCCCCTTCTTGCGCTGATAGAGCGCCCGCAGCTTGGTCCCGAGCAGTTCCTCCGGGGCGTAGGTCAGCAGGTCGGCGCTGCCGCTGTGCCACGGATTGTCGACCGCGAAGCGCATGCGGTGCGGGCCGAGCACGAAGAAGTGCTCCCGGGTGTTGATCTCCACCTTCAGCCGCAGGGGCGTGATCGGCCGCGTCTCCGATTCGAACCGGTAGACCAGGCTCACCCCTCCCGGACCGCGCTTCCACTGGGGCGTCCCGAGCCACGGGTCGAACCGGCCCCGGATGGCCTCCATGACCCCGCCGATGGGCCCGGCGTTCACCTGGACGAGATCGATGTCCTCCGAGTACCGGCCAGGGGGATCGAGGTGAAGCTTGTGGAGCGCCGTGCCGCCGCGGAACGCGACTTCGCCCGCGACGTTCCCGTCGGAGAAGAGCTCCACGATGGCGCGCGAGAGCACGAGGTCCTGCTCGACCTGCGCGTCGCTCGACCACGGCGCCTTCGCGCGCCACGCGGTGACGTGGGCCCGGGGGATCACGCCTCGGCCTCCACCTTCTCGTTCACGACCACGCGCCAGCGGGGATCCCTGCGGCCGCGCCGGGAAGAGCGGTCCGCACGCAGCGGCACGAGACGGGCACGCTCCGCCGAGATCCACTCGGCGAGGCCGACCGCGACCTCGCCGGCTCCGACGAGCTCGAGCAGGTACCCCAATCGCTGCGCGGCGGGGAGGTCGCCCTCTGCTCTGGCGGCCTCGAGGAGCCGGCGCGCCTCCAGCCGCCCGGCGAGCTCGGCGAGCACCGTCGCGACGTTGCCGAGGTGCCCGGCCGGCGCGAGGTAACGGAGCAAGTCGAGCGCCGTCGCCTCCGGCGTCGAGACGCTCATCGTGCCCGTCTCCGTCTTGACCGACATCGTGGGCGTGCGCTCGAGGCGGCGGTTGCTGAAGAAGCGGATCCGCGCCCGGCCGGCCACCGCGGGGCGCAGCTGGCCATCGGTCACGACCTGGAACTCCTGCGGCTGCTGGTGCGCGGCGCCGTGGAGCGCTGCGGCGCTCAGGAGGCCCACGTAGTAGGGGCGGCCGTGAAAGCTCATTAGCGCGTCGATGAACCAGCTCGCGGGCGGCGCGCCCGCGTCCCGGTACTCGATGGGAACGATGACGAAGAATCCCCGGCGCGGCACGGCGAGGCGGCGCTTGGCGGCGAGGCGCTGGACCGCCTTCTTCAAGGCCTCGTCGGAAACCCCCAACGCCCGGAGCGCCTCCTCGCGCGTGAACGTGTAGCGCCCGGACGCCTGATAGCTGTCGACCAGGTCCGGGAGGTTTCGAGGCCCGGCTTGCGGTCGCACACGCGCAAAGGGACGAAGTCCGGGCCGTTTTGCGTTCGCCATGCTCGGAATCATGCCCGGACAGCGCGACGATTGCAACAACGTATGCGAAATGGGACGAATCTCGTCCCGTTTCGCATCTACGACGCCCAGACGCGGTCCACCTCCGGCTGCGGCCAAGACCAGTCCTCTCCACTTGACCGAGCCCAAGTGCCTCAATCGTAAGCATTTTCATATCTCAGTGCCCGAGGGTCATCGCAACGCTTGTTCCTGGCCCGGGGCTTATCCACCCCGGCGGAACTGTTGAAGACCGCCGAGGGGGAGCGGCTGGTGCTGAACGAGCTGCAGGCGCAGTCGGAAGGCGGCCCGATCTGATCGAACGCCGTGCGCGTCTACCGGGCGTCGCGTAAACCGCGAGCGCAGTTCGACCCGCGGGACTCCAGCGCCTCCGTCGCGCGCGATGGCTGGCGCTACAACGATAACCGCACGGAAATCCTTTACGCGTCGGAAGTCGAGGCGCTGGCGATTCTCGAGATCGTCGCGCGCCCGGGCTGGGAAACCGTCGTCGAGCTGAACGTCGCGGCGATCGAGGTTCCCGACGGGTCTATCGTCAACCTGAGCGATCTGGCGATCACGCTTCCCTCGAATTGGAATCAGCGGCCAGCGGCAAGGAACGCTCAGCGGATCGGGGCGGAGTTCCTCATGGCGGTCGATAGAGCGCGACCGGAGGGCCGTACGGTGTGCGGCCTCCGAGTTCCCTCCGTGATCAGCAAGACGGACCACAACGTCTTGCTCGATCCACGTCAGAAGTCGGCCTATCGGATCGTAGACTGGTCTCTGATTCCATTCGACTGGTTGATCGCCACTTCTACTTAGCGCATTCAGGGCACGTGCATGTGCTCCGGCGGCGCGCCCTGGAGGGCGGCGATCCCGTCGCTGTAGAAGCAGAGCTGGAGGACGTACGTGGGCTTCTCGGCCCGGGCGAGCTTCGCGTCGAGGGATTCGTAGCCCCAGGGGCCGAGCTTCGTGGGCCGGTCCACCCTGAGCAGGAAGTCCGCACGCCCGCGCCACTGCCCGTCGACGAACGTGGCCTGGGAGATCACCTCGGCGCCGTCGCGCATGGCTTGCGCCGTGCACGCGGCTCAAACGTCCGCTCGCCCCCGCGCATCTGAGCCCGTCGGCGTCCACGGTCCACCAGCGGGCCAGATCGACCGAAACTCGGCTCGTCGGCCGGCCGCCTTGAGCGCGGGGGCAAGGAACTGCGCCAGCGTCTCGACGACGCGATTGAAGTCCTCGGGTGCCGAGAGGTTGCTCTTCCTCACGAATGCCAGCCACTGCGCCTGCTTCTCGCTCGATGACGAGAACCCCCGCGTCAAAGCTACCGGGAGCGCCTCGGCGATCGGCGTCCGCCGCCGCTCGAAGGTCGCGGCGATCGCGCTCGCGAGCAAGGTGCCGTCGAACGACTCGCGTTCTGCGAGAGCGTGGATGTCGAAGAAATCGCGCATCCGGCTGTTCCTCGAGCCGAGCACCACCATCGCGTGCGCCTTCTCGGCAATGGCCGTCTCGCGCCGGTACGCGCGGAGCCGCGGCCGGGGCAGATCGAGCAGGCTCGGGAACTCGAGCCACTCGGGCTCGGGTGTTGCCGCATCGCCGATCCCCACGTCCACCTGCACGCGGAGCCTTGCCGCGCCGAGGCGTGCGTCGAGGGTCACGCGCTTGCCGCCGTAGGCGTCCTCGGGCCGGATCGCGGCGACCCGGACCGAGGCCGGTTCGTAACGCATTCCATCGGGTTCGACGGGGACGGAGCAGACCTCGGTGAAGATCGCTCTGAGCGAATCGTCCGACAGGTCGCCGAACCCCAGGACGTCGGCGTCGCGCGTGGGCCGGATCGCCTCGCCGAGCCAGGCGAGCAGCAGCAGCGCGCCTTTCAGGACGAACCGCTCTGCATACCGGGATCGCGAGAGCCGATAGAGGAAACGCTCGACTGCGAAGCGCGTGAACACGAGATTCGGATCCACGCCGAGCGTCTTGGCGTGCCGTGCGAGGCGCACCTGTACCGAGTGTGCGAGTCCGGCAGTCCCTCTGCTCACGCGACCAGCGCCTCGAGGTAGGGGCGCATGACACGCTCGACGCGGCAGATTCGCGCGAACCGGTCGATCTCGTTCATCGTGAAGCGGCGCTCCCGCCATGCCTCGCGCAGCGCCTCGAGCGCCACGTCGAGGCCGATCTTGTTTCGATATTTGAAGAGGTCAGCCAGCGTCTTGGCGACGCCGAAGACGCGGACCGGCTGACCTTCGATGCGGTGAGTCTCGATCCCCTGGGTCAGCGCCTTGCCACCGAAGCGCACGACCCGCAGCGGGGAATAACGGAGACTCGGCCGGCGAGCGCGGCGATCGACCGCGAGCCACACTTGGGACGGCAGCTGTGTGCCGATGCGGTGGAAGCTGAGGGCCGAGAGGAGGCACACGACGCCATGGGGTACCGCCCTGGCGGCAACCGCGAGGCCGTGGTGCTCGGTGAGCGGCTGCTCGAGGAGCCGGTACTGACCCCGGGCGATGCGCTCGAGCGCGCCTTCCTGCACGAGCCGGCTGAGCAGCTGGCTGTGGATGCCGGCACGACCTGCTTCGTGCGAGGTCAGTACCCCCCGCTGGCGGGCAAGGCGCAGCAACCGTTCGCGGCCGGTCCGGCGGGGCATGTGGCGAAGTGTAGGCACTTATGAAGAAGTGTCAACACTTTCCCACATGCCCTCGGCCGCTCGACGGGGTAGGGTTCGGTCGCCGCCGGCGCGTGAATCGCCGCCTCGAACCGGGCGCGCACCCGGCGGTAGTACGCCGCGAAGTCGTCGTAGCGCAGGGAGCGCGCTTCGCCCGCGCCGAGGAGCACGTGCATGTGCTCCGGCGGCGCGCCCTGGATGGCGGCGATCCCGTCGCTGTAGTAGCAGAGCTGGAGGACGTACGTGGGTTTCTCGGCCCGGGCGAGCTTCGCGTCGAGGGGTTCGTAGCCCCAGGGGCCGAGCCTCGTGGGCCGATCTACCCTGAGCAGGAAGTCCGCACGCCCGCGCCACCGCCCGTCGACGAACGTGGCCTGGGAGATCACCTCGGCGCCGTTGCGCATGGCTTGCGCCGTGCGCGCGGCGGCGGCCGCGAAGTCCCACGGCTCGCCGAGCTCGATCTCGACGATCGAGCGGCCCTCGGCCCGCAGGCGCTCGAGATGGGCGCGCTCGTGCTCCTCGCCCTTGCGCCGCAGGAGCTCGGCATGCTCGTCGGCGACGTGCGGACGGGCGCGCTCGCCCCGTGCCACCTCGAGCGCAAGCGTCGTCAGGTGGGCGCACTCGACGTAGTCGTTCCGGTCCGACGGCGAGAGGGTGAGGTGCCCGTGGACGGCCTGCACTACGCCCCCGAAGGCGGTCGGGCGGCGCTCTCGCGGCGCCGGCGGCTGGGTACGGCCCTGACCTTCATCCGCAGGTTCGCGCGCTTCTGAAGCTGACTGAGCACGGCGAACAGATTCTCGGCCTGCGGGTTCCCTTGCGGCCCGAACATTCGCATCAGGCTCTTCGCCGATATTCCGGTCGCTGCCGCAAGCGGTTCGAAGCCCACCGTGGCGTTGATGTAGTCGCGCAGGACGGCCTTGCCCGTCCCGACGTCTCCGGCAAGCAGGGTCTCGATCCCCTCGCGCAGAAGTGCCTCGCGGAATGCGGGGTCGCGGCGCACGCGCGCCGCAACTGTTTCCTTGAACTCACGAGTGAGTGGCAAAGCTTCCTCAGTCTTGGCGTTTACGACGCTTGTAGTCCTTCCAGCGGGGCTTCGCGTCGTCGATACGCGACCGTCACTCTCGCGGCGGCCGTCGGCTCCAGCGCGTCGAACCAGCCCCGAAACGGGGACTTGCCGCCGGGGCCGAGATACTCGAGCAGGGTCAGCAACGCTAATGGTAACTCAAGAGTTACTATGGGGCAACCGCGGGAATCCGCGGAGGTCCCTGAGCGGAGTCTCTCTCAGCGAGAGGCTTGTCCGGTGAGCCGGCGCGGAAAGCGATGTGTGACGGGCTCTGCTACCTGCACGGCTTGTCAAGCGACATCCGAATTTGACCCCCTGACGACATCAGGAATTGACCCCCGATTCCGCCAGCCAGGCAAGCCCGGGTGAGCGTCGCCGGCCCACCGCGCCCCCGGCGTCTCGAAACGCGTTGATCGGAGGCGATATTTCCCCTATACTCCCGTCAGGAGTTAACAGGATATGCCGGCCGCGAAGCCCGAACCGATGCTGCGTGCCGCCCCGGAGCCGGCGGCGGACGAGCTGCAGCAGATGTTCCGCGCCTCGGCGCGCGCGCTGCTCCGCAACCAGCCGTTGCGCGGCGCGTCCTCCGAGGCGATCCAGCCCGCCACGGCGCTCTCCAAAGCCGAGCTCGACGCGCTGCACGCCGTCGGCCTCGTCACCGAGCCGTGGCCGGCCGAGCGGCCCGACGACCCGCTCGCCCGGTCGATCGTCGACTTCATCGCGCTGGTGGAGACGAGCCTGACCGCGGCGCGCGCGGCCCGGCTCCTCGACGTGGACGTGAGCCGGATCCGGCAGCGCCTGCGCGAGCGGTCGCTCTTCGGCGTCGAGTACGAGGGCGAGTGGCAGCTGCCGCGCTTCCAGTTCGAGCGCCGGAAAGTCCTCCCCGGGCTGGCGCAGGTCCTGGCGGCGCTGCCCGCGGATCTCAACCCGCTCGACGTCGCCGAGTGGTTCCTGAGCCCCAACCCCGACCTCGCGCCGGAGGACGAGGACCAACCCCTCAGCCCCCGGGCGTGGCTGTTGCGAGGCCTGCCGCCCGAGCGCGTCGCCGCGGTCGCTCGGGGCGTCTAAGCCCCGCGGTGCCGAAGCTCCCCGATCCGCCGAGCGTCGCGGCGCTCCGCGCCGTCGAGCGCGACACCACGTCGCTTGCGCGGGGCACCGCGCTTGCGCGCGTCTATTTCACCGCCGGCCCTCACCCGACGCGCTGGAGCCAGTTCCGGCGCTTCGGCCCGACGAACGCGCGCTTCGATCACCAGGCCTCAGACGCTCGAGGACAGCCCGTCGCGCAGGACCGGGCGATCCTGTATTGCGCCACGAGCGCGATGACGTGTTTCGCCGAGGTGTTCCAGGAGACGCGGCGCATCGACCGGGTCCGGAAGGCGCCCTGGCTTGCCGTGTTCCGGCTCGAGCGCGATCTGGCGCTCCTCGATCTGACCGGCGCGTACCCGACGCGGGCGGGCGCCTCGATGGCGATCAACTCCGGGAACCGCGTGCGCGCTCGCGCCTGGGCCCGGGCGTGGTATGCGGCGTTCCCGGATCTGCACGGGATCCACTACCCCTCGTCGATGAACGCCAACCAGCCCGCCATCGCGCTGACGGACCGGGCGGAGAAGCTCGAGTGCCTGCCCGCGCATCCGGAGTTCAACCGCCCGCTCGCCGACGACGCGCTGCTCGACGTGCTCAAGCACGCCGCAGTGCGTCTCGGGTACGGGCTGCTCTGAACTTCTGGCACGCGACGGCAGCACGATCAGAGCTTTCCCGCTCAATACGCGAACCGCGCCGCACTCTCCACGAGCGCCCATCCCAGCGGGCCTACCCATCCGAGTGCGAGCGTTGCGACGGCGAGGACGACTGCGATTTCCACGGGACGCATGGTCTGTCTCCATTGAATGAGGCGCGGCGATTCTGTTCGCCGCGTGGGCTCATGGAGTGAGCCACTCGGCGTCGCCGACTGTGAACGAGCGTGTCGCGCACGATGCTGATGTCATGAACCCGTCAGCCGCGCCGAGCGCGGAAAACCCTCCGTCTCTTTCACAAATGTTTGCAGTCGCCGCCGCGCGAGGGCGCCGGTCTGGCTCATTCGGTGAGCCACTCGGAAGCCCAGACTGCGCAGCGTGCCGCCGAACATCAACTCGTTTCCTTTCTGGAGCCATTTCATGACTCACGTTCTTGCATCCCCACTGCGGGTCGGCGGGATTCGTCCCGCGCGATCCGGCATTCCGGTGTTGTTTCACGCGCTCGCCGCCCTGTGCGTGCTGTCGCTGCTGATCGTCTCGCAGAACGCGGCGCCGGCCGAGCTCCGCGAGGTGTCCGCCGAAGGGCGCGCCGTCTTCGAGCAGGCGAAGGGCAAGCTCCTGCAGATCCGGGTGCTCCACAAGGCGACCGGCGCGCAGGCGAGCATCGGCTCGGGCTTCCTCGCGAGCGCCGACGGTCTGGTGCTCACCAACTACCACGTCGTCTCGGACGCGGCACTCGAACCCAGGACCTACGAGCTCGAGTTCCAGCGCAGCGACGGCACGACCGGCCGGCCGCGACTGCTTGCGGTCGACGTCGCAAACGACCTCGCCGTCCTGTCGACCGAGCTGCGCGGGCAGCCGTTCCTGACGATCCGCGCTGCGCCGCTGGAAAAAGGCGACCGCGGCTTCGCTCTCGGCCATCCGCTGCATCTCGGCCCGGCAATCGTCGAGGGTACGTACAACGGCTACGTCGAGGCGACGGTCATACCCCGGATCCACTTCACCGGGGCGGTGAACTCCGGCATGAGCGGCGGTCCTGCCATCACGCCCGACGGCGCGGTGTTCGGGGTCAACGTCTCCCGGATGTGGCTGCAGCAGCTCGTGAGCTTTCTCGTTCCCGCCGACACGGCGGCAGATCTGCTGCGACGCGCGCAGTCGGGTGGCGAGCCCCCCGCGGACTTCAGAAAGGAGGTCGGGGCGCAGCTCCTCGCGCAGCAAGCGCGGCTCCTCGAACGGCTCCTCGCCGAGCCGGTGAAGACCAGCGCGATGGGCCGGTACACCGTCCCCGATGCTGCGGGGGCCTTCATGCGGTGCTCGGGCGCCGCGCTCGACGAGCCGGAGATGCTGTACGGGCAGGACCTCAAGGTCTGCAGCCTGAGGTCGACCACGTACGTGACGGACGGATTGCAGACGGGCGACCTTCGCTTCGTGCACAGCGTTCTTGAGACCCGCGGGCTGGGGGCGCTGCGCTTCGCGAGCCTCGTGGAGGAGCGTTACGGCACGCCGCCAGCCCACCACTTCGTGCCGAACAGGAAGGAGCTCACGGGCTTCCGCTGTCACGACGACTTCGTGAGCCGGCCGGGCGGGACGCTCCGCGTCACGCTCTGCTCGCGCGCTTACAAGTCGTTCGCGGGGCTGTACGACTTCCATCTTCGGGCGCTCACGGTCGACAGCGACTCGTCGGCCCTGCTCAGCTCGGTGACCCTGTCCGGCGTCAGCTTCGAGAACGGCGTGCGCTTCGCGCGCCGCCACATGGAGGCGATCTCATGGACCAAGTGACCTACGTCGAAATCCTCGACAGCCACGGCGATGTGACTGCGCGTCACGCTGTGGCCCGGCTTCCGATCACCATCGGGCGCGCGTACGACAACGATGTGGTTGTCGATGATTCCTTCGTCGCGCCGCATCACCTCGTCGTCGAGCAGTCGCGCACCGGGGAGCTCGAGCTGGCCGACACCGGTTCGCGCAACGGCGCCTTTCGCGCCGGAGCCGGACCGCGCCTGACGCGCGAGCGCGTCGACCCCGACGCGCGCTACCGCATCGGGCGAACCCAGCTTCGCATCCGTCCGGGGAGCCACCCGGTCGAGCCCGAGCGCGTCGAGCGGCGCGAGCGACTCTGGTCGGGGCCGCTCGCCGCGTCCGTTGCCGTGCTGGGTGCGGGCGCAGCGGCATTCCTGTACTTCTGGAGCGAGGTGTTCGAGCAGACCGGGCCGGCGAAGCTCCTCGTGCCGGCGCTCGTCGGCGTGCTCCTCGTCCTCGTCTGGGCGGGCGCGTGGAGCCTCGCCGGCAGGCTCCTGGTCGGAGAACGGCGGCTCGCCGCGCATCTGACAGGCGCCGCCCTTACCCTGATCGGTGTGCTCGGCGTCCCCGCCCTGCTGGGCTATCCGGCGTTCGCGCTCTCGGCTGGAGGAATCTCGCAGCTCCAGATGCCAGCCTTGGCCGCAGTCGTCGCATGGGGCATTTGGGCCCACCTCTGCCTGGTCACGCGGAATCCCGGGCGGGGACTCGCGATCGCGGCGATGGCCGTGGCCATGGCCGTCGTAGCCCCGCTTGCGCTGTACCAGCGTGCCGAGGCCGCGGACGACCTCACTCGGATGCCGTATCTCAAGGCGATCAAGCCGTCCGTTGTGCGCCTCGCCGACGGGCGCGCTCCGGCAGACTTCTTCCGGGACGCGGAGTGGCTGAAGGGGGAACTCGAACCGCTGAAAGGGCGTCCGTAAGTTGCTCCCGAGCCCCATGGTGGCGATCGCCTCGTGGAACGTGCGGCCATGAACGACGCTGCGCGGATCGAAGGGACCTGCGGTCTGCCTCAGTGGGTGCGGCGCGCTGCAGGGTCGCGCCTTGCGGCCGTGGCCGCGGCCCAGGCGAAGCTCGACGAGGCGCGCGGCGATTTGAACGTCCTGCTGCACCACATCCGCCTCATTTGCGGGGACAAGGACGCCCGCGCGTGGCTCCTCGCAATCGGCGTCGACAAGGCCACGCTGCGCAGGTTCTGGAAGGGGTCCCGCGCCCGGGGCCGGGAGCGCGGCTAGGGTTGCCTGCCCGAGGCAGTCTCGGCCGCATCGGAATCGAAAGCGACTGCTTTGTTTCCGAAGCAGGAGCTCCCCGAAGTCGACTTTCTCTCGCCGCCGGCTCACATCGTGAGCCACTTACCTCCGTACCCCGAGGCTACGCGCCGACCCACAAAGGATGACGTCGACGGACGTTGCTAAAAAGGCTCCTTTCGTTGCTGAATTTGCAACGACTCGCCATCGCCATGACCGGCAACCTCGCCTCGCTCCTGTTCGGCGCCTACCGCCGCGACGTCCTCGCCCTCCTCTTGCTGCACCCGGAGCGGTCGCTTCACGTCCGGGAGATCGCGCGCCTCACCGGCAAGGTGCCGGGCACGCTCCTGCGGGAGCTCAACCTGCTCGCCGACGCCGGGCTGCTCGTGAAAAAGCCGGTGGGCAACCAGGTCCATTTCCAGGCGAACCCGGCCTCCCCGGTCTACGAGGAGCTCCGCGGGATCCTCAAGAAGACGGCGGGCGTCGCCGACGTCCTGCGGGACGCGTTGGAGCCGCTTGCAGATCGCGTGCGTACGGCGTTCGTCTACGGCTCGGTGGCGCGCGGCGACGAGCGGGCGGGCAGCGACCTCGACCTCATGGTGATCGGCGATGTGAAGTTCGCCCACCTGGTCGGGGCTCTGGCGCCGCTCCACGCCGCGTTGCGTCGAGAAATCAATACGAGCCTCTACCCGCCCAAGGAGTTTCGCGCCAAGCTCGCCGCCGCCGAACCGTTCCTGAAGCGCGTCCTCGCCGACCGGAAGATCTTCCTGATCGGAGGCGAGGATGAGCTTGGAGAACCTGCTCCGGATCGGAAAGCTAAAGCCGCACGCCGCTGAGCGGGTCGAGGTCGCGCGTCTGCTCGCCGCTGCGGAGCGCGCTTTGAACGACGCCGAGAACGCCGCGTTGAGCGGCGACTCGCGCCCCGATCTCGGATACCGGGCGATCGTGCAGGCCGCGCCCGTCGCGATGCTCACGCACGGTTTCCGGCCGTCCACGAGCGAGCCCGCGGCCCTCGGCCCGCAGGCGCTCGAGATGGGCGCGCTCGTGCTCTTCGCCCTCACCCGCCCGCACTCGGGCTGTGAGCCGAGCCTACGCCCCCGATTTCCGCCGGCGGCAGGCGAGTGCCAGAAGACCGATGCCCAATAGCGCCAAAGTGCTTGGCACGGGCACCGCTGCGGGCGTGTAATCAATCGTGAGGGTCGCCGACGCCGTGTGCAGGCTCTCGCCGAAAATGACAAAAACCGAACGAGCGTTGAAACCGGGGTCGGTGAGGGTGGCGTTCAAATCCAGCCTCCCCACGTCCTCCAGTCGGATAGGCGCTTCCGAAAGCAATTCCGGGCCAAAGCCCATCGCCAGCAGATCAATGGTGCCAACCGCGATGGATCCGAGGCTTTGAGACGAGCCGTCTATCTCGATGGACGCGAATACGCCGCTCTGGGATGCAGCGACGGTTCCCCACGCGGAACGCTGGGTGCAGGATCCTATGTGGCCGATGGTGATCGAGAAGAAGGGCCCACCGATCGTGATGGGAATACCACAGCCGCCGGTCTGCACGGCGGCAAGGCTTTCCAGGTGCCCACCCGCTGTCGCGGGGCCGGAATCGTTGAACAGCTGCAAACTCGCGCTGTTGATGGTGGCGCCGCTCGGCAGCGCGGGTACGGGCACGTCGAAGAACACGTGAAAGAATTCGGAACCGCAGCCTCCACAGCTCACGGACTGAACGACGCTGCTGTTACCGAAGTTGACGACCTCGGCTTGTCCGCTCTTGGCGACGGTGAACTGAATGCCACCCGAGCTGGATATGGGAACGGCCATTGCGGCGTGGCCCGCAAATGCAGCGAAGACGACGAGGACGGCCCCGCAGAATTGATGGCGACCCATCCGATACAGTGTAGTCAGCTGACAACCCCACGTTGGGCGCACGAACTGTGCCTGCCAAATAGATCACTCTGTTCACAGTAAATCACAGTTGCTCACAGCGCCAGCCGAGACGCACGCCTTTCACACGAACCCGATCTTCCGCCTCGTCCTCGGCTCGACCGGGACCATGAGCTCGCGGATGGCGTCGAACACTGCCTTGAACTGCCGGTCGTAGCGAGCCTCCAGCTCGTCCAGGCGCTTCGCCAGCTCCTTGTGCGAGGCGATCATTTCCCGCAGGCGCACGAAAGCCCGAACCACGTGCACGCTCATATCCACGGCGCGCGGGCTGTTCAGGACATTCGCCGCCATGATCGCCCCGTGCTCGGTGAAGGCATAGGGCAGCACAGGCGAGAACTTGAGCCGAGCGAGGTGGTCGCAATTTGCGACCACCTCTTCTTTCTCTGCGGGCGAGAGCTGGAAGCAGAAATCCTCGGGAAAGCGCGCGCCGTTGCGCTTGACCTGCTCATTCAGCCGCTTCGTCGGCACCCCGTAGAGCTTCGCCAGATCGGCGTCGATCAATACCTTCTGGCCGCGCACCAGCAGAATGCGCGACTCGATGCCGCGTGGAGGGAGGCCGGTAAGGGCGGCCCGGCGCGATTGCGCTGGCATCAGGATCGACGTGCGGGCAGGTGATCAGACGGTGAGGCTCTCCGCGGGAGTCTGCACCCGGTGTTGGCTCACGTCGTGAGCCATTGTCCGGCGCACACTGGCCGCGTGTACGAGACAGGCTCCTGGGGGGCGACCGACCGGTCGGAACGCTTGAGAATACCCAAAATGGGTAGTAACATACCCAGAATGGGTAGACGAAAGACGACCCCACGCCGGCGGCGCGAGGGCAGCCTCGCGGACGCACTGTTCTCGACGACGCAGCAGCGGGTCCTCGGCCTGCTCTTCGGCCAGCCGGAACGGAGCTTCTACGCCACCGAGCTCATCGGCCTCGCCGGCGCCGGGTCCGGCGCGGTCCAGCGAGAGCTCGCGAGGCTGGAGCAGAGCGGTTTGGTGACCGTTCGCAAGCTTGGAACGCAAAAGCACTATCAAGCCAACCCCGAGTCGCCGCTCTTCAGCGAGCTCGCCAGCATCGCCCGCAAGACGGTCGGCCTCGCCGGGCCGTTGCGCGAAGCGCTGGCGCCGCTCGCATCGCGGGTGATCGCGGCGTTCGTGTACGGCTCGGTCGCGAAGCGGCGAGACACGGCGGCGAGCGATATCGACTTGATGGTCCTGAGCGACAGCCTGACCTACGCCGAAGTCTTCGGCGCGCTCGAGACGCTCACCACGAAGCTCGGTCGGACGATCAACCCGACCG
>JBOIFD010000227.1:0-7983 GCA_050741515.1 Burkholderiales bacterium
CCTTTCCGCATCCGCGCGAGGGGGTGCAACTGGTCAGGCGCGGCGTCTACGGGCTCGTGCGGCATCCGGTCTACGCCGGCCTGCTCGTCGGCGCTCTCGGCTGGGCGCTCGCCTGGTTGAGCGTTGCCGGCGTGATCTTCTCGGCGCTGCTCGCCGCGTTCTTCGACCGCAAGGCGCGGCGCGAGGAACGGTGGCTGCGCAGCCGATTCCCCGAGTACGCGGCCTACCAGCGGCAAGTCCGGCGGTTCATCCCGGGGATCTACTAGACTCGCAGCCATGGGGACTGCGCCGACGACTGCTCAAACGGATGCCGCCCGGAAGCGACGAAACCGGCGACACCTCGCGATCGCGCTGGCGCTGGTCGTCGCGCTCGGCGCCGCGGCGGCGCTGGTCTTCTACCGGACATTCTCGACCCAGGGCGAGGCCGCGATCGCGGCGATGAGCGATGCCGACCGCCGCTGGTTCGCCAAGGTCGAGACGCTCCACGGGGGGATGAGTTACGCCGACGTCGAGGCGCTCCTGGGAGAACCCGACCGCGAGGATATCGCCGGCGTGCGCCCGACCTGGGCGGTCGACGGCTCGCCGCTCAATCAGATCGCGGTGTACTTCTGGGAAGGGCAGGCGGTGAAGGTACGGTGGATCAAGGTCGGCTCCTTCGTCTACGAGAAGATCCTCCGGTAGCGGCCGCGACGCCCCGGCGGGGCGGCGCCGGCGGCCCGGGAACCGATTTCCCCGCTCGTGCGTCCTCAGGACCATCAGGCGGACCGGGCGCCCCGTCGAGCGCCCCCCGGTCCCCGCCGATTCCCGGAGGAGGCAGCCATGACCGTCGTTGCGGCAGTAGACCGGAAAGCCCTGGAGGCGGAGGTCAAGGACATGTATCGCCAGGTCGCCCTCGAGCCCCAGGGCCCGTTTCACTTCGAGATGGGCCGGGCGCTCGCGGAGCGGCTCGGGTACGAGCCGGCCGACCTCGACCGGGTCCCCGCCGCGGCGATCGAGTCGTTCGCTGGCGTCGGCTACCACTTCCACCTGGCCGGCCTGCGCGCGGGGGAAGGCGCGCTCGATCTCGGGAGCGGTTCCGGGATGGACACGTTCGTCGCCGCGCTGAGAGTGGGCACTACGGGCGAGGTGGTGGGCGTCGATATGACCGACGAGCAGCGCGCCAAGGCCGAGCGGCTGCGCGATGCGGCCGGCGTTCGCAACGTGACCTACGTGAAGGGCTACATCGAGTCGATCCCGGTCGAGAGCGGGCGGTTCGACGCGGTGTTGAGCAACGGCGTGATCAACCTCTCCGCCGACAAGCCGGCGGTGTTCCGCGAGGCGGCGAGAGTGCTGAAGCGCGGCGGCCGGCTCGCGCTGTCCGACATCGTGACCGAAATCGACCTTCCCGGCGGGGTAGTCGGCAACGCGACGCTCTGGGCGGCATGCATCGGCGGCGCCCTGCAGCAGGACGAGTACCGCCGTGAGATCGAGGGCGCGGGCTTCGAGATCGTGCGCGTCCAGGACAACCCGAGCTACCGGTTCATCTCGGACAATGCGCAGGCCGCGAGCCGGAAGTACGGGGTAAAGAGCATCTCGCTCGTCGCCGTGCGAAGATAGTCTGGGACTGCGGCTCCCGTCGCAGGAGGCCCGTCGGGTTGCAGCCGCGATCGGAGAGGTGCGCGATTGGACGCCGGGATCCGCCAGTTCTTCGCGGCCGAGGTCGAACGTCTCGCCGACCGCCTGTTCGGTACGGCGCTCCGCCTCACCCGCAACCGCGACGACGCCGAGGATCTGGTCGCGGAGAGCGTCGCCAAGGCGTGGGCGAAGCTCCCCGAGCTGCGCGACCTGCAGTGCTTCGACGCGTGGATCCAGCGCATCCTGGCGAACACCTTCGTGAGCGACTGGCGGCACCGCCGCGCGAGCCCGGAGATCGCGATCGAGCCCGACGAGGAGCACGACGCGGAGGGCGAGCCGTTCTCGCTGTTCGAGAAGCTGCACCAGCCGTTCCTGCTCTGGTGGGCGAGCCCCGAGGAGAGCGTGATCGCCAAGCTCCTGCGCGAGGACATCGAGCGGGCGCTCGACGGCCTGCCGGACGCGTTCCGGATCGCGGTCGTCCTCGTCGACGTGCAGGGGCACTCCTACCCGGAGGCGGCCGACCTGCTCGGCGTGCCGATCGGCACCGTGCGCTCGCGGCTCGCGCGCGCGCGCGCTCTGCTGCAGCGCTCGCTCTGGCAGCATGCCCGCGACGCGGGACTCCACGACCATCACGACCACGGAAAGGAAGCCCGTGACCAAGCAGCCGATGACGTGTGAAGAAGTGCTGGAGCACCTCTTCGCCTTTCTCGACCGCGAGCTCGACGACAAGACCTCGGCGGAGGTCGAGCACCATCTCGAGGGCTGCCGCGGCTGCTTCAGCCGCGCCGAGTTCGAGCGCAGCCTCAAGGCCCACGTGCGCGATTCTGGCGAGAGCGCCGCGCCGGAGAGCCTGCGGGCGAGGCTCAAGTACCTCATCGAGAAGTTCTAGGCCGCACGCCGGCGTCCGCTGGCGCGGGCGTGAAGGAGGACCATCGATGGTCGCGATCCTGGGTTTCTCCCGCGAGAAGGTGATCGCCGCGGTGAAGGACATGTACACCGCGGTGGCGACCGCGCCCGGCCGCCCGTTCCACTTCCCGGTGGGCCGCGGGGCGTGCCGGCAGGTCGGCTACCCCGAGGAGGCGCTGGACGATCTCCCGGACGCCGCGCTCGAGTCGTTCGCCGGCGTGGGCTATCCGTTTCGCGCGGGAGCGATCCGCCCCGGGCACGTCGTCCTCGACGTCGGCTCCGGCTCGGGAACCGACGCACTGATCGCCGCGGGGCTCGTCGGGGCCCAGGGCAGGGTGTGGGCGCTCGACATGACCCCGGCGATGGTGCGCAAGCTCCGCGATCTCGTCGCGCGACTCGGTCTACCGAACGTCGAGGTGATCGAAGGGAGCGCGGAGGCCATTCCGCTCCCCGATGCGAGCGTCGACGTCGTCACCAGCAATGGCATGCTGAACCTCGTCCCCGACAAGCGCCGCGCGATCGCCGAGATCTTCCGCGTGCTCAAGCCGGGTGGACGGGTGCAGATCGCCGACATCGTGATCCGCCGCCCGGTGACGCTCGACTGCAAGACCGACCCGAAGCTCTGGGCCGAGTGCGTCGTCGGGGCGACCGTCGACGAGGACTACCTCGCCCTCTTCCGCGACGCCGGGTTCGAGCACGTGACCGTGCTGCGGGACTACGACTACTTCAGCTTGAGCCGCAGCACGGACACGCGGGAGGTCGCGCATCGCTTCGGCGCGCGGGCGATCGAGATCACGATGCAGCGCGCCGCGGCCGCACCTTCCCGGCTCGCGCAGCTCGCGCGGCGCTGCGATCCGCGCCGCGTCGCGCGCGCCATCGGGCGCCGGGGCCTGGCCGGTGCCGCGGCGCTGTGCCTCTCGATGCTCGCCTGTTACGGGACGCTCACCGCGACGGTGCTGCTGTCGCTCGCCGGCATCACGCTGGCGATCAACGCGGCCGCGTGGAGCGGCGCGATCCTCGCCTTCGCCGCGGCGGCGGTCCTCGCCATCGCCGCCGGCGTGCGCAAGCACGGCACCTATGCGCCGCTCGGGGTTGCGCTCGCCGGCGCCGCGATCCTCGCCTATACCCACCTCGTCGACTTCAGCTTCGGCGTCGAATTCGCCGGGTTCGCGGTGCTCGGCGCGGCCGTGGCGCTCGATCTGCGGGCGCGTCGCCGGGCCGAGCACGGTCCCATCGCGGGTACGCGAGCCCTCGCCTGACCTCGGCCCTTGCGCCGACCCGGCCAGGTCTGACCGGCCGGTCCTCCCGGTGGGCGGAGGCGCGCTGCCGGATCACTCCTTGATCCGGCCCTTGAACCAGAGCTCTCGGGGCTCGGGACTCGGGTTGAGCAACCACGGCTTGCGGTAATGCACGACCGTGCCCTCGATCGCGCCGCCCTCGATCCTCCCCGTCCAGGCGAGGCGGCCGTCCTTTTCGCTCGTCGTCTCGGTCGTGAACACCACCGCCGCGCCGTGCGTCGTCGCGTCGTACGCCCCGGTTCCGAAGCCGTACTTGTCACACGAGCTGGAGTGGAATCGGCCGTCGCGGAACGTGAGCACGTCGTCCTTCTCGTCGGCGGGCTTGCCCTTCGGCCCGGAGTCGACGACGAACACCTTGCCGTCGAGCGGCGCTGCCGACAGCGCCGCGAGCGGGTAGATCGCAAGCGCAAGGCCGACCGTGCTGGCAGCCAAAGCTTGCCTGAACGCCGATCTCATGGGGCACCTCCTGAGTGACGCGTTGGCCCTGTTCCTCGGGCGGTAGCAATACCGTGGCTCGCGGGGCTATCCATCGCGCCGGATCCCCAACTGCTTGACCAAGCGCGACAGGTAGGGCTGGGTCACACCCAGCCGCTCCGCGGCCCGGGTCTGGTGGCCGCCGGACTTCTCCAGCGCCCTCGCGACGATGAGGCGCCGCGCCGCCGTCACGGCATCGTTGTAGCCGAGGGCGAACAAGTCCTCCACCTCCGCCACCGGTCCCGGAGCTGCGGCGCCGCTTGCCGTCAGCTCCTCGGGAAGATCGCACAGGCCGACGGTGTCGCAGGCGAGCAGCACGCACCGCTCCATGACGTTCGACAACTCGCGCACGTTGCCGGGCCACGAATAGCGCAGCAAGGCCGGCTTCGCCTCGGCCGACAGGCGCGGCGGTGTGCGCGCCGATTCCGCCGCGTGCTTGCCGAGCAGCCATTCCGCCAGGGCGAGGATGTCTCCCGGGCGCTCCCGCAGCGGCGGCATCTTGATGCTGATCACCTTGAGCCGGTAGTACAGGTCTTCGCGGAAAGTGCCGGCCTGGATCGCGGCGGACAGGTCCCGGTTGGTGGCGGCGATGAGGCGGAGGTCGGCGCCGAGGGTGCGGTCGCTGCCCAGGCGCTCGTACTCCTTTTCCTGCAACAGACGCAGTAGCTTGGCTTGCAGGGTCGGCGTCAGCTCGCCGATCTCGTCGAGAAACAGCGTGCCGCCGCGGGCCGCTTCGACCCGGCCCGGCCGCGCCCGGTCGGCGCCGGTGAAGGCGCCCTTCTCGTGGCCGAAGAGCTCGCTCTCCAGCAACTCGCCTTTCAACACCGCGCAATTGACGGCGATGAACGGCTGGTCGCGGCGTGTGCTTTGCAGGTGAACGGCCCGGGCGATGACCTCCTTGCCGGTGCCGGTTTCGCCCAGCAACAGCACCGTGGCCGTGCTGGGCGCGACGCGCTCCAGCGTCTCCGCGATGCGGGCCATTGCGGGATCCTCCCCTCGCACCCAGAGGTGCTTGCGGCCCACCTCATTGCGCAAGCTGTGCACCTGCGCTTTCAAACCCCGCGTCTCCAGCGCGCGCTTGACGACCAGCTGGATCGCGGCCGCGTCGAACGGCTTGGCAATGAAATCGTACGCACCGGCCCGCATCGCCCGCACCGCCTTCGCCGTGTCGCCATAGGCGGTGATCACGACCACCAGCGGCGCGCCGGGCAGCCCTCGCAGGCTTTCGAGCACCGCAAAGCCGTCCATGCGCGGCATCTCCAGATCCAGCAGGATCAGGTCGGCGCTGTCGGCGAGCCGCAGCGCTTCGACGCCGTCGGGCACCTGCTCGACGTCGTAGCCGAGCTCCTTCAACCGGTCGCGCAGGATGCGACCGATGCCCGGGTCGTCGTCCGCGATGACGATCCGGCTCACGGCGCGATCGCAGCGGCCACAGGCGGCAGGCTCAAGGTGAACCGGCTGCCCCGATCTGGCGCAGAGTCGACCGTGACGTCTCCGCCATGCAGCCGGGCGATGTTGCGCGCGATGGCGAGCCCCAGGCCGCTGCCGGCCGTGCCCTCGGCCGACCGGGCGCGGTAGAAACGCTCGAAGAGATGCGGAACATCGGCGGCATCGATCCCCGGGCCCTGATCCTCGACGGTGAGGCGCAGCCCGTCAGCGCCGTTCGCGATCGCGAGCCGCACTTGCGACTCCGGCGGGCTGAACTTGACGGCGTTGTCCAGCAGGTTGATCAGGACCTGCTTGAGCTTGTCGGCATCGGCCGAAACGTCGGCGTCGCCGCCCTCCAACTCGAGCGCCACGCTCTTCCGCTCGGCCGTGGGACGCAAGAGCGCGAACACCTCTTCGACGAGGGCGCGCATGGCGACCGGCGTGCAATCCAGGCGAATCCGGCCGGCCTCCAGCCGCCCCCATTCGAGCAGCTCGTTGACGACGCGAATCAGCCGACCGCTGTCGCTCTCGATCATCGCGACGTACTCCTGCTGCGGCTCCGTCAGGCCGCCCGCCAGTCCGTCACGCAGATTCTGCGCCGAGCCGAGGATGCCGGTGAGCGGCGTGCGCAGCTCGTGCGAGACATTCGAGAGCAAGGCCGAGCGCACTTTGTCGAGCTCCAGCAGCTCCAGGTTCGCTGCGGCCAGGCGCACATTGGCCACGCGCAGTTCCGCAGTGCGCCCTTCCACCTGCGCCGCAAGAGTGTCGTTCTGGCGTTCGATCACCGCTTGCTGAGCGCGCAGTTCCTGCGTCAGCTCCATCAACTGGTGCTGCCCGTAGATCAGATCGTCGGTGCGCTTGTGATTGACCATGCCCTGCCACACCAGCACGCCCAGCACCAACCCGACCGCCAGCGTCTGCGGCCAGCCCGGCGGCACCAACAACACGGACAGGATCAGCGCGACCAGCGCGAAGCTCATCCCGCTCGACTGCCACGCGTGGCACTGCTTCAGCTGCAGCGTGCAGACCGTGCACCGGCCGTAGGGCTGGGTGCGGACGTTGCGCCTCAGCAGGCAATTCTGGTTAATCCGGCCCGTCGTCACGGGCGATCGCGACGTCGCCGATATCATGGAAACCCCTCCGCAGCCAGCCACGCCGGGCCAGCCAATCGCGCCCCAAGACGTAGAACCAGCAGCCGCAGCAAAAACCCAGTGTCGGCGCCATCAGGAACGACGCGGTCGGGAGCGTCAACACCATGAAACCGACCATGGTGTGGCCCATCCAGACCAGCCCAATCCCGACCGCCTGGGCGACGACCGAGATCGCGCTCGCGCCGCGGATGCCGCCGAGATCGAAGTACAGGTCGCCGATACGATGCTCGCCCCTGAAGTGCACGACCCGTGCGACCGCTCGCGCGATCGGCACCCAGCGGGGCGACAGCGCCTGGAGCACGCTCAGGAAGAGCGTTACGTAGGCGAAGCGCAGGTCGTGCGCAAAGATCGCGGCCACGAGGAAGGCCGCCTCGACGAGGCGCTGCACGCGCATTCCGGGGCCGAACTGAATCGCGCGTTCGAGACCGTCGATCCGCGACCCAGCCGCAGCATCCGTCGTGGCCGTCAGCACAGTCGTCTCTCCGCCGCCTTGCGCACAGTTTAGGCGTTGGCTCGCGGTCCGGCGCTGCGCGGCTGGTCGACGGCCGCCTGCCGGCCGCGGGGGGCGTGGCAGCTCATATCCGCGCGGATATGGCCCATGTCCTTTCCGGCATCGGCGACGGCTGCGCGCCGCCGCCCCGGTGACCGCTCGGGTGCTTGATTCTGCTTGAGAAACAAGGGGACGGCGGATTGGCATGGCTTCTGCATTGCTCCTCGTGCGCCCCTTCGGGCAAGGACAGCGAGACGCCATGCAAGACTCACTCCCGACCGCCGACATCTCCATCGCCGCCCCAGGGGTGGGTTGCGGCACGGTCACCCCCGTCACCAAGCAGGCGCTCCTGCGGCTCGCTGCCCGGTCAGGTGCGCGATGTCTCCGGTCGTGACCAACCCGTGGAGAACCGCGTCATGTCCACCGTGAACAGCGTCGAGCTCGAAACCAAGGTCAAGGCCATGTACCGCGAGGTCGCCGAAAATCCTCGCGGCGAGTTCCACTTCGAGATGGGGCGCGCGCTCGCCGAGCGGCTCGGCTATGCGCCCGCCGACCTCGACGCGATCCCGAGCGAAGCCATCGACTCGTTCGCGGGCGTGGGCTACTACTTCGACCTCGCCGA
>JBOIFD010000228.1:0-10862 GCA_050741515.1 Burkholderiales bacterium
GCGGCGCTCGCGCTGCAGGCGCAGCTCGCCGAGCGTGCGCGCACCGACGAAGCCCGCGCCGCCGCCTTCCAGGAGCTCGAGCGCGGCATCGAGCGCACCGGCCGGCTGGTCCAGCAGCTGCTCGACCTCGCGCGCCTCGAGCCCGGCGGGCGCGCCGACGAGCTCACGACCGTGGACGTCGCGAAGCTCGCGCGCGAAGTCGTGGGCACCTTCGCCGCGCGCGCCGAGGCGCTCGGCGTCGACCTCGGCGCCGACGCGCCGGACGCCGCGCGCATCGCCGGCAGCCCCGCTGAGCTGGGCTCACTGATCGCCAACCTCACCGACAATGCGCTGCGCTACGCGCCGCGCGAGAGCGCCGTCACGGTCGCCGTGCGACACGACGGCGCGGCGGTCGAGCTCGCCGTCGTCGACGGCGGGCCCGGCATCCCGCCGTCCGACCGCGAGCACGTCTTCCAGCGCTTCCAGCGCGTAGCCGGCGATCCGACGCACGGCAGCGGCCTGGGTCTGGCGATCGCCAAGGCGATCGCCGAGCGCCACCGCGGCACGCTTTCGCTCGAGGAGAGCCAGCCCGGCGCCGAGTCTCCGGGTCTCACGGTGCGGGTACGCCTACGCGCGCTGCTGCTGGTCGGCGCGCTCGCCTTTGCCGGCATGCCGGCCGCACCGGCGGGAGCGGCTTACGACTGGCCGAGGCGACCGGGGGCGCCGTGCGTCGGCGCGGAGGCGCGCGGCGCAGCCGGGGCGGCTCGCCCCAGGCGGGTGAGCGACGCCATCGCCACCGGGCTGCGGGCGCCGATCAATGGATCTCGGGGTCGGGCGTCGGCGGGCCCCGTTCGAGGAAGTCGAAGTCGCAGCCTTCGTTCGCCTGAGTGATGTGGCGCGCGAACAGCGCGCCGTAACCCCGGCCATAGCGGGGCACGGGCGGCTTCCAGGCCGCGCGCCGGCGAGCGAGCTCCCCGTCGCTCACCTTCAGCGTGAGCTTGCGCCCCGGAACGTCGAGCTCGATCACGTCGCCGTCCTGGACGAACTCGAGCGGGCCACCGACCCACGACTCGGGCGCGACATGCAGCACGCACGCGCCGTAGCTCGTCCCGCTCATGCGCGCGTCCGAGATGCGCAGCATGTCGCGCACGCCCTGCTGCAGCAGCTTCTTCGGGATCGGGAGCTGGCCCCATTCCGGCATGCCCGGGCCGCCCAGCGGACCGGCGTGCTTCAGCACCAGCACCGAGTCGGCGTCGACCGGCAGGTCGGGGGCGTCGATCCGCGCCGCCATGTCGTTGTAGTCGGCGAACACGACCGCCTTGCCCGAATGCCGGTGCAGACGCGGCTCGGCCGCCGGCGGCTTGATCACCGCGCCGTCCGGCGCGAGGTTGCCGCGCAGCACCGCGAGGCTGTCGGACGCGACGAGCGCGCGGTCGACCGCGCGGATCACGTCGTCGTTGAACACCTTCGCGCCGCCGACGTCCTCGCCGAGCGTCTTGCCGCTCACGGTGCGCGCCCCGCGCTCGAGGCGATCGCCCAGGTTGTTGAGCAGCGCCGGCAAGCCCCCGGCGTAGTAGAAGTCCTCCATCAGGTACCGGCCCGACGGGCGGATGTCCGCGAGGAGCGGCACCTTGCGCGCGAGCCGGTCGAACGCGTCGAGGTCGAGCTCGACGCCCGCCCGCCGCGCCATCGCGATCAGGTGGACGATCGCGTTGGTCGATCCGCCGAGCGCCAGCACCGTCGTCGCCGCGTTCGCGAACGACGCGTCGCTCAGGATGTCGGAGGGCTTCAGGTCCTCCCACACCATCGCGACGATGCGCTTGCCGGTCAGCGTCGCCATCGCCGCGTGACGCGAGTCCGGGGCGGGGATCGACGCCGCGCCGGGCAGCGTCAACCCCAGCGCCTCCGCCGCGCTGGTCATGGTGGAGGCGGTCCCCATGGTCATGCAGTGCCCGGGCGAGCGGGCGATGCCCTGCTCGATCGCCTCCCAGTCCCGCTCGCTGATGTTGCCGGCGCGAAGCTCCGCCCAGTACTTCCACGAGTCGGAGCCGGAGCCGAGCGTCGCGCCGCCCCAGTTGCCGCGGAGCATCGGCCCCGCGGGCATGAAGATCGCCGGCAGGTTCATCGACGTCGCGCCCATGATGAGCGCCGGCGTCGTCTTGTCGCAGCCGCCCATGAGCACGGCGCCGTCGGCCGGGTACGAGCGCAGCAGCTCCTCGGTCTCCATCGCCAGCAAGTTGCGGTACATCATCGTGGTCGGCTTCTGGAACGGCTCGGAGAGCGAGAGCGCGGGCATCTCGACCGGAAAGCCGCCGGCCTGCCAGACGCCGCGCTTCACTTCCTCGACCCGCTGCCTGAAGTGCGTATGGCAGGGGTTGATGTCGCTCCAGGTGTTGACGATCGCGATCACCGGCTTGCCGGCGTAGTCGGAGCGCTCGAAGCCCATCTGCGCGGTGCGCGAGCGGTGGCCGAACGAGCGCAGATCCTTCACCCCGTACCAGCGGTGGCTGCGGAGGTCTTCGGGGCGTTTGCGGGACATCGGCGTGGCCGGGGCAACGAAGCGGGGCGATCATTCTAGAACGAGATTGCGGGCCCGCCGCGGACTCTCGATAATGCGCGCTCGCCCGTCCGTGACCGACGGACGCGAATCCCGCGAGGACGCATGACCCCGGCAGCAAGTCAGGATGGAGTGAGGATACGGGCATGAACGCACCCGAGAAGATGAACGCACCCGGGTCGAAGACATTCGACCGGGCCGCCGAGAGCCTCGGCAACATCGTGCTGCTCGAGCACGTGAACCTCAGGCAGGACGACCAGCGCATCGCGGCGCTGTTCTACGCCGGGGGACTGGGCCTCACGCGCGACCCGTACCTGCACGTGATCGACGTGAACATGTGGTTCAACTGCGGGCGCCAGCAGTTCCACATGCCGACCGCCAAGCCGCAGCGGCTGCGCGGCGTGGTCGGCATCGTGCTGCCCGATCTCGACGCGCTCCTCGAGCGGCTGGAGAGCGTGACGGCCAAGCTCGACGGCACGCACTTCGCGTTCGCGCGCCGGGACGACCATGTGGAAGCCGTCTGCCCGTGGGGCAATCGCTTCCGGATCCACGCGCCGCAGCCGCGCTTCGGACGGATGAGGCTCGGGATCCCGTACGTCGAGCTGAACGTGCCGCGGGGCACCGCGGCGGGGATCGTGCGCTTCTACGCGAAGATCATGCTGGCGCCGGCGCGGGTCGAGCGCTCGGGCGAGGGCGAGGCCGCGCACGTCCGCGTCGGACCGATGCAGGAGGTCGTTTACCGCGAGGGCGACGGCCCGCTGCCCGACTACGACGGCCACCACATCGCGATCTACATCGCGGACTTCGCCGGCCCGCACGCGGAGCTCGCGCGCCGCGGGCTGGTGTTCGAGGAGAGCGACCAGTGGCAGTACCGCTTCAAGGACCTGGTCGATCCCGATTCGGGCGCGCCGCTCTTCACGCTCGAGCACGAGGTGCGGAGCCTGACCCACCCGCTCTTCGCGCGGCCGCTGGTGAACCGCAACCCGGCGCAGACGCAAGGCGCGTACACGCCCGGGCAGGACGCCTTCTACTGACCCTCGTCGCGGATCGGGTTCCGCAGGACGCCGACGGCTTCGATCTCGATCTCGATGACGTCGCCGTGCTTCATCCAGACGGGGGGCTTGCGCGCGTGGCCGACGCCGGCGGGCGTGCCGGTGGCGATCACGTCGCCGGGCTCGAGCGTCATCCCCTCGGTCAGGATGGCGATCGTTTCGGCGACCGGGAACAGCATGTCGTTGGTGTTCGCGTTCTGCATGACTTCGCCGTTCAGGCGCGAGCGGATGGCGAGCCCCGCGGCCCCCGGAGGCAGCTCGTCGGCGGACACGAACCACGGCCCGAACGCGCCGGTCGCGTCGAAGTTCTTGCCCATCGTCCACTGCGTGGTCTTGCGCTGGTAGTCGCGGACCGACGCGTCGTTGAAGCACGCATAGCCGGCGACGTGCGCGAGCGCGTCCGCCTCCCGCACGTGCCGGCCGCGGCGCCCGATGATGACCGCGAGCTCGGCCTCGTAATCGAGCTGGACCGAGCACTGCGGCCGCACGATCGGCGCGCCGTGGGCCACGAGGCTCGTGCTGCAACGCATGAAGAGGCTCGGATAGGTCGGCTTCTGGTGACCGCCTTCGGCCGCGTGGTCGGCGTAGTTCAGGCCGAGGCAGGGGATCTTGCCGGGGTTGCCGATCGGGAGGAGGAACTTCAGGCCGGCGAGCGGCCGGATCACGGTCTTGGCCGCGGTCTTCGCGGCGGCTCCCGCCGCGGCGAGTCCACCGTCGCGCTTGATCAGGGCCAGGAGGTCGCGCGGCAGCTCGGGCGCGGCCTGCGCGAGATCCACCACCGTGTCGGCGCTCACGACGCCGAGCCGCGGCGAACCGTCGGCTTCGAAGGACACGATTCGCATCGCGGGTTTCCCTCCGTGTCGAAGAGCCGGCATGATGGCCGGGCGGCGCGAGCGTGTCAAAGACGCGGCCGGTTGTGCTACCGTTCGGCGCTCGTCCGGTGAGCGCCGCAGGAGGCGCCCCGGGCGCGGCGCGCGGTCCGACGGGCTGCGGCCGGAAAGCAACCATGACCAAATCGCTGACGGAACCGACGCTCGTCAGGCCGGACGACATCGACCCGCACCACCGCTGGGACCGGCCGCTGCAGGCGCCCGGCCACACCCAGGTCGACTTCGAGGAGCGGGTCGACTTCCGCCGGCTCCACGACTACCGGCTCGCCCGCACCCGCGCCGCGCTCGCGAAATCGGGCCTCGGCGCGCTGCTGTGCTTCGACCAGCACAACATCCGCTACACGACCAGCACGGTGATCGGCGAGTGGGCGCGCGACAAGCTCACCCGCTACTCGCTCCTCACCGGCAACGGCGACCCGTACATCTGGGACTTCGGCTCGGCGGCGAAGCATCACCGTCTGCACGCGCCGTGGCTCCGCCAGGATCACTGCCGCGCCGGCATGCTCGGGATGCGCGGCGCCACCGGCGCGGACACGGCGCTCTTCCGCGACGGCGCAAGCGAGATCAAGGCGGTTCTCGACGAGGAGGGCGTCGGCGGCATGCCGCTCGGCATCGACGTCGTCGAGCCGCCGATGCTGTTCGAGCTGCAGAAGCTCGGGGTCGAGGTGCGCGACGGCCAGCAGGTGCTGCTCGAGGCGCGCGAGGTCAAGAACAGCGACGAGCTGACGCTGCTCAACATGGCCGCGGCGATGGTCGACGGCGTGTACACGGACATCGCCGAGGCGCTGAAGCCGGGGGTGAAGGAGTCGCAGATCGTCGCCCTGGCGACCAAGCGCCTCTACGAGATGGGGTCCGACTGCGTCGAGGCGATCAACTCGATCTCGGGCGAGCGCTGCAGCCCGCATCCGCACAACTTCACCGACCGGCTGATCCGGCCCGGCGACCAGGCGTTCTTCGACGTCATCCAGTCGTTCATGGGCTACCGGACGTGCTACTACCGCACGTTCAACGTCGGGCGCGCGACGCCCCCGCAGCGCACCGCGTACCAGAAGGCGCGGGAGTGGATGGACAAGGCGATCGAGCTCCTGAAGCCCGGCATGGGCACCGACAAGATCGCCGCCGCGCTGCCGACCGCGCAGGACATCGGGTTCGCGAGCGAGATGGACGCGTTCGGCCTCAACTTCTGCCACGGCCTCGGCCTCGGCCTGCACGAGCGGCCGCTCGTCTCGCGCGTCAACTCGTTCACCCAGCCGATCGAGCTGAAGGCGGGGATGGTATTCGCGGTGGAGACGTACTGCCCGGCGACCGACGGCATCTCGGCCGCCCGGATCGAGGAGGAGGTGATCCTCACGCCGCAGGGCGCGAGGATCATCTCGCTCTATCCGGCCGAAGAGCTGCCGATCGCGAATCCCTACTGAACGAGGACCGATGGCAACCGACAGGCGCCCCGGCATCGGCTGGATCGGCACCGGCCGCATGGGCTACGAGATGGCCGCGCGCCTCGCCAAGGGCGGGACGGACGTGCTGGTGTGGAACCGCACCCGCGCCAAGGCCGAGCCGCTCGAGAAGTACGGTGCGAAGATCGCCGGCGCGCTCCCCGAGCTCGCTGCCCGCGACATCGTGTTCTGCATGGTGTCCACCTGGGACGACGTCAAGCAGGTGATTGCCGGTCCCGCGGGTCTGCTCTCCGCGGCGGTGAAGCCGCGCATGCTGATCGAGTGCTCGTCGATCTCGCTCGAGGGGTCGGCGGAGCTGCGCGCGATGCTCGCGGCGCGCGGGATCGAGTATCTCGCCGCGCCGGTGAGCGGGAACGCCAAGGTGATCAAGGCGGGCAAGCTGACGTTCGTCGTCTCGGGGCCGAAGTCCGCCTACGAGGCGGCGCGGCCGCTGCTCGACCTGATGGGCCAGGGCTCGAGCTACGTCGGCGAGGGCGAGCTGGCGCGGATCGCGAAGATCTGCCACAACGTTTTCCTCGGCACCGTCATCCAGTCGCTCGCCGAGATCACGATCCTCGCGCAGAAGGCGGGCATGTCCCGCCACGCGTTCCTCGACTTCCTCAACAACAGCGTGATGGGCTCGACCTTCACGCGCTACAAGACCCCGGCGTTGGTGAACCTCGATTTCAAGGTGACGTTCACGCCGCACCTGCTGCGCAAGGACATGGACCTCGGGCTCGACGCGGGCCGCCGGTTCGAGGTGCCGATGCCGCTCGCCGCGTTGACGCGCGACCTGCTCCAGCAGATGATCGGCCACGGCCTGACGGACCAGGACTTCGCCACGCTGCTGGTGATGGCGGCGCGGGCGTCGGGAATCGAACTTCAACCGGAGAGCGTGGAGGTGGGAGATGGGCTGTCTTAGATTGTTCACCGCCTGCGCGGCGTTGCTCGTCGGCGGCGCGGCGTTCGCGCAAGGCGCGGCGTACCCGGGCAAGCCGGTACGTTTGGTGATCGCGTTCACGCCCGGCAGCTCGACCGACATCATCGGCCGCGCCGTAGCGGCGAAGCTCCAGGAGTTCTGGGGCCAGCCAGTGGTGGCCGAAAACCGTGCCGGTGCGGGCGGCAGCATCGGTTCGGCCGTGGTGGTGAAGTCGGCGCCCGACGGCTACACGCTGCTCGCCAACTCGTCGGCGCACGTCGCGAACCCGGGGATCTACGCCAACCTGCCGTACGACACGCTCAAGGACTTCACCAACCTTGCGCCGCTCGCCGGGGGGCCCAACGTGCTCATCGTGGCCCCCGAATCGGGCCTGAAGACGCTCGCGGATTTCCTGGCCGCGGCCAAGGCAAAGCCGGGACAGCTGAACTTCTCCTCCGCGGGCGTCGGCAGCGGCACGCACTTCAACCTCGAGAAGCTGAAGCTGATGGCCGGCATCGACGTGACGCACGTGCCCTACAAGGGCACGCCGGAGGCGATCGCGGACACGGTCGCCGGACGCGTCTGCTGCTATTTTGCGCCGATCAACGCCGCGCTGCCGCACGTCAAGGGCGGCCGGGTCGTGGCGCTCGCCGTGTCGAGCGCGAAGCGCTCGAGCCTGCTGCCGGACGTGCCCACGATCGCGGAGTCCGGGGTGCCGAAGTTCGACTACACGCTCTGGATCGGCCTGTGGGGCCCGCCCGGCATGCCCGCCGACATCGTCGACAAGATCAACAAGGACGTGAACCGCGCGCTCACGAGCCCCGACCTCGGCGACCGGCTGACCAAGCTCGGCACCTTGCCGATGGGCATGTCGCCCGCGGAGTTCACGCAGTTCGTTCGCGCGGAGGTCGCGGACACGGCACGCGTTCTCAGGGCGGCCGGCATCAAGCCGCAGTGACGCGCCGCGGGAACGAGGCGCGTCATCCCGGCGACGGCCGGGATCCAGTCGTTTGACAGGAGCGACGCAATGGCGAAACAGCGCATCAGCTACGTCGACGTGAGCGAGATGGACGCGGAGATGCAGAAAGAGATGGATCGGTGCCGGCGCGAAGGCACGCCGCGGCCGGAGAGCTCGGCGGTCCGGGCGCACGTGCCGGCCTGCTTCTGGGCGTTCGCCAACTCGTGGCGCGACGTCTTCAAGAACGGCGTCTGCGACCACGCGATCAAGGAGCTCTGCCGGCTGTATGTTTCGCGCTCGGTGCAGTGCGACTACTGCGGGAACCAGCGGTCGATCAAAGCGGCGAGCGCCGGCGTGATGGAGGAGGACGTCACGGATCTCCTCAACTTCGAAAAATCGACCCGCTACAGCGACCGGCAGAAGGCGGCCCTTGCGTACGCCGAAGCGATCGCCTGGCGGCTCGACACCGACGACGCGTTCTGGGAGCGGCTCTACCGGCACTTCACCGAAGCCGAGCTCGTGGAGCTGGGCTGCTTCATCGCCCTCACCATGGGACAGCAGAGCTGGCTCAGGCTGCTCAACATCGACCACCACCAGGTGCTCGCCGGAACTTCGGCGTCGATGGCGCCCGGCTACGAGACCGCCCAGGAGCTCGCGGCGTCGAAGGCGTCGGCCGACTACTGGGCGCGCCAGGCGTCGGCGTCCAAGAAGAGCGCGGCCTGACCCGCGCGTGATCCATCCCAAAGGAGGAGACCTATCATGCAACCGCTCAAAGTTGTGATCGCCGCCGCCGCGGCCGCGGCGCTCGGCTCGGCTGCGCCCGCCGCGCTCGCGCAGGCCAGCTATCCGGGCAAGCCCATCAGGATGATCGTGCCGTTCACGCCGGGCAGCGCGACCGACGTGATGGGGCGGCTCGTGGGCGAGCGCCTCACCGCGGCCTGGGGCCAGCCGGTCGTCGTCGAAAACAAGCCGGGGGCAGGCGGCAGCATCGGCATCCGGGAGACGGCGCGGGCGGAGCCCGACGGGTACACGGTCGTGATCGTCTCGTCCGGGCACGCGGTGAACCACGTGCTCTACAAGGAACTGGGGTACGACACCCTGAAGGACTTCGCGGGCGTCGCATTGCTCGGGAGCCTGCCGAGCGTCCTGATCGTTCCGCCGTCGCTGGGCGTGAAGACGGTCAAGGAGCTGGTGGCCGCCGCGCAGGCGAAGCCGGGCGCGTTCAACTACGCGACCGCGGGGGTCGGCAGCGGCGCGCACGTCAGCATCGAGAAGTTCAACGTCGCCACCGGGATCAAGGCGGTTCACGTCCCGCTCAAGGGCACGCCGCCGATCCTCGCCGAGACGATGGCCGGTCGCGTCCAGTACGCCTATGTGCCGGCCGTGTCCGGCATGGGCGTGATCAAGGACGGCAAAGTGACGCCGCTCGCGGTGAGCACGGCGAAGCGCATCGGCGCGCTGCCGAACGTCCCCACGATCGCCGAGGCCGGCTATCCGGACGCCGAGAACACCTTCTGGGTGGCGATGCTCGCGCCGGCCAAGACGCCGCGGGACATCGTCGCGAAGCTCAACGCCGAGGTGAACCGCGCGCTGCAGGCGACGGAGATGAAGGAGCGCCTGATGAAGCTCGGCACCGAGCCGATGGCGATGACGCCCGAGCAGCTCGACCGGTTCGTCGCGAGCGAGTACCGGGAGCTCGGCGACGTGATGGTCAAGGCGGGTCTGAAGCCTCAGTAAGGGGTGAAGGGCGACGGGTGGTCGCGCTCCCGCGCGTCGCACCCGTCGCTCGTGAATGCGCAGCTTCAGCTACAACCAGCTCCCCGGCCGCGTCGTCTTCGGGGTCGGCGCGCTCGCGGAGCTGCCGCGCGAGATCGGGCGGCTGGGTGCGACCCGCGCGCTCGTGCTGTCGACCCCGGAGCAGCGCGCCCAGGCCGAAGACGTCGCGCGGCGGCTGGGCAGCCGCGCCGCCGGGATCTTCGCGCACGCGGTGATGCACGTCCCGGTCGAGACGGCGCGCGCGGCGCGGGAAGAGGCGAAGCGCATCGGCGCCGACTGCGCCGTGACGATCGGCGGCGGGTCGACCACCGGCCTCGGCAAGGCGATCGCGCTCGAATCCGAGCTCCCGATCCTCGCCATCCCGACCACGTACGCGGGCTCGGAAATGACGCCGATCTTCGGCATTACCGAGGGCGGGATGAAGCGGACCGGCCGGGACCCGCGGGTGCTGCCGCGGACGGTGATCTACGATCCCGCGCTCACCGTCGGGCTTCCGGTCGCGCTGTCGGTGACGAGCGGCATGAACGCGGTCGCGCACGCCGCCGAGGGGCTGTATGCGCAGGACGCGAACCCGATCATGTCGATGCTGGCCGAGGAGGGCATCCGCGCGCTCGCCCGCGGGCTGCCGCGGGTCGTGGAGGCGCCGCAGGATCTCGACGCGCGCTCCGACTGCCTGTATGGGGCATGGCTGTGCGGCGCGGTGCTCGGCGCGGTCGGGATGGCGCTTCACCACAAGCTCTGCCACGTCCTCGGCGGCACCTGGAACCTTCCGCACGCGGAAACGCACGCCGTCGTCCTGCCGCACGCGATCGCGTACAACGCGGCGGCCGCGCCCGAGGCGATGACGCGCATCGCCCGCGCGCTCGAGGCGACGAACGCCCCGCAGGGGCTCTACGACCTCGAGCAGTCGCTCGGCGCGCCGCTTGCGCTCAGGGACATCGGCATGCCGGAGCGCGATCTCGATCGAGCGGCCGAGCTCGCCTGCGCCGCGCCCTACTGGAATCCCCGGCCGATCGAGCGCGCCGCGATCCGGAAGCTCCTCGACGACGCTTGGTCCGGGCGGAGACCGGCTTGAGCCCGCCGGGCCGCCCCAAGGGCGAACCCCGCGCGCGGAGCGCGCGGGTAGTCCAATGGGCCCGCCGGGCCGCCCCAAGGGCGAACCCCGCGCGCGGAGCGCGCGGGTAGTCCAATGAGCGAAGCGACGACGGCCACGACCGATCCGCGGGTCGCCTCCGCGATCTCGCACTGGGCGCCGCGCTTCGTCGCCAACGGCGTGCTGCTGGCGGACTTCCAGG
>JBOIFD010000229.1:0-9991 GCA_050741515.1 Burkholderiales bacterium
CCGTCACCCCCGCCGCCGCCGGCGGAGCCGATCGCCGCGGCGCCGGTGGCCGCCCCGATCGTCGCGCCGCTGCCGATCACGCCGCCGAGTTTCCTGGCCGACTACTTGCATAACCCTGCCCCGGCCTACCCGCCCGTCGCGCGCCGCAACGGGGAGCAGGGCAAGGTCTTCCTGCGCGTGCTGGTGGGCGCCGACGGGCGGCCCGAGCAGGTCGAGCTGCGGACCTCGAGCGGGTCGGCGCGCCTCGACACCACCGCGCTCGAGACCGTGCGCCGCTGGCGGTTCGTGCCCGCGCGGCAGGCCGACCGGCCGATCGCGGCCTGGGTGATCGTACCGATTTCGTTCGTCCTGCTGGATGGCTGACCCGATGGACCAGACGCCAACGCTCGGCTTCGCCCACCTCCTCGCCCAGACCGACTCGCTCGGCCGGACGATCCTCGTGCTGCTGCTCCTGATGTCGGTGGCGACGTGGTATTTCATCGTCACCAAGGGCGCGGAGAGCCTCCTCCGCCGGCGCCGCAGCGCCCGCTTCCTCGCGACGTTCTGGGACGCGCCGTCGCTCGCGGCGGTCGAGCGCCATCTCGAGGAGCAGCATCCCGACGAGCCGTTCTCGCACCTCGCGTACCACTCGATCGTCTCGTCGCGCCATCACGCGCGCCACGGGTTGAACCGCCTGAACGAAGCGGGCAGCGGCGCGGAGTTCCTCACCCGGTCGATCCGCCGCGTGATCGACGAGGAGACGGCGAAGCTCGAGTCGGGCCTCACCGTGCTCGCCTCGGTCGGGAGCACCGCGCCGTTCGTCGGGCTGTTCGGCACCGTCTGGGGCGTCTACCACGCGCTCGTCGGCATCGGGCTTTCGGGCCAGGGCACGCTCGACCGCGTGGCGGGACCGGTCGGCGAGGCGCTGATCATGACCGCGCTCGGCCTCGCCGTGGCGATCCCGGCGGTGCTCGCCTACAACGGGTTCGTCCGGTCCAACCGCCTGGTCCTCGCCAAGCTCGACGCGTTCGCGCACGATCTCTTCGCGTTCCTGACCACCGGCGTCCACTACCACGACACCGACGCCGCCGCGGGCTCCCGCCAGCCCGCTCCGCGCGTGGTGAAGGGAGCGGCGTAGGTGGCCTTCGGCGGCTTCGACCGGGAGCCGAGCACGCGGCCGATGGCGGAGATCAACATGATCCCGCTCATCGACGTCATGCTGGTGCTGCTCGTCATCTTCATCATCACCGCGCCGCTCCTCACGCACGCGGTGAAGATCGACCTGCCGAAGGCGGCCAGCGCGCCGAACCTGACCAAGCCCGACAACGTCCAGCTCGCGGTCAACGCGTCGGCCGCGATCTACTGGAACGGCCAGGCGGTGAGTCGCGCCGAGCTGCGGGAGCGGCTCGCGGCGGCGGCGAAGCAGCAGCCGCAGCCCGAGGTCCACATCCGCGCCGACGCCGCGGCGCGGTACCAGTGGGTCGCCGAAACGCTTGCCGACGCCGCAAACGCCGGACTCACGCGGATCGGGTTCGTGTCGGATCCCCACGACCGCGAGCCGTAGGACGCGCCTCGCCAGCCATGGGCGTTCGCGTCCTCGCCAGCCTCCTCGTCGTCGTCCTCGGCTGCAGCCTCGCCGCCGCGCAGCCCGCGCCCGGCGACGCGCCACTGGTCCTCCACCTCCTCGACTACATCGGCGTCGACTATCCGGAGGCGGTGGCCGAGGGCAAGGTCAAGAGCGAGGACGAGTATCGCGAGATGCTCGAGTTCACAGCGCAGGTGCGAGCGCAGATCGCGGCGCTCGCGGCGAACCCGCACCAGGCGAGCCTCGCTGCGCAGGCGGCGGCGCTGGCGAAGCTCGTCCAGTCCAAGGCGGAGGCCACGGTGGTCGCCACCGCGGCGGCGAAGCTCCGGTGGGCGCTGATCGGCGCCTACGGCATCGAGGTCGCGCCCCGGCGCATCCCCGACCTCGCCCAGGCGCCCGGGCTCTACCGGCAGCACTGCGCAGCGTGCCACGGCGCCGAAGGCCGCGGCGACGGGCCGGGCGCCCGGGGACTCGAGCCTCCGCCGTCCAACTTCCACGACGCGGCCCGCATGGCGCAGCGGAGCGCGTACGGCCTCTACAACACGATCACGCTGGGCGTCGCCGGAACCGCGATGGCGCCGTTCGGCCAGCTCTCGGAGGACGAGCGCTGGTCGCTCGCGTTCTTCGTGGCGAACCTCGCGGCGGCACCGGACGCATTGGCGAAAGGCGCCGCGGCTTGGCAGTCGGGGCAGGCAAGGGACGCCTTTGCCGACCCCGCCAATGTCGCAACGCTCTCCGCCGACGAGGTGCGCGATCGCTTCGGCGAGAGCGCGGTGCTCGTGCAGGCTTACCTTCGCGCGCACCCCGAAGTCCTCGCGGCCGGCAAGCCGGCGCCGCTCGACTTCTCGGCGGCGAGGCTCGCCGAGAGCGTCGCCGCCTACCGCGCGGGCGACCGGGCCGGCGCCCAGCGGCTCGCGGTCCAGGCGTACCTCGAGGGCTTCGAGCTCGTCGAGGCGAGCCTGCAGAACGTCGACGCCGAGCTGGTCCGCGCGACCGAGCGCGAGATGATGGCCCTGCGCGCGCTCATGCGCGACGCGGCGCCGGTGGCCGACGTGGCGGGACAGGCGGCCCGCGTGGAGACCCTCCTCGCCCGGGCCAAAGACGCGCTCGCGGACGCGAGCCTGTCGCCGCGGACGATCTTTGCGAGCGCGCTCCTGATCCTGCTGCGCGAAGGGCTCGAGGCGCTGCTCGTCGTCGCGGCGATCATCGCGTTTCTCGTGCGGGCGGGCCGGCGCGACGCGCTGCCGTTCGTGCATGCCGGCTGGGCGAGCGCGATCGCGCTCGGCCTCGCCACGTGGGCTGCCGCGACGGCGCTGGTGGAGATCTCGGGCGCCACCCGCGAGCTGACCGAGGGCGTCACCGCCGTCCTCGCCTCCGCGATGCTCGTCTACGTCGGCTACTGGCTGCATACCCGCGCGTCGGCGCGCGCCTGGCAGGGCTTCATCCGGGAGCAGGTGGGTGCGGCGCTCGCCGCGCGAACCCTCTGGGCGCTGGCGCTCGTCGCGTTCCTCGCCGTGTATCGCGAGATGCTCGAGACGGCGCTCTTCTACCAGGCGCTCTGGGTCCAGGCGGAGGAATCCGGGCGGCCCGCGTTCTTCGGCGGGATCGCGGCCGCCGTCGCCTCGCTCGCGGCCATCGCGTGGGCGATCTTCCGCTACGGCGTGCGGCTGCCGCTCGGACCGTTCTTCACCGCCACCTCGCTGCTCCTCTGCGCGCTCGCGGTGGTCCTCGCCGGGAAGGGCGTCGCCGCGCTGCAGGAGGCGGGGGCGATCCCCGCCGACCCGATTGCGTTCATCCGCGTGCCCGCGCTCGGAATCTTTCCCACCACGCAGAGCGTCCTCGCGCAGGCGCTCGTGCTCGCGGCCGTCGTCGCGCTGCTCTGGTACAGTCGCCTCGCTGCGCGTCACGCCGTGCCGGCGCCCGGCCGGGAGTGAGCGCCGGGCTCACGCCCTACAGTTCACGCGCCAGGTGGTTCACGGATGTCGATGCTTACCGCTGCGTTCGTCGGCCTCGCCCTGCTCGCCCTCGCCAGCGCTGCAGCGCGCGCCGAGGACGAGCCGGTCGCGCGGGGACGCAGCGCCATCCAGAGCATGGCGGGCTGCTTCCTGGTGGACTACAGCTACGTCGAGACGGAGAGTCTCCGGCCGGGATACGTCCGCGATCCCCGGGTCTACGACGTCAACCGGGACAAGTCGGTCAAGGAATGGATCACCGCGGAGGTGCTGTCGCCGCGACGCGTGCGGCTCCAGCGCGTCCTGTTCGCGGCCGATCTGCGCGGCGCGGTCCGGCCCGACAGCGCGATCAAGCATCAGTCGGAGGACTGGGAGTTCGAGGCGCCGTTCCTCTACGAGTTCGTCGCGCCCGGGACCTGGCAGGTCAAGCGCCTGAAGGATTCCTCCGGGCTGTGGACCCGGCGCGTCACGAACCTGGACGACGGGCTCCGCTACCAGTGCGCGGCGCGCTGGACGAGCGAGACCGCCTACGCCGAGTGGTCGTGCTCGAACTACGCGCCCATTCCCGGTCGGGAGACCCGGGACATGGGGCGCAGGGACTACGACACCCTCAACCGCACCACGCGCATCGTCGCCTACGGCTCGAGCTGGCTCGAGCGGCAGGAGAACGTCAAGACGCTGCACCGCGACGGCGGGCGCACGCCGCTCGTCCGGGAAACCGGGAAGAACTGGTACGTGCGGTTGCCGGCGTCCGAGTGCGCGGTGGCCCAGGCGTTCGCCGGTCCGCGGCAGGCATTCTGGAACGTCCTGCGGGAGACCTGGGACACGGTTCTGGACGGGGCGGGGCCCTTCGTCGAGAAGGCGGCGGCAGGCGCGCCCCCGCGCTTCGTGCGCATGTACGAGGTCGAGCAGGACTACCTGGGCCGCGATCTCGCCGACCCGCCGTCGAGAAAGGCGGCCCAGACGCGCATCCTCGAGGTCATCGAGGCGTATCGCGCCCCCTAGCTCGGGCTAGCGCGGAAACTCCCGCCGCAGCCAGTCGTCGAGCAGGGCCTTCTCGTACCGCAGCGGGTCGGCCGGAGCGACGCCAGGGTCTAGCGGGTACCCCACGCTGCGCAGCTTGCGCTCGCCTTCCCGGAGCGCCGTGCCGTCGGCGCGGGCCAGCGTGAACCGCAGGTCGATGCGCGCCGGCGTCACATCGCGGACGATCCGCACGCTCGCCGCGGGCGGATGCAGCAGCGGGTCGTAGAGGCCCGCCAGCTGAAGATCGGTGATCGTCACCACGAGCGTGTCGCCGTCGGCGATCCGGCTCGCCGCCCGTCGTTCGAGGTACGCCTTGAGCTCGTCGAGGTACGCCCGGCGCACCGGCTCGCTCGGCCGCGCCGCGTCGCGCATGACGGCGAACGACGCCGGGTCCTGGTACCGCACCTGGACCTCGGCCGCGGCCCAGCCGTGCACGCCGCCGAGGGCCCCGGCGAGGACACCGATGACGAATCGTGGATCCATCCGTGCGCTCCGGCCGTTCAACCCCCTCACGATACGCCAGACCCCTTTACAGACGCAAGTGAGAACGATTAGCATTATCAAAAGGCCGGCTGAAGCCGGCCGCCAGGAGCCAGCCAGGGGACCCCGCGTCCTGCCCAGCAAGCCCGTGCTTCGGCAGTCGATGCAACCACTTAGGGGGGTTCCATGGCGCAGTTCACCCGGCGGCCGATCGCCGCCGCCGTCATCTTGATGCTTTCCGGCGCCGGACCGGCGCTCGCCCAGCAACCGGCCCCGCAGCCGCAACCCGCCCAGACCATGCCCGAGGTCAAGGTCACCGCCCCGCCCGAGGGCCAGGGCTTCAAGACCGATTCGACGTCCAGCGCCTTCCGCACCGAGACGCCGCTGCGCGACATCCCGCAGTTCATCAGCACCGTCCCGCAGCCGGTGCTGCGCCAGCAGTCCGCGACCTCGCTCTCCGAGGCGCTGCGCAACGTTCCCGGCATCACGATGACCGCGCCGGAGGGCGGAGTCACCGCGGGTCAGATCTTCTGGCTGCGCGGCTTCCCGGTCGCCGGGGACACGTTCCTCGACGGCGTGCGCGACATCGGCGAGTACAACCGCGACCTCTTCAACGTCCAGCAGGTCGAGGTGCTGAAGGGCGCCTCGGCCCTCCTCTTCGGCCGCGGTTCGACCGCCGGCGTGATCAACCAGGTGAGCAAGGTCCCGGACCTGCTGCGGCGCACGGAGGTGGGCCTGAGCCTGGGGACGAACGGCGAGGCGCGGCTCGTCGGCGACGCGAACTTCCTGCTCACCCCGGGGAACGCGCTGCGCCTCAACCTCCTCGGCGAGTACTCGGACACCTACCGCGACACGATCCAGAACCACCAGTTCGGCTTCGCGCCGACCCTGCGCTTCGGCATCGGCTCCCCGACCGAGGTCACGCTCGCCTACGAGTACCTGTGGACCAGCAGCAAGACCGACTACGGCCAGCCGACCCTCGGGCCGGCGTTCGCCTACGCCATGCCGCCGGTCGACGCGAAGAAGTACTACGGGCTGCCGCGCCACGACGAAACCAACTACAACACGAACATCGCGACGCTGACGATCGACCACCGGTTCAGCGACGCGCTGAGCCTCCGCAATACGACGCGCTGGGCGAACTACCGCCGCAACGGCGAGGCCACCCAGGGCGTGCTTTCCGGCGTCGACGTCAACGGTAACCCGGTCACCGCCGCCACCCCCTTCACGCTGCTCCAGGTCACCCGCACGCACAACCGGGCGCGCGACACCGACGACGGCGTGCTGATCAATCAGACCGACTTCACGTGGAAGGTCACGACCGGTGCGGTCAAGCACACGGTCGCCGGCGGGCTGGTGGTCTCCACCGAGCGTCTCGACCGAACCACCTATGCGTTCGACGCGAATCCGGCGACGGCCGCGGTGGACCCGCCGACGTCCAATACCCCGCTCCTCGCGCCCGACTACAACTCGGTCATCTTCTACACCAAGACGCCGCAGAACGAGGTCAAGTCGCAGGGCGACACGGTCGCGCTCTACGCGCTCGATCAGATCGAGCTCTCGCCGCAGTGGAAGCTGGTCGCCGGCCTGCGCTGGGAGTGGTACGAGGCGCAGACCCAGCAGACCGCGCTCAGCCCCCTGGGGACCAACACCGGCCCGTTCAAGCAGAGCGAGGGGCTGTGGAGCGGCCGCCTGGGCGCGATCTGGCAGCCGACGAGCGCGCAGTCGTACTATGTCTCGTGGGGGAACGCCTACAACCCCTCGGGTGAGCTCGGCGTCTACGGCGCTTCGGGCACCAACCTGAACGCCCTCACCGATGATCTCGCGCCGGAGAAAACCAACAACTACGAGATCGGCGGGCAATGGGACTTCACGCCGGCGCTGCGGCTGCGCTCGGCCATCTTTCGCACCGCGAAGACGAACGCGCGCTATACCGATCCGGCCGACGGTCTGGTGAAGCTTGCGGGCGAGCGCCGCGTCGACGGCGTGGAGGCGGAGCTCGCCGGCTCGCTGACGACGAACTGGGACGTCTACGCGGGCGCGGCCTACATGGATGGCAAGATCATCCAGGGCGATCCCCTGACGACGGGCAAGGACATGACCGTCGCGCCGTGGAGCGGGAATGTCTGGACCGTCTACCGCCTCGGGCAGGGCTGGCAGGTCGGCGGCGGCATGTTCGCCTCGTCGTCGCGCTGGCTCGACGAGCGGAACCGCGCCAAGGTCCCCGGCTGGGCGCGCTTCGACGCGATGGTCGGGTACATCCAGCGGACCTACGACGTTCAGCTCAACGTCTTCAACATCTTCAACAAGGTGTACTACACGGGCGGCTACCAGAACAACCCGGTGCGCGTGCTCCCCGGCCAGTCGCTCACCGGGATGCTGACGTTCCGCTACCGGTTCTTCTAGCGTCGACGCCCGCGAGCTATCCGAACGGCAGCCGGCCGCAATGCTTCTCCGGATCCCGCAGGTGCTCTCGAGCGACCAGGCTGCCCGGTTCCGGGCGCGGATCGAGGCCGCGGAGTGGGTCGACGGCAACGTCACTTCGGGGCACCAGGCGGCGCACGCGAAGCACAACGAGCAGCTGCCCGAGGATTCCCCGGCCGCGCGCGAGACGGGCGCGGCCATCGCGGCCGCGCTCGAGCGCAACCCGCTGTTCATGTCGGCGGCGCTACCGAAGCGCGTGTTCCCGCCGCTCTTCAACCGCTATCGCGGCGGCATGGCGTTCGGGAGCCACGTCGACGGCGCGATCCGCGTGCATGCGCCCACCGGGGTGCGGATCCGCACCGATCTGTCGGCGACGCTGTTCCTCACGCCGCCGGAGGAGTACGACGGCGGCGAGCTCCTCGTCGAGGACGCTTACGGCGTGCACAGCTCCAAGCTCCCGGCGGGCGACCTGGTGCTCTACCCGGCGACGAGCCTGCACCGCGTGACGCCGGTCACGCGCGGGGCGCGGGTGTCGTCGTTCTTCTGGCTCCAGAGCATGGTCGCGGACGACGCGCGGCGGACGCTGCTGTTCGACCTCGACATGGCGATCGTGCGCCTCACCCGCGAGGCGCCGGGCAACCCGACGCTCGTCGCTCTCACCGGCTGCTATCACAACCTGCTGCGCATGTGGGCGGAGCCTTGAGCGAAGCGGCGGCTCGGAGCGAAATCACCACTCGTACTTGTAGCCCACCCCGTAGACCGAGTGGATGATCTCCCGCTGGGGCAGCGCGTCGGCGATCTTCCTGCGCAGCTTCTTCACGTGGCTGTCGACCGTCCGGTCCGAGACCACCCGCTCGTCGCGGTACATCGCGTCCATCAGCTGGTCGCGCGAGTAGATCCGCCCGGGCCGCGCCGCCAGCACCTTGAGCAGCTGGAACTCCACCGCCGTCAGCTCCAGGTCCCTCCCGCCGATGCTCGCCTGGAAGCCGGCCTCGTCGAGCACGAGCCCGGTCTCCTGGGGACCGTCCTGGCGCTTGGCACGCCGGAGAACCGCTTTCACCCGCGCCACCACCTCGCGCGGGCTGAACGGTTTGCAGATGTAGTCGTCGGCGCCGAGCTCGAGCCCGAGCAGCCGGTCGATCTCCTCGACGCGCGCGGTCACCATCACGATCGATGCGTCCGAGAACGTGCGCAGCGCCTTGCACACCTCGAGCCCGCTCTTCCCGGGCAGCATCAGGTCGAGGAGCACGAGATCCGCGCCGTGCGCGCGCATCCAGTCTTCGACCGCATCGCCCCGGTCGAGGATAGACACCTCGTACCCCTCCTGCGCGAGGTAGTCGCGCAGCAGCTCCGCGAGCTTCTGCTCGTCCTCGACGACGAGGATGCGGTCAGCCATGCGCGCCGCGCCCGTCGCCGGCCGGGAGCGAGATCTCCCACCACAGGCCGCCGAGCGGGCTCGCGCGCGCCCCCAGCCGGCCGTCGTGCGCCTCGACAATGGCCCGGACGATCGCGAGCCCGAGCCCGGACCCGCCGTTGGCACGGTTCCGCGAGGCATCGACCCGGAACAGGCGCTCCGTGAGCCGCGGCAGATCCCCCTCGGGCACGCCGGGGCTCGAATCCTGCCAGTCGACCACCGCCCGGCCGCCGGTCCGCCGCACCGCGATCGCGAGCCGGCCCGGCGAGTCGGTGTAGCGAAGCGTGTTCTGCATCAGGTTGCCGAACACCTGCGCGAGCCGCGTCCCGTCGCCCAGGATGCGCACGCCGCGCTCGAGCCGGAGGCTCGCCTCGAGCCCGCGCTCGGCGAGCGCGCGCCGCTGCGCATCCACGACGTCCTCGATCACCTCCGCGAGGTCGAGCGGCTCCTTGTGATGGTCGAGCGCGCCCAGGTCGGAGAGCGAGAGGAGATGCAGGTCCTCGACCAGCCGGGCGAGCTGCGCCACCTCCTGGGCGAGCGAGCCGAGGCTCGCCTGCCCGAGCGGCCGCACGCCGTCCTGCAGCGCCTCGATCTCGCCGCGCAGCACCGCGAGCGGCGTCCGCAGCTCGTGGGCGATGTCGGCGATCCACTGCTGCCGCGCGCGGCGGTTCGCGGCGAGCGTCGCGGCGAGGTCGTTGAAGTCGCGCGCGAGCTGCGCGAGCTCGTCGCGGCCGGCGGCCTCCAGCCGCACGTCGTAGTCCCCCTGGATCAGCGCGGCGGTCCCGCGTGCGACCGCGCGCGTCCGCTTCGTGAGCCAGTGCGCGAGCCCCGCGCCCACCGCGAGCCCCGCGACGAGCATCCCGAGCGCGAGCGCCGCGAACCTCAGGTTCTGCTGCTCGGCGAACACCCGCTCGATCGCCACGAGGCGCTGCGGCCGCGGGACGTACCCCAGGTACCCGACGATCCGCCCGTCCCACTCGATCGGCTTGAGCACCGCCTCGCGCGCGAGCTCCGGCCGCCCGATGAGGAGCGCGCGCGCCGCGTCGAAGAGCAGCAGGCGCAGGTCGATCGTGAGCGGGTACGTCGGCGCCGGCGCGGGCGGCGGCGGACGCTCGACCCCGTCCGCGGCCGGGC
>JBOIFD010000230.1:0-11103 GCA_050741515.1 Burkholderiales bacterium
GCCATGGGTAGAGTCCGTCATGCCGGCGAAAGCCGGCATCCAGGCTGCAACGCGGGTTGCCTGGGCCCCGGCTTCCGCCGGGGCGACGGATTCGTCGTCACGGACAATTGGGCACGTCGCGCGAGCCGATCTGGAAGTCCTCCTTCTTCACGCCGAGGAGCTGGTCGACGTTGTCGATCTTCTTCAGCACCTTGTTGTAGAGCCCGCCCTTCGCGTCCTTCGCCACCTCGGTGATGAAGGTGGTGCCGATCGCCTGGCGGTTGCCGTCGAGCCGCACGTCGCCGACGGGCGTCTTCACGACCAGCTTCGCCAGCGCCGCCCGGTACTTCGCCTGACCGCCAGAGAGATCGCCCTTGACCGCCTCGAGGCCGTCGAGCGCCGCCTTCATGTTGATGTAGTAGACGAGCGCGAACAGCGACGGGCTCGGATAGCCATCCGGGTAGCTCTTCTTGTAGTCGGCGACGAAGGCCTTGAACTCGGGCGCGTCGTAGGCATCGGCGATCGGCGACCCGGCCATCGTGCCGATGAGGGAGTCGCGGCGTTTGCCCTTGTAGTTGAGGATGTCCTGGCTCACCGTGATCGAGCCGCCGACGATCGGCTTGTCGCCGCCCGCCTGCTCGTACTGGTTGAGGAAGTTCACCGCGTCGGCGCCGCCGAGCACCACCAGCAGCGCGTCCACGTCCTTCGGGATGCGCGCGATCACCGACGAGTAGTCCTTCCCGCCGAGCGGCACCCAGGCCTTGGCCGGCACCTTCCCGCCGAGGCGGCAGTACTCGACCATGAAGCCCTGCACCTGCGAGTACGGAAACGCGTAATCCTCGGCGATCACCATCATCCGCTTGTAGCCCCTGTCGAGCGCGGCCTTGCCGAGACCGACCATCCACTGCGCGCCCTCGGTGTTGAAGCGGAAGAAGTTCGGCGACGGGTTGACGAGCGTCGTCGCCTGCGCGCCCGACGAGCCGTTGATGAAGGTGATGTTCGGCTGGGTCTTCGAGTACTCCTTGACGGCGATGCCCTCGGAACCGGACAACGGCCCGACCATGATGTCCACTTTGTCCTGCTCGACGAGCTTGCGCGTGGCGTTGACCGCGACGTCGGGCTTGGCGTCGGAGGACGCCTTGATGATCTGGATCTTCCTGCCGGCGACCATCCCGCCCCGCTGCTTCACGGCAAGCTCCGCGCCACGCATGCTGTCCTGGCCGCCCGCGGCGAAGGGGCCCTCCAGCGTGGCGAGCAGGCCGATCTTGATGACCTGCTGTGCCGCCGCCGGCGCCGCGAACGCCGCGACGACCGCCGCCGCGACGAGCGTGCGCGCGAACACTCTCTTGCTTTGCCTCATGGTCTGCTTCCTCCTTTGGCTAAAGGCGGCGCGATGCGCCGCGGGTTGAAATCCGCGATCGGGCGTCCGCGCCCTCGAGGCGCGCCCGCAGGCGCGCCCAGAGGCCGAGCAGCCCGTCCGGAGAAAACAGCACGATGGCGAGGAACATCCCGCCGATCGCCAGGTTGAAGCGCTCCCGGTCGAACACGTCGATGGCGAAGTTCTGCAGCAGCACGAACACGACCGCGCCGACGAACGGGCCGATCGGATGCCGCATGCCGCCGAGCACCGCGATGACCAGGATGTTGATCAGCCACGACGTGCCGACCGAGCCGGGCGTGATCAGGCCGTTGTACCAGACGAGCAGCACCCCGCCGACCGCCGCGATCAGCCCGGCGACGGCGTAGGCCGCGACGCGGTGCGCGATGACGTTGAAACCGAGCGCGTTCATGCGGCGCGGGTTGTCGCGAATGCCCTGGAGCGCGATCCCGAACGGCGTGCGCACGAGGTACTTCACGAAGAAGTAGCCGGCGAGCGCCCAGAAGAGCGCCAGGTAGTAGTACGCGATCGGCGAGCGCCAGTCGATCCCGAGCACCTTCGGCGTCAGCACCCGCTGGAACCCCTGCCAGCCGTTGAACAGCGAGTAGTTCTGCTGCATCAGGTAATGGAACGCCACCCCGATCGCCAGCGTGATCATGATGGTGTAGATGCCCTCGGTGCGCACCGAGAGCCAGCCGATGAACGTCGCGCACACGGTGGCGGTCGCGATCGCGAGCGGCACCACGACCCACCACGGCCAGCCGAGGCTGATCTCCGCCACGCTGCTCGTGCCGAGGATCGCCACCATGTACCCGGCGATCCCCGCCACGGTCATCTGGGCGAGCGAGATCATGCCGCCGTAGCCGGCGAGGAACGTGAGCGACAGCGCGACCAGGCCGAGCGCGAGTGATTGCGCGCCGATCTGGAAGGCGAAGAACGGCGTCGCTACGAGCGGGTAGATGAGCACCGCGAGCAGCACGAACACGTGCCGCGCAGCGACCCGCTGCCAGATCCAGCGGCGCCACGCCGGGGCATTCGGGTCGCCGCCGTCGGGCCGCCCCTCGATCGGCGCGGGCGCTGACCCGGCGGCGGCAGGGGCAATGCGCCGCTGGCGCGGCCAGGCCTGCGGCGAGGCGCCGGAGTTCATCGCCTTGCGCCACTGTGCAGCGCTCATTTGCGCGTGCTCATGCCGGCCGCCCCAGAATGCCCCGCGGCCGGAACGCGAGCACCAGCACGAGAATCACGAAAGTGAACACCACGCTGTAGGTCGGCGCGTACGCGAGGCCGAAGGTCTCGGCGACACCGAGGATGGTCGCGCCGAGCGCGGCACCGACCACGCTGCCCATCCCGCCGACGATGACCACCACCAACGAGGCGAGCAGCATCCGCACGTCCTCGCCCGGCACCATGGAGAGCTCCACCGCGCCGATCACGCCGCCCAAGCCCGCCAGCCCGGCGCCGATCGCGAACGTGATCGCGAACACGAGGTTGACGTTGACGCCTGAGGCCGACAGCATGCCGCGGTCGTCCACCCCGGCGCGAATCAGCATGCCGACGCGCGTGCGGTTGAGGAACAGCCACAGCAGCACCCCGATCGCGATGCCGAGCGGCAGCAGCGCGAGGCGGAACTTGGAGTAGGCGTTGATCACCGGCAGCCCCCGCAGCGGGCCGTCCAGCCAGTCGGGCGGCGAGAGCTGGTGCACCTGCCCGCCGAAGATCCACAGCAGGATGTCCGCAATGACTATCGCGAGCCCGATCGTCACCATCGTCTGGCGCAGGTCCTCGCCCGGCATGAAGCGGAAGATCGAGACCTGCATCGCGAGGCCGGCGACCGCGGCGCCGGCGAAACCGACCGCCACGGCGGCGAGATACCACCCCGTGTGCTCCGCGACGACGTACCCGAGGTAGCCGCCGAGGAGGTAGAGCGACCCGTGCGCGAGGTTCACGTTGCGCATCAGCCCGAACACGAGCGTGAAGCCGGCCGCGACGATGAAGTAGAGCGACGCCAGCGTGAGGCCGTTGAGCAGCGTGACGACGAAGAGCCGTTCGTTGGTCGCGAGCGCCCAGACCGAGAACACCGCGATCGGCACCCCGATCACGAGGCCCCAGAACCATCTCCAGAACTTCGACACGCCCCGGCCTCCGACGTCGCCCGCTTCAGGCCGCGGTCTGGCTCCAGCGCGTCCGCGCGGAGCGGATCTCCGGCTCCTTGTGGAACCCGCCGTCCTTCATGATCGCGAGGAGCTTCGTGCGGTCCTGCAGGATCGCGATGTTGCTCAACGGATCGCCGTCCACCAGCAGCAGGTCGGCGAGGTAGCCTTCCTTGATCTCGCCGAGCTCCCGGCCCTGCAGCATCATCTGCCCGCCCCAGCGGGTGCAGGACCCGATCGCCTCCATCGGCGTCATGCCGAGGTACTTCACGAAGTACTCGAGGTCCTTCGCGTTCTCCCCGTGCGGCGCCCAGGCGAAGCCGTAGTCGCCGCCCGGCAGCACCCGGATCCCGCGCCGGAGCATCGCCTTCATGCTGGTGACCGCGGCCTCGAGCTCCCGCTCGTAGCCCATCCGCTTCGCCTGCTGGTTGCTGATGCCGACCACCTCGCCCTCGTTCAGGAGGCGGATGATCACCGACAGGCCCGGCGCGACGAAGATCCGGTCCTTGACCGCCTCGAGCAGGTCGAGCGCCTCCTCGTCGGCGAAGCTCGCGTGGTAGATGATGTCGAGGCCGTGGCGCATGGCCTGCTTGATCGAGCCGGTCGAGCGCGCGTGGCAGGACAGCCGCCGGCCCCGGACCCGGGTTTCCTGGACCGCGATCGCCACCTCCTCGTCGCTCATCCAGTTGGTCGTGGCGTCGGCCCCGGGAACCAGGTTGTCCCCGGACAGGTTGAGCTTGATCGTGTCCACGCCGTACTTCAGGAACATGCGCACTTGCTTGCGCATCTCCTCGGGCCCGTCCACGACCATGCCGAAGGACATCTCCGGATAGGGCAGGTGCGGCAGCATGTCGTCGCCGAGCGACCCGGTGACCGTGATCTCCTGGCTGGCGGCGAGGTAGCGCGGCCCCGGAATCTGGCCGGAGTTGATCGCTTCCTTGATCACGCAGTCGAGCCGCGGCTTCGGCGTCGCCGCGCCGACGCACGACGTCCAGCCGTAGTCGAGATACAGCTTGGCGACCCCGGCGGCCCAGAGCGTGTGCTCCTCGTGCGGCATCTTCTGGATGGCGTCCAGCGTCTTCGAGTTGGTCCAGCCGAAGTGCGTGTGCGCCTCGCACATGCCGGGCATCAGCGTCGCGCCGGCGCCGTCGATGACGGTGACGCCGGCCACCGGGAGGGCGCGCGCGCCGCGCGCGACGCGCAGGATGCGGTTGCCCTGGACGAGAACCTCGCCCGCATAGGGCTGGGCGCCCGAACCGTCGATGATGCGCACGTTGGTGAAGAGGACGTTGGCCATGACTGTCTCCTATGTCATCTACGGTGTGCTTCGTGGAACCGCCGCAGCAGATCGTTGCATTCGTCGGGCTTCTCGATCGTCGTCCAGTGTCCGCAGCCGCGCAGGATCTCGAGCCGGCAGCCGGGGATGCGCTCGGCGATCTGGCGCACGCTCTGCGCCGGCGCGACCGCGTCCTCGTCGCCGGTGACGAGCAGCACGGGGCAAGTGATCTTCGACGCGTCGGCGGCCTGCGCGTCGGCGAGCGCGTCGCAGGTGCGCGCGTAGCCGTCCGGCGGCTGGCGCATCAGGAATTCGCGCACCAGCGTCGCGGCGACGGGGCGCTTCGCTTTCGTCTCCGACGAGGTCGCCGCCTGGACCAGCCCGTTGGCGATCTCCTGCATGCCGGCCTCGCCCTCGCTCCGGGCCTTCTCGCCGCGCGCGCGGATGCCCGGCCGGATCGCGTCGGCGGGCGCGAGCAGCGGGCCGAAGAGCGCGAGGCTCCGGACCAGAGCCGGCGCGGCGACGGCGAGATGGAACGCGACGATCGTGCCGAGCGAGTGCGCGGCGACGTGGGCGCGCTCGACCCCGACGGCGCTGCACACGCGGAGCATCGCCTCCACGAAGCGTTCGATCGAGAGCGGTCCTTCGACCCGCGACGAGCGCGCCGAGCCGGGCAGGTCGGGGCGGATCGCGCGGTGCCGGGCGAGCGCCGGCATCACCGGCGTCCAGACGTTGGACGACCCGCCGAGGCCGTGGATCAGCAACACGGCATCACCTTCGCCGTCGACTTCGACCGCCACGCGGTCTACGAACCTGGTTGCCATTGGGCCGACTCCAGTTCTAGTGAACCGGTGGCGATGCGCAACCGGTTCTCCTCCTGGCGTCGCGCCGGGCGACGTACCGCCCCGGCGCGGGGCATCGTCGTTGTTGCGCTGCAATGAGACGCGAGAGCAAAAATGAGACGCGTGTCTCGCGCGATCGATGCGAGACTACGGGCCGGTCTCAGGGCTTGTCAAGCAGTGGCGAAGCGGCCGACACCGACGACGTGGACGTGGCAGGCGGAGCGGGGCGCGCGGGCGCGGACCTACCGCCTGCTCATGTCCGACGCGATGACCCTCGTGCGCCGGGGCCGGATCCCGTCGGTCGCCGAGGTCGCCCTGAACGCCGGCGTGTCGCGCGCGACCGCCTACCGGTACTTCCCCAGCCGCAGCAAGCTGATCACCGCGGTGCTCGAGGAGGCGCTGCGCCCGGTGCGCCGCTACGTGCCCCAGGCCGCCGACGGCCTCGCGCGGCTGAGGGAGCTCTTCGAGAAGACCTATCCGCGCTTCACCGAGTACGAGGCGCACATGCGCGCCGCGCTCCAGCTCGCGCTCGAGCACCAGTCGCTCGAGCGGACCGGCCTGCTCGAGGAGGAGCCCTTCCGCCGTGGCCACCGTCGCTACCTTCTGCACCGCGCGGCCGCGCCGCTCAAGGCGAAGCTCGGCGCCAAGGCCTACGAGCGCCTCCTCAAGGCGTTGTCGCTCGTCTACGGCATCGAGCCCTACGTGGTGCTGAAGGACATGTGGGGCGCCAAGGACCGCGAGGTCGAGGCGCTGTCGCGCTGGGTGCTCGACGCGTTCGTGGAGACCGCGCTCCGGCAGGCGGCCGCGGCGCCGCGGCACCGCGGAAGATCCTGACGCGCCCGCTCTAGGCGCGGTCGTCGATCGCGGCGGCGACGGCGCCCGCGACCGACGCGGTGCCGTCGTTGCCGCCGAGGTCGGGCGGGCGGACGCGGCGCTCGGCGAAGACGCGGTCCACCGCGCGCTCCAGAACCCGCGCCGCGTCGACGGCGGCTGGCATCCCGTGCCGCTCGCCGAGCCACTCGAGCATCATCGCTGCGGACAGCAGCATCGCGGTCGGATTCGCGAGCCCCTGGCCGGCGATGTCCGGCGCCGTACCGTGCGCCGGCTGGAACAGCGCGTGGTCGTCGCCGATGTCGCCGGACGGCGCCATCCCCATGCCGCCGACGAGCCCCGCCGCGAGATCGGAGAGGATGTCGCCGAACTGGTTCTCGGTCGGCACGACGTCGTACGCCCAGGGCTTGCGGATCAGGTTCAACGCCATCGCATCGACGTACGCGTGGTCAGCCGGGATGTCGGGATGGCGCTTCGCGCAGTCCCAGAAGACGCGGTGGAACAGCGCGAGCGACCGGTGCACGTTCGCCTTGTCGACGCAGGTGACGCGGCCCCTGGCGGGGTTGCGCGCGCGTCGCTGGTGCGCGAGGCGAAAGGCGAACTCGAACAGCCGCTCGGACCCCTTCCGGGTCGTGCGGCCGAGGTCGTACGCCGCGTCGTCGGTCGAGGGCGGCACGGCCTCCGGGTGGTAGCGCCCGAAGAACCAGCCTTCGCTTTGCTCGCGGACGAGCACGAAATCGATGTCACCGGCACGCGGGTCGGCGAGCGGCAGCGGCACGCCGGGAATGGCGCGGATCGGCCTGACCCCGGCGTAGAGGTCCAGCCCGGAGCGCAGCTCGAGCTGCGGCGCGATCTCGGTGCCGTCGGCATGGCGCGCGTCGGGCGAGCCCATCGCGCCGAACAGGATCGCGTCGGCGCGCTCGCACGCGTCCATCGAAGCCTTGGGGAAAGCGACGCCGGTGTCGCGATAGAGCTGCGCGCCGCCCGGGAGGCGCTCGCAAGCGAGACCGAAGCCGCCGACCCGCCGCTGCAGGCGCTCGAGCACCGCCAGGCAGACCTCCATGACCTCGACGCCGATGCCGTCGCCGGGGAGTACTGCGATCCTGAACGCGTCGTGGCCCGCCATCCTTACACCTTGTAATAGCGTTCCGCCCGCCGCCGCGCCCGCTCTGCCGCTTCCCCCGGCGTCCGTGCGCCGGAAACGACGTCGGCCACCATGTTGACGATGATGTAGTCGGACATCGCCGCTGCCGACGCGTAGCCGAGCCGGCCCGCGTGGCCGTGATACAGCATCGCGCCCGTCGCGTTGCGGAACGGTGCGTGCTTGGGGTCGGCCGTCCACACCGGATTCGCCGCGTAGGCCTTCAGCGGCTGGGTGATGTAGCCGATCGACGCCTGCTGCCAGGGCTCGTACTGCTCCCGCTCCCACATGAAGCGCAGGTACTCTTTCGCCGCTTGCGGGTACTTGCTGTACCGGAACACCATCGCCTGCGTGAGCAGGCTGAGCTCGGTCGGGTGGCCGACCGGCCCGATCGGCAGGCTGGCGTGCTGGATGTCGGTGGCGAGCGCGGCGAGCTTCGGGTCGTTCTTCGCCGCGTAGTAGATCGAGATCCCGTTCGCCGTCAGGCTGATCCGGCCGTCGAGGAACGCGGTGTTGTTGTCCGGGTCGAGCCATGCGAGCGTGCCGGGGACGAACGTCCGGGACAGCGCCCGCGCGTATTCGAGCGCGCGGACGGTCGCGGGGGCGTGGATGACGACGTTGTTCCGGTCGTCGACCAGCTTGCCGCCGTGCGACCAGACGAGCCAGTGCGCCCAGGCGTTGCCGTCGCCGACCGCGTTCCCGAGCGCAAACCCGGGCGGCGTGCCCTTGGCCTGCAGCGCCTGGCAGAGCCGGAGGAACCCGTCGGTGTCGTTCGGGACCCGGGCGAAGCCCGCGGCCTTCACGTGGCTCTCCCGATAGACGAGCGCGATGCCGGCGCAGCCGAGCGGCAGCCCGATCCACCGGCCGTCCTTCGTCCCGTAGCGCACGCAGGTCTCGTACCAGCCCCCGTACTTTGCGCCGAGATAGTTCGCGAGGTCGCTGAGGTCGACCAGCTTGTCGGGGTACTGGTGCGGATCGTCGAAGAAACCGACGATGACGTCGGGCCCCGAGCCGAGGTTCGCGGCGGCCGCCGCCTTCGGCCGCACGTCCTCCCAGCTCTCGTTGTCGATGCGGACCGGAATGCCGGTCGCCTTCGCGAACCGCTCGGTGTTCTTCATCCACAGGTCCTCATCGCCCTGGACGAAGCGCTTCCAGCGGAGCACGCGCAGCCGCGCGCCTTTCTCGGGCTTCAGATTGAGCGCGGGCGCCCTGGCGCCTTGCGCCCGCGCGTCGCCCGCAACGGTCCCGGCGCCGGCAGCGAGGGCGGCGGCGAGCTTCAGGAAGTCGCGCCTGCGCGGATCAGCCATGCGGTCGTGCTGCTCGTGTTGTGAGCGGTGCTCTCATGCGCTTCGCCGCCGCGTGTCGACGCCCGGCAGCTTCCGGCGCCCCCGCCGGGGGGCGTCTCAACCCGATGATTTTACGGCCAAACTCTTTGGAAATGGGGTTTTTCGATGACCCGGCTGCTATAATCCGCCGTCATTCACAACAACACCCGCTCGAACAGGAGGACCGCAGGTGGGCGACCGGCTCAAGGGGAAGATCGCGTTCATCACTGCGGCCGGCCAGGGCATGGGACGCGCCGCGGCGGTCGCGTTCGCAGCCGAGGGCGCGCGCGTCTGGGCGACCGACAGCAACGCGCAAGCGCTCGACTCGCTTGCCAGCACCCCGAACGTCACGACCCGCGTGCTCGACGTCACCGACGGCGCCGCCGTCGAGCGCCTCGCGCCGGAGGTCGGCGACGTCGATTGCCTCTTCAACTGCGCCGGTTACGTGCATCACGGCACGATCATGGACTGCACCGGGGCGGAGTGGGACCGGAGCTTCGACGTGAACATCAAGTCGATGTATCGCGTCACGCGCGCGTTCCTGCCCGGGATGCTCAGGAAGGGCAAGGGGAGCATCATCAACATGGCCTCGGTCGTCTCGAGCATCCGCGGCGTGCCGAACCGCTTCGCGTACGGCACGACCAAGGCGGCGGTGATCGGCTTCACCAAGGCGATCGCGGCCGACTACGTGCGCCAGGGCATCCGCTGCAACGCGGTCTGCCCCGGCACGATCGACACGCCCTCGCTGCGGGCGCGGATCGACGCGCTCCCCGACCCGGTGCAGGCGCGCAAGGACTTCGTCGCGCGCCAGCCGATGGGCCGGCTCGGCACCACCGACGACATCGCGCCGCTCCTCGTCTACCTCGCGTCCGACGAATCCGCGTTCGCCACCGGGGTCGCGTTCAGCGTGGACGGCGGCATGACCATCTGAGAAGCGCCCCTGAACCTGGAGAGAACAAGATGAAACTCTGTCGTTTTGGCAAGAACGGCTACGAGAAGCCCGGGATGATCGACTCGCAAGGGATGCTGCGCGACCTCTCGGGCGTCGTCCAGCAGATCGACCAGGACCTGATCGCGCCGAAGGGGCTCGCGCGGCTGCGCAAGATCCGGCCCGAGTCGCTGCCGCTCATCAAGACCGAGCCGCGCCTCGGCGTGCCTTACATCGGCATCAGCAAGTTCGTGGCGATCGGCCTGAACTACGCCGATCACGCCGCGGAAGCGAACGTGCCGGTGCCCTCCGAGCCGGTGGTGTTCATGAAGGCGACGACCTCGATCAGCGGCCCGAACGACGACATCGTCCAGCCCCGGGGCTCGACCAGGCTCGACTGGGAGGTCGAGCTCGGCGTGGTGATCGGCACGAAGGCGCAATACGTGCCGGAGGAGAAGGCGCTCGAGTACGTCGCCGGCTACGCCATCGTGAACGACGTGTCCGAGCGCGCCTTCCAGCTCGCGACCAGCCAGTGGGACAAGGGGAAAGGATGCGACACCTTCGGCCCGATCGGGCCGTGGCTCGTCACGACCGACGAGATCACCAACCCGCAGACGCTCGACATGTGGCTCGACGTGAACGCCGACCGCATGCAGACCGGCAACACCCGGACGATGGTCTTCTCGGTCGCGAAGATCGTTTCGCACGTCTCGAACTACATGACGCTGCTGCCGGGGGACATCATCACCACGGGCACGCCGCCGGGCGTGGGCATGGGCAAGAAGCCGCAGCCGATCTGGCTCAAGCCCGGCGATGTCGTGACGCTCGGGATCCAGGGCCTCGGCGAGCAGCGGCAGCGGATCGTCGCGCACAGCGGGAGGTAAGCGCGCCGCGCGGCGTCACCCCGAGCCGTCTTTTACTCGGGGCAGGGAGAGGACGACTCGCACGAGCTCTGCCTGGCGGTGCGCGCCGGTCTTCTCGAGCGCCGCCTTGAGCTGGGCTCTAGCGGTATGCGTGGAGACGTGCGCGCTCCGCGCGAATTCCTCGAGGCTCTTTCCTTGCGCCAGCGCTGCCGCCACGCGGGCCTCGGCCTGCGTGAGGCCGAAGAGCGCCTGATGCTTGTCGAGCCCGACCGAGGCGCCGGCCCTCGGGTCAACGACGATCAGCAGGGCGAGTGGGCGCTGCCACGTTCCGGCCAACGGCGTGTCTGGTCGCAGGGGCAGAACGAGAAGCTGATGGGGATTGGCCTCACC
>JBOIFD010000231.1:0-2280 GCA_050741515.1 Burkholderiales bacterium
GGGCGCCCCAGAAGGCGCCGCGCCAGGCGCCGCGCTCGGCGCGCCGTAGCCGCACCTCGACGCGCACCCGCCGCAGGAGCCGTTCGATCGCCGCCGGATGACGCGTCACTGGCCGCCGCGCGCGTGATCAGCCGAGGACCGGTTCCGCGGTCCGCGCCGTCCCCGCCGGCGCCTCGTCGAGCACCTGCGCGACCAGCGTGTCGGGATCGATCCCTTCCGACTCGCCCGCGAAGTTGAGAATGACCCGGTGGCGCAGGGCCGGCGCGGCGAGCGCCCGGATGTCCTCCAGGCTCACGTTGTAGCGGCCCTGGGTGAGCGCGCGCACTTTCGCGCCGAGCACCAGCGCCTGGGCGCCGCGCGGGCTCGCGCCGTAGCGCACGTAGCGCCGCGTCGTTGCGGGCGCGTGCTCCCACTGCGGATGCGTCGCCATGACCAGCCGGGTCGCGAAATCGCGCACGTGGCTGGCGATCGGCACGTCCCGGATCAGCGCCTGGAAGCCGAGCACCGTCGGCCCGTCCATCACCCGCTCCACCGCCGCGGTGTGCGCCTGGGTGGTGCGGTCGAGGATCGCGTTGAGCTCCTCGATCGCCGGATAGCGCACCTGCAGCTTGAAGAGGAACCGGTCGAGCTGCGCCTCGGGCAGCGGATACGTGCCCTGCATCTCGATCGGATTCTGGGTCGCGAGCACGAAGAACGGCGGCGGCAGCGGCCGGGACACGCCGCCGACGGTGACGGCGTGCTCCTGCATGCCCTCGAGCAGCGCCGACTGGGTCTTCGGCGTGGCGCGGTTGATCTCGTCGGCGAGCACGATGTGGGCGAACAGCGGTCCCGGCTGGTACTGGAAGTGCTTCCCGCCGCCGGCGTCCTCGACGACGATGTTCGTCCCGAGGATGTCGGCGGGCATCAGATCCGGGGTGAACTGGACGCGCGCGAACGACAGGTCGAGGCTCTGCGCGAGCGTCTTGACGAGCAGCGTCTTCCCCAGGCCGGGCACGCCTTCGAGCAGCACGTGGCCGCCGGCGAACATGCCGGTCAGGACGCCGGTGATGATCTCGGCCTGGCCGACGATCAGCTTTTCCACCTCGGCGCGCAGCCCGCTGAAGGCCCGCACGAAGCTTTCGACCTGGGCTGGCGCGCTCATCAACTCCTCCGGGAAGGCCGTGCCACCCCCGCATTATGGGGCCCGTCGCGACTCCACTGGGTGATTGCCGTCACGCCAGCGTCGACTCCATCCGGTGTGGCATTGCGGGGGCGCCCGCCTCGCGACGTCGGCGCTCAAGCCTCGGCCGCGAAGAACGCCCGAACGTCCGCGAGCTCCCGCGTCCGCGTCATCGGCGGCAGGCCGTCGAGCAGCGTCCGGCCGTAGGGCTTCGCGAGCGTGCGCGGATCGCAGAGCACGAGCACGCCGCGGTCGTGCTCGCCCCGGATCAGGCGGCCGGCGCCCTGCTTGAGCGCGATCGCCGCCTGCGGCAGCTGGAAGTCGAAGAACGGGTTGCGGCCCTGCTCGCGCAGATGCGCAAGCCGCGCGGCGAGCACCGGGTCGTCGGGCGGCGCGAACGGCAGCTTGTCGATCACCACCACCGACAGCGCCTCGCCGCGGACGTCGACCCCCTCCCAGAACGAGGCGGAGCCGACGAGCACCGCGTTGCCCAGCCGGCGGAACCGGTCGAGCAGCTCGCTGCGGGAGCCGTCGCCCTGGGCGAGCAGCGGGAGCTCGAGCCCGAGCTCCGGCAGCTTCGCCGCGAGCCGCTCCCGCGCGCGCCGCATCGCGCGCAGCGTCGTGAACAGCAGGAAGGCGCGCCCGCCGCTCGCGGCGAGCACCGGCAACGCCGCATCGACGACCGCGTCGGTGTGCGCGACGGTGTTCGGTTCCGGCAGGCCCCGCGGCAGGTAGAGCAGCGCGTTCGACGCGAAATCGAACGGGCTTTCCCAGCTCGCCGTCTCCGCGGCCTCGAGGCCGAGCTGGCGCTGGTAGTGGCCGAAATCACCCTGCGCTGCGAGCGTCGCGGAGGTGAGGATCCACGCCCGCGGCGAGTCCTCGACCTGCCGGCGAAAGGCCGCGGCGACGCTGAGCGGGGTCATGTGGAGCGCCAGCGCCTGCGGGTAGCCTTCCGCCCAGCGCACGAGGTCGTCGCGCGCCTCGTCGCTCCAGCGCTGGAGCAGGGACTGGAGCTCGCCGGCCCGCCGCGCGCAGTTCGCGAGGCCCTCGCCGCGCTCGGCAAGCGCCGCGACCGCGCGCGCGAGATTCCCGAGCGACGCACGCAGCACGGCGAGCGCCTC
>JBOIFD010000232.1:0-11264 GCA_050741515.1 Burkholderiales bacterium
CCGGTGGTGAAGGACCTGCCCGGCGTCGGCGAGAACCTGCAGGATCACCTGCAGCTGCGCGTCATGTACAGGTGCACGAAGCCGATCACCACGAACGACGATCTGGCGAGCCTCTGGCGCCGCTGCGCGATCGGGTTGAAGTGGCTCCTGAAGCGCTCCGGGCCGCTCGCGGTCGGCATCAATCAGGGCGGGCTCTTCACGCGCGTGCTGCCCGAATCGCGGACGCCGGACGTGCAGTTCCACTTCGCGACGCTCTCGGCCGAGCTCGCGGGCGCCGCGCCCCATCCCTGGTCGGGCTTCACCATGTCGGTGTGCCAGTTGCGGCCCGAGTCGCGCGGCCGCGTGCGCATCCGCTCGGCCGACCCGTTCGCGCCGCCTTCGATGCGGCCCAATTACCTCTCGACCGAGCGCGACCGGCGCTGCGCCGTCGCCGGGATCAGGCTCGCACGCGCTCTCGCATCAACGCGGTCCCTGACGCCCTATGTCGCCGCGGAGTACCGGCCCGGCGATCAGGCGAAGACCGACGACGAGCTGCTCGAGTTCGCGCGCAACCACGGTGCGACCATCTTCCATCCGTCGGGTACCTGCAAGATGGGCAGCGATCGGTTGGCGGTGGTGGACGAGCGGCTGCGCGTGCGCGGCGTCGCCGGCCTGCGCGTCGTCGACTGCTCGATCATGCCGAACCTCACTTCGGGCAACACGCACGCGCCGGCGGTGATGATTGCCGAGAAGGCTTCCGACCTGATCCTCGAGGACGCCGCGCGCGGCGCCTAGGCCGGACGCAGGCCGAGGATCTGCCGCGCTTCGGCGGGCGTGGCGGGCCGGCGACCGAAGCGCGCGCAGTTGTCCACGATCTTCTTCGCGAGCTCCGCGTTGCTCGCCGCGAGGCGGTCGGGCTCGATGCGCAGGTTGTCCTCCAGGCCGGTGCGGCAATGGCCGCCCGTCTCCAGGCACCACTGGTTCACTTCCCATTGATGACGCCCGACGCCGGCGGCGACCCAGGTGGCGCGCGGCAGGATCTCCTTCAGTTCCGCGCGGAGGAAATCGAAGATCGAGCGCCGCGCCGGCAGCGCGTTCGGAATGCCCATCACGAACTGCACGTGCGGCGGATCCTTGAGCAGGCCTTTCTTGACCAGGCTCGCGGCGTTGTAGAGCATCGCCAGGTCGAACACCTCGATCTCGGGCTTGATGTCGTACTCGAGCATCGTCTTCGCCAGCCCTTCGACGAAGTCCGGCGGGTTCTCGTAGATCTGGCTCGGAAAGTTCACCGACCCGGTGGCGAGGGAGGCCATGTCCGGCTTGAGATGGAGCATCGCGCCGCGCTTCGCCTGCTCGCGGCCCCGGCCGCCGGTGGAGAACTGCACGATCATTCCCGGGCAGTGCTTGCGCACGCCCTCCTGCACCCGGGCGAAGCGCTCCGGGTCGGATCCCGGCGACTCGTCCGGGTTGCGCACGTGGATGTGGACCAGCGCGGCGCCCGCCTCGTACGCCTCGTGCGTGGACTCGATCTGCTCCGCGGGCGTCACCGGCACCGCCGGGCTGTCCTTCTTCCTCGGCAGCGCGCCGGTGATCGCCACGGTGATGATGACGGGCTCGGCCATCGGCAGTCCCCCGGCGGGCATTATTGCAAACTGCGGTGCGCTGTGCAAACATCTCCGGAAAACGGAATTCCCGATTCCGGATAATGAACACCCGCTCCGGTTCTCCAAAGCGCAGGCGCGCGGCGCCGGCGCGGCCCGCGGCCGGGCGCGGGCCCACCTACGAGGATCTGGTGCAGATCGTGGAACTTGTGCGCTCCGCCTCCCAGTTCACCGAATTCCGCCTGCGCTCGGGGGATATCGAGGTGGAGATGCGGCGCGCGAACGGCGCGGCGGGGCCAACGCCGCTCCCGGCCGCGGTTCCGAATACCGGCGACCCGGTCGGGGGCGAGGTGACGCTCGAGCCGGAACGCGCAGCGCTGCACGTGCCGCACGCGCATGCGGACGCGGCGCAGCTGCCCCCGGGTCTCGCGCTCGTGCGCGCACCGATGGTCGGCACGCTCTACCGCGCTCCCGAGCCGGGCGCGCCGCCGTTCGTCGAACCCGGCACCCGGGTCGAGCCCGACACGACCGTCTGCATCATCGAGGTCATGAAGCTCATGAACTCGATTCCGGCCGGCTGCGCCGGCGTGGTGACCCACGTGCTGGTGAGCAACGCCGAGCCCGTCGAGTACGGGCAGCCGCTCCTCGCGATCGATCCGCGCCGGTGACCGAGCGCCGCAAGCCGGCCGGCACGATGCGGTTCGTGGACGTGACGCTCCGCGACGCGCACCAGTGCCTCTGGTCCACGCGCATGACGACGGCCATGATGGCGCCGATCCTCGGCACGCTCGACCGCGTGGGCTACGACGTGATCAACGTGCTGGGCGGCGCGGTGTTCGACGTCTGCGTGCGCTACCTGCACGAGAACCCGTGGCGCCGCGTGCAGTTCCTGTGCGAGCGGCTTGCGACCCCGGTGGACGCGCTGACGCGCGGCCAGAGCCTCTACACGTTCGAGCTCTTTCCCGACGACATCGTCGAGCTCAATGCCCGGGTGCTGGCGGGGCTCGGCGTCCGGATCCTCACCGTCTACGACGCGCTCAACGACAACCGCAACATCGAGTCCTCGGTGCGCGCCGGCAAGGCGGCCGGCATCGAGGTCAACGGCTGGATGACCTATACGCTGAGCCCGGTGCACACGGACGAGTACTACGTGGAGCGCACGCGGGAGCTGCTCGCGCTCGGCGTGGACTACATCTGCATCAAGGACCCGACCGGGCTGCTGACGCCGGAGCGCGGCCGCACGCTCTTTCCCGCGGTGGTGGCGACGGCGCGCGGCGTTCCGTTGCAGCTGCATTCGCACTGCCAGTCAGGCCTCGCGCCGGCGGTCTACTCGGTCGCCATGCAGGCGGGGTTCGAGTATGCATACACGGCGCTCGCGCCGCTCGGCAACGGGGCCTCGCTCCCCGCCACGCAGGAGATCCGCAGGCGCGCGGTCGCGCTCGGGCTCAAGTGCCGGCTCGACGCGCCGGCGATGGGCGAGGCCTCGAGCTACTTCAATTGGTTGTGCGTGCGCGAGGACAAGCCGCGCGGCGAAGTGGCACGCTACGACCCGGCGCTCTACGAGCACCAGATTCCGGGCGGCATGATCTCCAACCTGCGCTACCAGCTGCAGGTGATGAACCTCGAACACCGCCTGCCGGAGATCATGGCGGAGGCGGCACGCGTGCGCCGGGACCTCGGCTATCCGATCGTGGTCAGCCCCTTCGCCCAGTACATCATCACCCAGGCGGTGCTCAACGTCGTACAGGGCGAGCGCTACAAGACCATCCCCGACGAGGTGCGCAAGTATGCCCGCGGCTACTACGGCCGGCTCGCGGCCGCGCCGTCGGCCGAGTTTCTCGAGCGCGCGAACATCCGCCCCGAGGAACGCGTCACCGAGCGTCCCGCCGAGCACATCGAGCCATGGATCCCGCGCCTGCGCGCGAAGCTCGGCCCGCACGCAGCCGACGAAGACCTGCTGCTCGCCGCGTTCTACGACGACGCGCTGATCGCGGCGCTGCGCGATCCGGTACCGGAGTGCCGCACCCGGACCACGCCGCTGTACGAGCTGGTGCGCTGGCTCGCGGAGCGCCGGGACATCGGGCGCGCCCGCATCCGCTTCGCCGGCACCGACCTGTCGTTCGCCGCATGAGCCCGGCGCGCCGTGAAACGAACGGTGCGGGCGCGGTGCCGAAGGCGCTGCGGGTGCTCGAGGTCGTCGCCGAGCGCGAGCGGCCGGTGTCCATTGCCGAGATCGCCGCCGCCCTCGATCTGCCGCAGCCGACCGCCCACCGCATCGTCACGGCGCTCGAACGGCTCGGTTTCGTGGGCCGCGAGCTCGGCCGGCGCCGCATCATCGAGGGCCAGCGCCTTCTCGGGCTCGGGCTTAGCGTGCTGCGGGCCGGGGCGGGCTCGGGGACGAGACACGCGATCCTCGCCGCGCTCGCGAGAAAGACCGGCGAATCGTGCAACCTCGGGGTCATGGCGGGCACCAACGTCGTCTACGTCGACCGCGTGGAGTCGCAGTGGCCGCTCGGCCTGCGCTTCGAGCCGGGCAGCCAGGTGCCCCCGCACTGCACGGCGATCGGGAAGCTCCTCCTCAGCGAGCTGCCGGAGGCCGCGCTCGATGCCCTGCTGGCGAACGGCGCGCTGACCCGATACACGCGGACCACGATCACCGATGTCCGGCGGCTCAAGGAGGCGCTGCGGCGCATCCGCCGGCAGGGTTATTCGACCGACAACGAGGAATTCATGTCGGGGGTCGTGTGCATCGCGGCCCCGGTCCGCGGGCCGCGGGACGGTCAGGTCTGCGCGGGCCTCGCCATCTCGGCCGCGGAAGCGCGGCTGACGCTCGCCGGCGTGAAGCGGTTCCTGCCCGACCTGCGCGAGGCGGCGCGCAAGCTCGCGCGGAGCCTCATGGAGAACTCCCGGTGAAGGCGGCGGCGCGGATCGCCGCGCTCGCCGGTTTCCGCCCGCTTTGCGGGCGGGGTGCTTGAGTGGGCTTGTAGGGGCAATTGCGTGAACAGCCAGCCAATGGAGAGGAGGTCAAGATGTTGAAGCGTCTGCGTGACACCGTTGTGATTGGTGCGGTCGTGGCATTGGCGGCCGGGTTGGCGCCAGCGCCGGCTGCAGCCCAGGGCAAGATATCCGTGCCGCTGCTGCTCTGCCCGGCGGGCTGCGGGCCGACCGAGGGCGACACCATCCTCATGGTCCAGATGATCAAGGAAGGCTACCCGGTCACCCTGCTGCCCCAGGAGTCTCCCGGCTACATGTACAACATCCGCGAGATGGCGCAGGAGCGGAACTGGAAGCGCTACGTCTTCGGCACCGAAGACGTGCTGATCCAACTGGCCATGAAATGGGGCGGCACTCCGAAGATGCAGGAGTTTCTCCCCGAAGTCGTGCCGATCAAGTTCAAGCTGCTCTACGGCGAAACCTGGTGGGCGCAAGGCAAGTTCTTTGTGACCTTCGATCCGAACATCAAGAAGGTCTCCGACCTCAAGGGCAGGCGCATCTCGCTCGGTCTGCGCAGCCAGAGCGACTGGGGCGTGTTCTCGCGTTTGGTGCTCGAAGAGTACGGGATTACCCCCCAGAACAGCGACATCCGCCACCTCACGCCCGGCGTGCTCACCCAGCAGTTGATCGACGGCACGACCGACGGTGCGACCAGCGTGTTCGGCATGGAGCCCAACATGAAGGAATGGCTGATCGGCGGTCCCCTGCGCCAGCTCGAGGCGTCGGGCAAGCCGCTGCGCTACCTCGGGGTGGAGAAGGAGGTGATCGATCGGCTCAACCGGAAGTACGCGACCACGTTCATCCACACGGTCATACCGGCCGGTACGCTGCCCAAGCAGACCGAGCCCCTGCCCGTCGGCCTGGTGCGCGGTTACAAGGCCGTCCATCCGCAATTCCCCGACGAAACCGCCTACCAGATCGTGATGGCAGTCGGCAAACTGGCGCCGAAGCTGCGCGACCTGCACATTCTCTGGAAGATCTGGTCGCCCGAGCTGATGCTCGCCGGCCTGTCGGATGAGAACGTGCATCCGGGCGCCAAGAAGGCCTACGTCGAGCTGGGCTGGTGGGACAAGGTCAAGAACTACCAGGCCATGACCTATCCGCAATGACCCTTCCGTGAGATCAGCGGCCCGGCCGCCGCCGGGCCGCGTCGACGCGGCGGCGTGACCGTTCGGGTTGCGGCTCGCCCGGGGCAGATCGGTGGAAAAAGCCAGGCTGCAGCGCTGGACGAAGGCGGAGCGCGTCCTCGACAACCTCACGCTGCTGGTGGGGGTGTCGATGATTCTTTACGTCGGCGTTGCGGCGTTCGGACTGGTGTCGAGCTCGGCACGGCACTATTCGACGTTCGTCCTGTTCGTGATGGTCATCTCCTGTTTCGCCTCGTTCAAGGTGTTCATCGGGGAGCGTCTCGGCAAGAGATTCGGCGACGAGGGATACGAGGAGCAGGGTGCCGACGTCATGGTGCTGGGGGAGGAGGGATCCGCGGAAACAACTTCCGCGGTTCCCGGCGCGGTTCCGTTGACGGTATGGATCAAGGGGGCGCTCGCGCCGATCGGCTCGGTGCTGGCCATCGCGGGTGCCGCCTATGTCCTGGCCAACGCCGATCGCCTCGAGCGGACGGCCCCGTTCTTCGGCGGCTTCGACATGGCCATGGGAGGGATTCTCGCCGTCGGCGTCCTGATGCTGACGCTGATTCACTGGGGTCCGACGCTGACCGCCATCGTAGCGCTGGCGATCGCCTATTTTTTCTACGGCCAGCACATCGATCACCCGCTGTTTTGGCACCCCGCGTACGAGCCTGCCTTCGTGATGAACTACATCGGGCTCGGCGTCACGCAAGGCTTCTTCTGGTTTGCGCAGACCGCGGCGGACGACATCTTTTTCCTGGTCATATACGCAACCACCTTGTTCGGATTGGGCATGATGCCCATGATCGTGGAAGCCGGGCGACTGGCCGGCGGACGCATGAGGGGAGGGGCTGCGGCGCCTGCAATCATCGGCAGCGGCGCGGTCGCCGCGGTGATGGGAACGGCGGTGTCGAACGTGGTGTTGTGCGGGCGCTTCACGATCCCCCTGATGATCCGGGCCGGCTACGGCCGCCCGATGGCCGCCGCCATCGAGGCAACGGCGTCCACTGCGGGCCAGATCATGCCCCCGGTTCTCGGACTGGCGGCGTTCCTCATCGCCGCCTTCCTCGGGATCGCGTATGTCGAAGTCGTCAAGGCAGCGGTCTTGCCGGGCGTTCTTTACATGACCGGCGTGACCCTCGGAGTGTTGGTGTATGCCATGCGTTACGACCTGCCCAGGCTGCGCGAGCGGGCGAACCCGAAGATCGTCCTGCGGCTCGTCCCGACGTTCGTGATCTCCTTCCTCACCGTGATCGTCATGCTGGTGAACTACTACTCGCCGTCGATGGCCGGCCTCGCCGGCATCGTTGTCGCGCTGGCGCTGTCAGTATTCCAGGGTCCCTATCGCCCGAAGCTCAAGCAGATGAGAACGGCGCTGATCGAGGGCCTGCTGCTGGTCTCCCTGCTGTCGCTCCTCTTGATTGCTATCGGACCCCTGGGCCAGGCGTTCCAGACGACGAACCTTTCGGGCAAGCTCGGCATCTGGCTCATCGGCATCCTGCCGGACAGCCAGATCATCCTGCTCATCGGCGCCGCGCTGCTTTCCATCGTTCTCGGGATCGGGCTGCCTACGCCGGTCGCCTACCTGATCGCGGCGCTGGCGGTGGTGCCGTTCATGATCCAGATCGGCGTCGCGCCGTTGCAGGCCCATTACTTCGCGTTCTATTTCGCCGTGTACGCAACGCTGTCTCCGCCGGTCGCCGAATCGGTTCTCGCGGCGGCAAAGATCGCAGGCTCGGGTTTCTGGGAGACCGGGTTGCATTCGATGAAGCTCGCCGCCACAACCTTCATCATCCCGTTCGCGTTCGTGTTCAACCCCGAGCTCATGGCGTTTCCCAATATCTCGTGGAGGATGATCTGGGCGGTGGCGGAAGTGCTGATCGTCCAGACGACAAGCTCGATCTTCCTCTACGGGTACTTTACGCGAAGGCTCACGAAAATCGAGCAATATGGCTTCCTCCTCGCGGTACTGCTCGGCTATGCCGCCATCATGCGGCCGGAGGCTGTGCATACGTACCTGGCGTACGGCTTGACGATCGGCCTCATGGCATGGGTCTGGTCGCGTTCCGCGCGGGTCTCAGCTCCGGTCTCGAGGAAGAGATCGGGGAAGACGACCTCGGCCCTGTAGGATCGATCGCCCAATGCATGACGAGCTGAGAGCAAAGGTCGCGCTCATCACCGGCGCGGCGCGCGGCATCGGCGCCTCGATCGCCGAGCGCTTCGCCGCACACGGCGCGACGGTCTATCGCGCCGACGTCGACGCCGGCGCCGATCTCCGCCTGGACGTCACCGACCGCGCGGCGCTTCGCGCCGCGGTCGAGCGCATCGCTCGCGAGCGCGGCGGCATCGACGTGCTCGTCAACAACGCCGGCGTGCTCGCGGCCGGTCCTTTCGATCAGACGAGCGGGGAGGCCTGGGACCGGCTCGTGGCGGTGAACCTCACGGGCGTGTTCAACTGCGTGCAGGCCGCGGTGCCCGCGATGCGCGGTCGCGCCGGCGCCTCGATCATCAACATCGCGTCGGTTGCGGCCGAGAAAGGCGGGGGTGTCGTGGGCAACGTCTGGTACGGCGCGACCAAGGCCGGGGTCGTCGCCATCACGAAGGGCCTGGGCCGCGACCTCGGCCCCGAAGGCATCCGCGTCAACGCCATCGCACCCGGCTTCGTCGAGACCGATCTGGTCCGCGGCCAGCTGACGCCGCAGATGCGCGAGCGGATCCTCGCGCGCTTTCCGCTTGGGCGGTTTGCTGCCACCGTCGACGTCGCACGCGTCGCGGTGTTCCTCGCATCGGACGCCGCCTCGTTCATCACCGGCGAGACGATTGCCGTCGACGGTGGCTTCCTTCGCACCTGAGCTCCTGGCGGCGGCCGTCGCCATCGCCGCCGTCGCCGGCGTGGTCCGCGGCATCACCGGCTTCGGGGGCGCGCTGGTGATGACGCCGCCGCTCGCGCTGCTGTTCGGACCGGCGCTGACCGTGCCCGCGGTCCTGCTGCTCGAATCGGTCGCAGCGGCACCCTTGCTGGTGCAGACGCGGCGCCAGGTGCGGTGGCGCGCGATCGGACCGATCCTGGCCGCAGCCTGCGTGACGCTGCCGCTCGGGGGGTACGTGCTGGCCACCGCCGATCCACAGGCGCTGCGGCGCGCGATCGCCGCCATCGTGATCGTCTTCTCGCTGCTGCTGCTGCGCGGCTGGCGTTACGCTGGGCGCCAGCGGCTCGGGACCTCGGTCGGGCTCGGCGCGCTGAGCGGTGCGATGGCCGGGGCGACGAGCATCGGCGGCCCGCCGGTCATCCTGTATCTGCTTTCGGGACCGGACCCGATCGAAACCACGCGCGCGAACCTCACCCTGTTCGTCGCGGCGGTTTCGCTCGCCGCGATCGCGATGCTCTGGGCGGGCGGCCTGTTCGGCGCGGCGGCGGCATGGGCCGGGCTGCTGCTCGCGCCGGGCTACTACGGCGGGCTAGTCGTGGGAACGCGCGCGTTCGCCCGCTTCAACGACACGCGCTTCCGGCGGTTCACGCTGCTGCTGCTGATTGCAGTGTCGGTAGGGATCCTGCTTGCTTAGGCGGACCTCGCTCAGACGGCGGCCGCCATCTTGTCGGCGGGGGCGACTCTGGGATACTCTGCAAACCCGATCGAGTGATGCGTCCCGAGCGGGGCGCATCCGCAACGACAGGAGCCCCTCATGACCAACGTCTCCGACGTGCAACGCATGGTGGTGGCCGGCAAGGTGCGCATGACGCCCACCGAGGCGTTCGTCGAAACGCTGGTCGCGCAGGGCGTGAAGGACGTGTTCGGGATCGTCGGCTCGGCCTACATGGACGCGCTCGACATCTTTCCCGCCGCGGGCATTCGCTTCATCCCCACCGTGCACGAGCAGGGCGCCGCGCACATGGCCGACGGCTACTCCCGCGTCACCGGCAGGCACGGCGCATGCATCGGCCAGAACGGCCCGGGCATCACCCACTTCGTCACCGCAATCGCGGCCGCGTACTGGGCGCATTCGCCGGTGGTCGCGATCACGCCCGAAGCGGGCTCGATGAGCGTCGGCCTCGGCGGCTTCCAGGAAACCGACCAGCTGCCGGTCTTCTCGAAGATCACGAAGTACCAGGCGCACGTGAACAATCCGGCGCGCATGGCGGAGCTCACCGCGCGCGCCTTCGACCGCGCGCTCCTCGAGATGGGCCCGACGCAGCTCAACATCCCGCGCGACTACCTCTACGGTGAGATCGAATGCGAGATCCCGCAGCCGCTGCGCATCGAACGCGGGCCCGGCGGCGGCGCGAGCCTGGACGCGGCGGCGGATCTCCTCGCCCAGGCGAAGTTCCCGGTCATCATCGCCGGCGGCGGCGTCCTGATGGCGAACGGCGTCGAGGCGGCCATCGCGCTCGCCGAGACGCTGGGTGCGCCGGTGTGCAACAGCTATCTCCACAACGACTCCTTCCCCGCGAGCCACCGCCTGTGGTGCGGCCCGCTCGGCTACCACGGCTCCAAGGCCGCCATGAAGGTGATCGCGAAGGCCGACGTGGTGCTCGCGCTGGGCTCGCGCCTCGGGCCGTTCGGCGTGCTGCCGCAGTACGGCTTCGACTACTGGCCGGCGGGCGCGAAGCTCGTCCAGGTGGACGCCGATCCGCGGGTGCTCGGTCTGGTGAAGAAGACCGCGGTCACGGTGAACGGCGACGCGCGCGAGGCGGCCGCTGCGCTCGCCGCGCGCTTGAAGGGCCGCACGCTCGCCGGCGCCGCGAACCGCGACGAGCGGCTCGCAGTCGTGCGCAGCGAGAAGGAGGCCTGGGCGAAGGAGCTCGCGTCCTGGGACTTCGAGAAGGACGCCTGGAGTCTCGAAGTGGCCAAGGGCTCGAAGCACATGCACCCGCGCCAGATGCTGCGCGAGCTGGAGCGGGCGCTGCCGGAGGACGCGATGGTCTCGACCGACATCGGCAACATCTGCCAGATCGCGAACTCCTACCTGAAGTTCGACCGGCCGCGCTCGATGTTCGGCGCCATGATGTTCGGCAACTGCGGCTACGCCTTTCCGACGATGATCGGCTGCAAGGTCGGAGCGCCCGAGCGCACCGCGATCGCCTACGTCGGCGACGGCGCCTGGGGCATGAGCTTCGGCGAGATCCTCACCTGCGTGCGCGAGAAGATCCCGGTCACCGCGGTGGTGTTCAACAACGAGCAGTGGGGCGCGGAGAAGAAGAACCACGTCGACTTCTACTCGAACCGCTTCCTCGGCGTGAACCTGGAGAACCCGAGCTTCGCGGGCATCGCGAAAGCCATGGGCGCTCAAGGCTCGAGAATCGAATCGCTTTCGGACGTCGGGCCGGCGCTGCGCGACGCGTGCAAGGCGCAGAAGGAAGGCAAGACGACCATCGTGGAGCTGATGTGCACGCGCGAGCTGGGCGACCCGTTCCGGCGCGATGCTCTCAAGCTTCCAAAGCGGCTGCTCGAAAAATACAAGGCTTATTCAACGTCGTAGCCGCCGCGGGCGGCGCCTGGCCGCTCGCGTGGTGTTTCGCCGTGGTGTTCGTCGCCTACGCGCTGCGCGGGGCGACGGGCTTCGG
>JBOIFD010000233.1:0-6476 GCA_050741515.1 Burkholderiales bacterium
CGTTCATCTCGCACCTCGTCGAGCTGCGCGACCGGCTCCTCCGGACGCTGATCGTGGTGGGGCTCGTCTTCGTCGGCCTGTTCCTCTACCCGGGCTCCGGCCCGATCTACGACTTTCTCGCGGCACCGCTCATGCAGGCCCTGCCCGAGGGGTCGAAGATGATCGCCACCGGGGTGATCACCCCGTTCCTCGTGCCGGTGAAGGTGACCGTCTGCGTGGCGCTGATGGTGGTGTTGCCGTACGTGCTCTACCAGGCGTGGGCGTTCGTCGCGCCGGGCCTCTACGCCCACGAGAAGCGGCTCGTCCTGCCCCTGGTGGTCGCGAGCACGGCGCTGTTCGTCGCCGGGATCGCGTTCTGCTACTACCTCGTCTTCGGCAAGGTGTTCGCGTTCATCAACAGCTTCGCGCCGCAGAGCATCACGCCGGCGCCGGACATCGAGGCGTACTTCAGCTTCGTGCTGACGATGTTTCTCGCGTTCGGCGTGACCTTCGAGATCCCGGTCGTCGTCGTGGTGCTGGCGCGGGCCGGGATCGTGACCATCGAGCAGATGAAAGCCGCCCGGCCGTACGTGATCGTCGGCGCATTCGTGATCGCCGCGATCGTCACGCCGCCCGACGTGGTGTCGCAGCTGCTGCTCGCGATTCCGATGTGCCTGCTCTACGAGGTCGGGCTCGTGTTCGCCCGGTTCGTGGCGAAGAAGCCCGGCGAGTCCGACTGGAAGGCGCCGAGCGCCGCGGAGATGGAACGCGAGCTCGACCGCTGAGCGCGTCGGCGCGGCCGCCGCGGCAGCTGCGGCCGCCTGGCGACCGTGACCTGCACCTCCAGCTCCTTCCGATCCCGGCGCAGCTTCAGGGTCGCCCGGCTGCCCGGCTTGAGCTCGGCGACGGCGTCGAGCATCGCCGGCGCGTCGGGGGTCGGGGTTGCGTTGACCGCGACCAGCACGTCGCCGGGCCTGACGCCGGCCTTCTCCGCCGGCCCGTTCCGCTCGACGCCGGCGATCGGCACGCCGAGCGGCTTGAGCGACTCGGCCGCCTCGGGCGTCAGCTCCTGCGTCTGGATGCCGATGTACCCGCGGGTCACGGCACCCTGGGCGACGATCTGTTCCATCACCGAGCGCGCCGTCGACACCGGGATCGCGAAACCGATGCCGAGCGAACCGCCGGCCCCGGTGCGCGAGAAGATCGCGGTGTTGATGCCGACGAGGTTGCCCGAGGTGTCGACCAGCGCGCCGCCGGAGTTGCCGGGGTTGATCGACGCGTCGGTCTGGATGAAGTTCTCGTAGGTGTTGAGGTTGAGCCCGCGCCGCCCGAGCGCCGACACGATGCCCATGGTGACGGTCTGCCCGACGCCGAACGGGTTGCCGATCGCGAGCACGACGTCGCCGATGCGCATCGTCTCGACGTTCCCGAGGGTGATCGCCGGCAGACCGTCGCGGTCGACCTTGAGCACCGCGAGGTCGGTCTCGGGGTCGGCACCGACGATCTTCGCCTTCAGCCGCGTCCGGCCGTCGGCGAGCAGCACCTCGATCTCGTCCATTCCCGCGACGACGTGGTTGTTGGTGAGAAGGTAGCCCTTGGGGCTCACGATCACGCCCGACCCCAGGCTCGAGGCGCGCCGCGGCTCGTCGAGCATGTCGCCGAAGAACCGGCGAAACGCCGGGTCGTCGCCGAACGGATGGCGCACTCCCCGGACCGTGCGCGCGGTGAAGATGTTGACGACTGCCGGCGCCGCCTTCCCGACCGCCTCGCTGTAGGAGACGGCCTTCGCGACCGCGGGGCTGGCGATCGGCGCCTGGCTCACGACCACGGGCGCCGCGACCTCACGCGTCGCGAGCCACTCGGGCTTGAGCGTCGTGACGACGAACAGCGCGCCGACCGCGATCGTCGCGGCCTGGGCGAACGTCAACCAGAGCCTCTTCAGCGTCATGTTCGTTGCGGTGCCGTGCGCGTCATTATCGGCGCGCGGCTGCAAGGCCGCGGCCCGCGGTTCGCAGGGTGGCTAGTTTATATCATTCATTCAACGAGTTACGCTAGAAAACTTTCAATCGCTGCGGGCCTTCGGCTATAATCCGCCGGCGTTTCCGCACGCCACCCGCCAAAGAACGATAAAGGAATCTCCGCCTTCATGAGCAACCCTTCGGAAGCGACCTTACCGCCGGAGGCTGCGGGCGGCGACGAGGTGGACGAGACCCGCCGCAAGCTGCTGCTGGCCACTTGCATCGCCGGCGGCGCCGCGACCGGCGCCGCGACCTGGCCGTTCCTCGCGAGCATGGCGCCCTCCGAGCGCGCGCGCGCGCTCGGCGCACCGGTCGAGGCCGACATCTCCGCACTCGCGCCCGGGGAGCAGATGATCGTCGAATGGCAGGGCAAGCCGGTCTGGGTCGTGCGCCGCACGCCGGAGATGCTCGCGAGCCTCAAGACGGACGAGGCCGAGCTCGCCGATCCGCTCTCGAAGCGATCCGACCAGCCCGAGTACGCCCGGAACGAGTGGCGTGCGCGCGAAGAAAAGCGGGACGTGCTCGTCGTCGTCGGGATCTGCACCCACCTCGGCTGCTCCCCGACCTCGAAGTTCGCACCCGGCGACCCGAGCATGGGCGCGGACTGGCCGGGCGGCTTCCTCTGCCCGTGCCACGGGTCGAAGTTCGACCTCTCCGGGCGCGTCTTCGCGAACTTCCCGGCGCCGGACAACCTGCCGGTGCCGCGCTACATGTACCTGTCGGACGCGAAGCTCCTGATCGGCGACGACAAGGCCTGAAGACCGTGGCGAACGGCACCGTCACCAGGACTCACTGGGCCCAGCAGCTGTTCGAATGGGTCGACTCGCGCTTTCCGCTCTCGGCGCTGTGGAAGGAGCACCTGTCCGAGTACTACGCGCCGAAGAGCTTCAACTTCTGGTACTACTTCGGCTCGCTCTCGCTGCTGGTGCTGGTGCTGCAGATCGTCACCGGCATCTTCCTCACCATGAACTACAAGCCCGACGCGACCCTCGCGTTCGCCTCGGTCGAGTACATCATGCGCGAAGTGCCGTGGGGCTGGCTGATCCGGTACCTTCACTCGACCGGCGCCTCGGCGTTCTTCATCTGCGTCTATCTCCACATGTTCCGGGCGCTGCTGTACGGCTCGTACCGCAGGCCGCGCGAGCTCGTCTGGCTGGTGGGCGTCCTCATCTTCCTGAGCCTGATGGCCGAGGCGTTCTTCGGCTACCTGCTCCCGTGGGGCCAGATGTCGTACTGGGGCGCGCAGGTGATCGTGAACCTGTTCGGCGCGATTCCGCTCGTCGGCGAGGACCTCGCGATCTGGATCCGGGGCGATTTCGTGGTCTCGGACGCGACGCTGAACCGGTTCTTCGCGCTGCACGTCGCAGCGGTGCCGCTGGTGCTGCTCGGGCTCGTCGCCGTGCACATCCTCGCCTTGCACGACCAGCACGTCGGCTCCAACAACCCCGACGGCATCGAGATCAAGCAGAACAAGGATCCGGTCACCGGCATCCCGCGCGACGCGATCCCGTTCCACCCGTACTACACCGTGAAGGACATCTTCGGCGCGATGGTGTTTCTGCTCGTGTTCTCGGTGATCGTGTTCTTCGCGCCCGAGATGGGCGGCTACTTCCTCGAGCACAACAACTTCATCCCGGCCGACCCGCTGAAAACCCCGTCGCACATCGCGCCGGTCTGGTACTTCACGCCGTACTACTCGGTGCTGCGCGCGACGACCGACGAGCTGAAGTGGGTGATCGGGATCGCGGTGGGCCTCGTCATGGTGTGGGCCCTGCTCCGGCGGAGCGGCAACGTGGCGCGCATGCTGCAGCTCGGGGTCGGGGTCGTGCTGCTCGCGCTGCTCGTCGTGCTCGAAGCGAAGGTCTGGGGCGTGCTCCTGATGGGCGCCTCGGTGGTGATCTTCGCGTTCCTGCCGTGGCTCGACCGCTCGCCGGTCAAGTCGATCCGCTACAAGGGCTGGATCTACAAGCTCGCGCTCACCCTGTTCGTGATCGCCTTCATCGTCCTCGGCTATCTCGGCATGCAGGTGCCCACGCCGACGGCCACCCGCATCGCCCAGGTCGCCACGGTCATCTACTTCGGGTTCTTCCTGCTGATGCCGTGGTACTCGTCGATCGACGAGACCACGCCGCCGCCGGAGAGGGTGACGTGAACGTGAAGCGGATCCTTGCCGCGCTCGCCGCGGCCGCGCTCGCCGCGGCCGCCTTGCCGACCCGGGCCGCCGAGGGCGCAAAGCTCGACGACATCGAGGTCAATCTGATCGACGTCGCGAGCCTCCAGTCGGGTGCGCGCACCTTCGTCAACTACTGCCTCAACTGCCACAGCGCCTCGCTCATGCGCTACAGCGCGCTGCGGCAGCTCGACCTCACCGACGACCAGATCAGGGACAACCTGATGTTCACCGCCGAGAAGATCGGCATGCCGATGGCGATCGCGATGACCCCGAAGGACGCGAAGGCCTTCTTCGGCACGGTGCCGCCCGACCTCTCGGTGGTCGCGCGCGCACGGGGGAGCGACTGGCTGTACACCTACCTCCGCACCTTCTACCGCGACGCGAGCACGCCGACCGGCTGGAACAACATGGTGTACCCGAGTGCCGGCATGCCGCACGCCCTGTGGAGGCTGCAGGGCGAGCAGGCGCTGAAGGAGGTGCCGGCGACGACCCGGGACGGCAGGCCGGTGGTCGACGAGCATGGCCAGCCGCGCAAGCTCGCGAAGCTCGAGCTGCTCGTGCCCGGCCGGCAGTCGCCCGCCGAATACGACAAGACCGTCTACGACCTCGTGAACTTCCTGGTCTGGATGGGCGAGCCGAACCAGCTCGAGCGCCGGCGCCTCGGGGTCTGGGTGCTGTTCGGGCTGGCGGTGCTGGTCTTCCTGACGTACTTCCTGAAGCAGGCCTACTGGAAGAACGTGCACTGAGCCCCCACATACGCGACACGCGCGGCGGCGTCCCCACCCCATCCCGGGGCCGCGTCGCGCGCTTCGGTTGGCCCCGCGTGCGCGGGGCGCGAGGGATAGCCCCATGATGAACCTCTACTCCGGAACGACGTGCCCGTTCTCGCAGCGCTGCCGCATCGTGCTGTACGAAAAGGGCATGGACTTCCAGATCATCGACGTCGACATGTACAACAAGCCGGAAGACATCGCGGTGATGAACCCCTACAACCGCCTTCCGGTGCTGGTCGAGCGCGACCTCATCCTGTACGAGGCGAACATCATCAACGAGTACATCGACGAGCGCTTCCCGCACCCGCAGCTCATGCCGGCCGACCCGGTGATGCGCGCGCGGGCGCGGCTGTTCCTGTTCAACTTCGAGGTCGAGCTGTTCACCCAGATCGACGCCCTCGAGTCGGGTCCGGCCCGGGTGCAGGAGAAGTCGCGCCAGCACGTCGCCGACCGGCTCACCGAGCTCGCGCCGGTGTTCACCAAGCAGAAGTACATGCTCGGCGACGAGTTCTCGATGCTCGACGTCGCGATCAGCCCGCTCCTCTGGCGGCTCGACTACTACGGGGTGTCGCTGCCGCGGTCGGCGGCGCCGCTGATGAAGTACGCCGAGCGGCTGTTCAGCCGGCCGGCGTTCATCGACGCGCTCACCCCCTCCGAGAAGGTGATGCGGAAGTAGTCCGGGACCCGGACCGGGACATCTTCCCGCTCCTTCGCCGGCCGACCGGGCGTACACTCGATCCGCATGGCGGACCCCGCCCCGACCAAGCCCTACCTGCTCCGCGCGCTCTACGAGTGGTGCGTGGACAACGGCTACACGCCCTACGTCTCGGTCGTGGTCGACGCCGACACCCGGGTGCCGCAGGAGTACGTCCGCAACGGCGAGATCGTCCTGAACGTCGGGCCGCTCGCCGCGAACCGCCTCCGGATGGGGAACGAGTTCATCGAGTTCTCCGCCCGGTTCGGCGGCGTGCCCAAGGAGCTCGTGATCCCGGTGGGGCGGGTCGCGGCGATCTACGCGCGCGAGAACGGCCACGGCATGTCCTTCGAGATGGAGCGCCCGGCGACGCCGTGGGAGGCGAGCGGGGAGGCGCTCTCGCGTCGGGATCCGGCCGCGCCCGACCCGCCGTCACCGGGCGGCGCCAAGCCGAATCTCCGCGTGATCAAGTGACCTTCGGCGCCCGCGCCCGCTCGCGCGGGCGACGAGGTCATTCCGGCTCGTGGCGCGCACCCTGATCGTCAACGGCAAGCCGCACGAGGTTGCGGCCCCGCCCGACACACCGCTCCTCTACGTGCTGCGCAACGAGCTCGGCCTCCACGGCCCGAAGTTCGGCTGCGGGCTCGCGCAGTGCGGCGCCTGCACGGTGCACGTCGGCGACAAGGCGACCCGCTCGTGCGTGGTCCTGGTCGGGACGGTCGAGGCGCCCGTGACGACGATCGAGGGGCTCGGCACGCCCGCGCGCCCGCATCGGCTGCAGGTGGCGTTCGTCGCCGAGCAGGCCGCGCAATGCGGCTATTGCACGAGCGGGATGGTGA
>JBOIFD010000234.1:0-3167 GCA_050741515.1 Burkholderiales bacterium
CAGTACGACGTCGTCGTGGTCGGCGGCGGGCCCGCGGGACTCGCTGCGGCGATCCGCCTGAAGCAGCGCTCGGCCGCGCGCTCGGTGTGCGTGCTGGAAAAGGGCTCCGAGATCGGCGCGCACATCCTCTCCGGCGCCGTGCTCGAACCGCGGGCGCTCGACGAGCTCTTCGCCGACTGGAAGTCGCTCGGCGCCCCGCTCCGCACCCCGGCCTCCGAGGACCGGTTCCTCTTCCTCACCGCGACCAGGGCGTTCCGCCTGCCGACGCCCCCGCAGATGGCGAACCACGGCAACTACGTCGTCAGCCTGGGCAACCTGTGCCGGTGGCTCGGCCGGCAGGCCGAAGGCCTCGGCGTGGAGATCTACGCCGGCTTCGCGGCGGCCGAGGTCCTCTACGACGAGAAGGGGCGCGTGACGGGCGTGGCCACCGGCGACATGGGCGTGGCCAAGGACGGCTCGAAGACCGACGCCTACCAGCCCGGCATCGAGCTCCGCGCGCGGCAAACCGTGTTCGCCGAGGGCTGCCGCGGCTCGCTCACCAAGGCCCTCTTCGAGCGCTTCCCGCTGCGCGACGGCGTCGATCCCCAGACCTACGGGCTCGGCATCAAGGAGCTCTGGGAGGTCGATCCGGCGAAGCATCGACCCGGGCTGGTCGTCCACACGATCGGCTGGCCGCTCGACGCGCGGACCTACGGCGGCTCGTTCCTCTACCACCTCGAGGATCGCCTGGTCGCGGTCGGCTTCGTGGTCGGCCTGGACTACGCGAACCCGTACCTCTCGCCGTACGAAGAGTTCCAGCGCTTCAAGACCCATCCTGAGATCCGCGGCACGTTCGCAGGCGGGCGCAGGATCGCCTACGGCGCGCGGGCGATCTCCGAAGGCGGCTTCCAGTCGCTGCCGAAGCTCACCTTCCCGGGCGGGCTGCTGATCGGCGACACCGCCGGGCTCCTCAACGTCCCGAAGATCAAGGGCACGCACACGGCCATGAAGTCGGGGATGACGGCCGCCGACGCGCTGTTCGACGCGCTCGCCGACGAGCGCACCGTCGAGGTGACGAGCTACCCGGCGCGGCTCAGGCAGACCTGGGTGTGGGACGAGCTCCACCGCGTGCGCAACATCCGGCCGTCGTTCCGCTGGGGTCTGTGGGGCGGGATGGCCTATTCGGCGATCGACACCTACGTGTTCCAGGGCAAGGCGCCGTGGACGTTGCGCAACCACGCCGACCACACCGCGCTCGAGCCCGCGTCGGGCTTCCGCCCGATCGAGTATCCGAAACCCGACGGCAAGCTCACCTTCGACCGGCTCTCCTCGGTGTTCGTCTCGAACACCAACCACGAGGAGAACCAGCCCGCCCATCTGCAGCTCAAGGACCCGAAGGTCGCGATCACCGTGAACCTCGCGGAGTTCGATTCGCCCGAGAGCCGCTACTGTCCGGCGGGGGTGTACGAGATCGTCCGCGACGCGGATGGCGCGAACCTGCGGCTGCAGATCAACGCCCCGAACTGCGTCCACTGCAAGGCCTGTGACATCAAGGACCCGACCCAGAACATCAACTGGGTGGTGCCGCAGGGCGGGGGTGGGCCGAACTATCCCAACATGTGACCGCCCCGGAAGGTGGTCACAGTCCTCATCTAAAACGCGAGGTTTATTACTTAATATACTGTTTTATAACTTCTAATACTGACTAGAACTGCTCTTCGGCGAGCGCCAGCACGCCGGGTGCGCCCTGCACCACCGCGTCGCGCAACCCGGGCGCCTGCGACAGGATGTGGTCGGCGAAGAAGCGGGCGGTCGCGACCTTCGCCTTGAGGAATCCCGCGTCGCCCGCGCCTTTCCCCAGCTTCGCCTGCGCCGCCAGGGCGGCCCGCGCCATCTGCCATCCCCCGCAGACGATCCCGCTCAGCTTGAGGAACGGCACCGCGCCGGCGTGGACCGCCTTCACGTCCTGGCCGTAGCGCGCGACGATCCAGTCGACGCACTCGCCCATCGCGACCGCGCCGGCGGCGAGCCGCGATCGGATCGCCTTGAAATCGTCGCCCGGGGCTTTCGCGAGCTCGGCGTCGAGCGCCTCGATCGTCTCGAGCACCTCCCTGGCCGTCAGCCCCGACTCGCGGGCGATCTTGCGACCGACGAGGTCGTTCGCCTGGATGCCGGTGGTGCCCTCGTAGATCGTCGTGATCCGCGCGTCGCGCAGGTACTGCGCCGCGCCCGTCTCCTCGATGAAGCCCATCCCGCCGTGCACCTGGATGCCGGTGGAGGCGACCTCGATCGCCGTCTCCGTCGACCAGCCCTTGACGACCGGGATCAGGAAGTCGACCAGCCGCTGGTTGCGCGCGCGCTCGTCCTTGTCGGGATGCGCGTGCGCCTTGTCCAGCGCGGCCGCGACCACGTAGGCGAGCGCCCGGGTCGCCTCGGCGTACGCCTTCATGCTCATCAGCATCCGGCGCACGTCGGGGTGGTGGATGATCGGCACGGGCTTCGAGCCGCTGCCCCCGAGCTCGCGGCTCTGGATGCGCTCCTTCGCGTACGCGACCGCCTTCTGGTACGCCCGCTCGCAGAGCGCCACACCCTCCATGCCCACCGCAAACCGCGCGGCGTTCATCATGATGAACATGTACTCGAGGCCGCGATTCTCCTCGCCCACGAGCTGGCCGATCGCGCCGTCCTTGTCGCCGTAGGCGAGCACCGCGGTCGGGCTCGCGTGGATCCCGAGCTTGTGCTCGATGGAGACGCAGCGCACGTCGTTGCGCTTCCCGAGCGCGCCCTCGGGGTTCACCAGAAACTTCGGCACGATGAAGAGCGAGATGCCCTTCACGCCCTCCGGCGCGTCGGGCGTGCGCGCGAGCACGAGGTGAACGATGTTCTCCGCCAGGTCGTGCTCGCCGTAGGTGATCAAGATCTTCTGCCCGAAGATCCGGTAGTGGTCGCCTTCCGGGACCGCCCGCGTCTTGACGAGCGCGAGATCGGAGCCGGCCTGGGGCTCGGTGAGGTTCATGGTGCCGGTCCAGGTGCCCTCGACCATCTTCGGCAGATAGGCCGCCTGCTGGGCGTTGGTGCCGACCAGGAGCAGCGCCTCGATCGCGCCGCCGGTGAGCAGCGGGCAGAGCGAGAACGACAGATTGGCCGACTTCCACATCTCCATGACCGGCGCGGCGACGAGCTTCGGC
>JBOIFD010000235.1:0-6954 GCA_050741515.1 Burkholderiales bacterium
CGGCACGACATCGAGGCGGTTCCCGCCGAGCCGCGGAAACACGCCAAACGTCCGCCGCCCGCTGAGGAACTCGGCAAGGTGATAGAAGATCTGGAACCGCGCGATCCGCCCGGACCTCGAATCGCCGACGACCATGCTCGGCCGGTGCACCGTCATCGGGAATCCCGGCTCGAGCTCGCTGCGAAGGTAGTCCTCGGCCTCCGCTTTCGCCTGTTCGTAGGTGTTGTGGAACTCGCGGCGCTCGGTGATCCAGCGTTCCGGCAGCGGGTCCGGTCGGCGGCCGCCGACGCCGACCGTGCTTAGGACTTCCACCTTCTCGAGGCGCCCGGTCGTGCGGCACGCGCGCGCGAGGTCGACCAGGTTTCTCGCGGCGCCGACCGCGGACTCCCGGGCCTCGTCGATGGCGAGGTTCATGCGGACGATGGCCGCGCAGTGGACGAGGTGGGTACACTCGGAAGCGAGGCGGGCGTAGACGTCCCCCTCGAGGCCCAAGCGGGGCAGGGTCGTGTCACCGCGGACCGCGTCGATTCGCGCCCGGGCGGACGCTTCGAGTGCCCAGGAGCTCACCAGCTCCTCTAGCCGCCCGGTGACCTCCGTGTCCGACCCCGCCCGGATGAGCAGCCTGATGCGGTTCCCGGGACTGTCGGCGAGCAAGCGCTGGGCTATTGCTCCCCCGACTACGCCGGTCCCGCCGGTCAGGAAGTAAGTGCTCACGACACTCCGACCGCGGGAATCGCAGTTCCGTTCGCACTCAAGGACGGTCCCGGCGCGGCTCCGCGAAGCCGCTCGACTTGGGTTCTGAACTTCTCGGCGATCAGGGTTCGGCGCAACTTCAGGTTGGTCGTCAGTTCCCCGCCCGCGATCGAGAACGGCTCCGTGACGACGAGCAACCCGACGGGCTGTGTGTAGCCGGGCAGGCTGGCGAGGCATTCGGCGGCATCCCGCGCCATGCGAGCACGGTCCTCACCGCCGAGCTCAGGAGAGTGCGAGGCGCCCCCGGTCGATCCAGGTGCGTGCCTACGGAACCGGTCTCTGTCGACGTTGAGAATCGCGACCGGAGCGCCGTCGGGACCGCCGAGCAGCACGGCGTGTTCGACATACGGCAGGCGCCGCAGCATGGCTTCGACGTTCGCGGGAACGATCCACCGGCCGCCGGAGGTCTTGAACGCATCCGACTTGCGGCCCGTCAGGCGCAGGTACCCTTCCGGCGTGAGCTCGCCGAGATCGCCGGTCGCCCAGAACCCGTCGGCGCCGGGCAGCGGCGACCCGGCGTCGAGGTATCCACGGAACACTCCCGGGCCCCGAACCATCACCTCGCCGTCCGCGCCGAGCTTCACCTCGTTCCCCGGCATCGGCTTTCCGACCGTTCCCGATCGCCTGGCGCCGGGCCGGTTCATCGCGACCGGGACGACGTTCTCGCTCACGCCGTACGCTTCATAGACGGGGAGCCCGAGCGCGTCGAACCACTCGAGCAGCCACCCCGGCATCGGGGCGGACCCGCTCACGAGATAGCGGATCTCGCCCCCGAAGATCGAGCGCAGCCGCCGGAGCGCCAGTTGCTCCGCGAGCCAAAAGCGAGCCCTGCCGAGGGCCCCGGGCTTCTCTCCTGCCTCGTCGGCTCGGGCGCGCTGTCGCCCCTGGTCGATCGCCCAACGGACGAGCGCCGGGATCGGCCAGGGCGCACTTTCCATCCGGGTGCTCAGGCCCGCATGGACGCGCTCGAAGAACCTCGGCACGCCAATGAAGAGTTGCGGCCGGGCCGCGGAAAGATGGGTCATCACTTCGCGCGGCTCGGCGATCACGTAGCTCGTGGCACCGCCGGCGATCGCGCAGAAGTCGATCATGCGCTGGAACAGGTTCGCGAGGGGCAACCAGCACAGCAGACGGCTACCTGCGCCGACGTCGGGGAACGCTCCCACGATCGCGCGCACCGCCATGAGCACCTGCGCGTGAGTGTAGACGATCGGCTTCGGCTTTCCCGTCGTTCCCGAAGACAGCGTAAGGACGGCATCGTCGCCGGGCGCGGCGAGGCCGCGCGAGACCGCGGGAACGGGTGCGTCATCGAGCAGCTCATCGAGCTTGAGAGTCGGCGCGAGTTCCGGCTCTCTCGAGCCGAAGCTCACCGTGATCCTGAGCGCTTTGCGATGCTGGGATGCAAGCCTCGCCAGCATCGCCGGCTCGCCGACGAACAGTCCTGAAAGACCGAGTTGCCCGACGACCTCGTTCAACTCCGCGTCCAGATAGTTCGGGTCGATGCCTGCGACGACGGCGCCGCACGCAAGCGACGCCAGCTGCGCGAGCTCCCACTCGACGCTGGTCGGGGCGAGGATCCCCACCCGCTCCCCCGGCGCGAGCCTAAGCTCACGCAGCGATGCGGCGAGGCGTTCGACGCTCGCCGCGAACTGACCCCAGGTCAAACGGCGCTCTGGCCCCGCCGAATCCTCGACGACGAACGCCAGCCCGTCGGGAGTCTGCGCCGCGCGGGCGCGCAGCAGATCGGGGATGGTGGGCGCGTCGACCGGAGTTGCCTCGCGCATGTCCCGCTTTACGCCATCTTCGGGTCGTAGGTCCCGCGCGGACGGGTGATCTGCAGGTCCTCCGCGGCGAGCCCGAGCCATTGCATCTGCCGCGTGACGTCCCGGCCCAGCAGGACCCTTCGCCGGATCATGAAGTCGACGAGCGGCGCCATGAACCTCCAGTAGAGCCGGTTCGCCTTGCCGGCCCGGATCAGCGCCGAGAACTCCGGCGCATAGGGGTTGTATCCGAAGTGGCGGATGTCCGAGTACATCAGCAGCCAGTTGATGGGGTAGTTGCTGTAGACCGGGCTCGCGTGCGCGCGGCGCGCCACCAGACCGAGCTCGTGGACGAGCCGCATGACCTGCTCCTGGTCGTAGTCCCAGGCGTGAAACGGCGCCAGGTAACGCGGGATCTTCGTCCCGGACGGCAGTCGCCGCGGGTTCCAGAATCGCGCGAGCTCGCCCGGGGAGAACTCCCCGGACTCCCACAGCCCCGGCGGCGTCCAGTCGGTCTCGCAGATCAGCTTGCGCGAGATCTCGTACTCCATCCGCTCGGGCTCGGGCTGTCCGGGCGAGTAGCCTGCGAGCACGAGCGGGATTCCGCGCGCGGTGGCCACCGCCAGCGCGTCACCTTCGAAGAGCGGTGCGTACACGTAGGAAACCGTGTACACCGCGCCGCGCGCCTCCTGGTTCCGCAACAGATAGCGGAAGAGCTTCCGGTAGAATTCGGCCGACGGGCGGTAGACGAGGTGATCGACGCCGAGCTTCGCGACCGCGAGCCGGATGCTCGACCACGCGACGTCCGGGATGTTCGCGTCGGTCGTGAACGCGAGAACGTTGAGGCGATAGTCGACTTTGAGGCGATGAAGCAGGTAGAGACTGTCCTTGCCGCCGCTGAGACATACCAGCGCATCGTAGGGCCCGCGGTTGCGCGCCGCCTCGAGCGCGCTCTCCAGGTCGGCCTGGCGCGTACGCCGCAGCGCCCCGGCCTGCGACTCGTCCGCCGGACGGTACGCGCGGCAGAACGAGCAGACGTCCTCGGTGTCGAGGTCGCTACCCGGCACGCTTTCGGGAATGAGGCAGCACTTGCAGCGTCGCATCGCTCGGGTGGTTGATCGACCCGTTTGAAGTATGCCATCTTAGGGCGGGCGAATCTACGGGCGAGACGAGCGAACGATTGGCGACACTCGACTGGGATAACCGCCGCGTCGTGCTCGACGCCGAAGCGTTTCGACAGGCGCTCGAGGCGATGGGCCGCATCGTCGGCGACGCGCACGTCTCGACCGACGCGAGCGAGCTCGATCGTGTCGCCAAAGCGACGATTCCGGACCCGAAGCGCGTCGCCGCGATCGTTCGGCCCGGCACCGCGGAAGAGGTTGCGGAAGTCGTCCGTATCGCGAACCGGTTCGAGATCCCGATTTGGCCCTCCTCGGCGGGGAGGAATTGGGGGTACGGTTCCGCCACGCCGGTGCTCGAGGGCACGGTGCTGCTGAAGCTCGATCGCCTCAATCGCGTGCTGGAGGTCAACGAAGAGCTCGCCTACGCGGTGATCGAGCCGGGCGTCAGCTATCGCCAGCTCCGCGGTCATCTCGACGCCCACCATCCGACCTTGTGGTCCGATTCCACCGACGGTCCGCCGGACGGAAGCGTCATCGGGAACGCGCTCGACCGCGGGCTCGGCGTGACCCACTACGCGGACCACTTCGGCACGCTCTGCGGCCTCGAAGTCGTCTTGCCGACCGGCGAGATCGTCCGCACCGGCGGCGGCCCCGAGGGCTGCCACACCTGGCACACGCACAAGTGGGGCGTGGGGCCCTACCTCGAGGGCCTCTTCAGCCAATCCGGCCTCGGCGTCGTCACCAAGGCCGGCGTCTGGCTGATGCCACGGCCGGAAGCCTTCACCTCGTTTACCCTCGACCTCGAAGACGACGCGAACCTGCCGCGCCTCGTCGATGCAGTGCGCGACCTGGGACTGAGAAACATCCTCCAGACCGCGAGCCACATCGTGAACGACATCGTCACGCTCTCGGTCCTGTCGCAGTATCCGGCCCACCTCCTGGCGAAGCACTCGCGCCTTCCGCCCGACGCACTCGCGGGGCTTCGGGCGCGCTACCGCGTGCCGGCATGGAGCGTCGCCGGCAGCATCCAGGGGACAAGCGCTTTCATGCGAGGCGTGAAGCGCGAAGTCCGGGCCAGGCTGGGCGGCATGGGCCGGCTGCTCTTCATGGGCGACGCGACGGCCTGCTTCGCGGGGGTCGCGAGCCGCCTGGCGCGGCGGCCGGCGCTGCGCGGGCCCATCACCTGGGCGGTCGGCACCGTCGTCGGGAAGTCGCTCGAGATGCTCGAAGCCGCGCCGCACATCCACTCGGTGCTCCAGGGCATTCCGAGCGACTACTTCGTGCGACACGCCTACTTCAAGTCCGCGGCGCCAAAGCCCGAGCGGGCCGACCCCGACCGGGACGACTGCGGGCTCGTCTGGTTCGCGCCGATCGCGCCGATGACCGGCGCCCACGTCGCGAACGTCCTCGCCATCTGCCGGCCGCTGTTCGAGAAGCACGAGTTCGACTTCTACGCCGCGCTCCTGGTGCAGAACGCCAGGTCGATGATCGTCCTCACGTCGATCTTCTTCCTCAAGCAGGACGCCGGTCAGACCGAGCGCGCGAAACGGCTATACGACGAGCTCGCCGAGGCCACCACGCGGTCGGGATATCAGCAGTACCGCATCGGCGTCGGCGGGATGCACAAGCTCGCCCACACCGCGCCCGACTTCGTCGCGCTCGTTCGGTCGCTCAAGCGCGCGGTCGATCCTCGCAACGTCGTCGCCCCGGGCAAGTACTCAGCTTGAGCGCGCGGCGCAAGGTCCTCTTCGTCGCGGAAGCGGTCACGCTCGCCCACGTCGTACGCCTCGTATCGCTCGCGGGGTCGCTGGATGCGGCGCAGAACGAAGTCGCGCTTGCGACCGATCCCCGCTTCAATGCGACCGTCGGGCGGCTTCCGTTCCGGGTCCACGCGATCGAAAGCATGCCGGCGGCGACCTTCTACCGCGCCATCTCGCGCGGAACGCCGATCTTCAGCACCGGCACGCTCGCGCGGTACGTCGCAGACGATCTGCGGCTCATCGAAGCGGTCGCGCCCGACATGGTGGTCGGCGATTTCAGGATCTCCCTCGCGACGAGCGCGCGGCTCGTGCGGGTACCGTACATCAACCTCACGAACGCCTACTGGAGCCCGTACTCCAGGATTCGGTACGTCGTGCCGGAGCTCGATCACGTGCGGATCACCGGCGTCCGGCTGGGCCAATGGCTGTTCGACGCCACCCGCCGCCTCGGGTACGCGGTGCATGCGATACCGCCGAATCGCATCCGGCGGGAGCACGGACAGGGTCCGCTGCCGCTCGACTTCCGGTATGCACTCGTCGACGGCGATCTCACCTGCTACGCGGACATCCCCGAGATCATTTCCGCCGGCCCACTTCCCCCGACGCATCGGTTCATCGGCCCCGTGCCCTGGTCGCCGCGCGTCGCTCTACCTGCGTGGTGGGAAGGCGTTGCGGGGCGAGCGCACGAGACCCCGGTCGTCTACGTCACGCTGGGGAACTCCGGGCCTCCCGACGTGCTCCAGCGCGTCCTGGACGCGCTGGAAGCGTTGCCCGTCGCCGTGGTGGCTGCGACGGCAGAGCGTGCGTCAACCCTTGGGCCGACGCGGAACAGCCACGTGGCCGAGTATCTGCCCGGAGACGAGGTAGCGCGCGTCGCACGCGTCGTCGTCTGCAACGGCGGCAGCCCGGCCTGCTACCAGGCGCTCGCCGAGGGCAGGCCCGTCGTGGGTCTCGCGACCAACATGGATCAGTTCCTGAACATGGCGGCGGTGGAGGATGCCGGGTGCGGCACGCTCCTCCGATCGAGCTCTGCAACGGCGGACGAGATTCGGGTCGCGGTGCGGCAGGCCCTGGAAGACATCGGGATGGTCCGGAGGGCGGAAGAGATTCAGCGGAGAATCCGGGTGCTCCCGGCCTCGACCGCCTTCGCTTCGGCACTCGCAGAAGTGGCACGCACGTGAACGCCGTCACGGCTGCCGACGCTGCCGGCGAGGTCTGGGACGTCGTCGTCGTCGGCACCGGCGTCGGGGGCGCAGCGCTCGGCTACGCGCTCGCGCAAGCGGGAAGGCGGGTCCTGTTTTGCGAGCGTGGCTTGGGGTCGCTGCCCGCCGGAACGGCGATCGTCGGCGACTATCCGGAGCTGCTGCTCCCTGGGGCGCGGCCGCCGACGCGATACGATGCCGAGCTCCTGCTCCGTTCCGGACGATTCCCCGACGAGCTCACCGACGCCACCAACCGCCGTGCGGTCGCGTTCGTGCCCTTCGTCGGCTGCGGAGCGGGCGGCTCGAGCGCCCTCTATGGCATGGCGCTGGAACGGTTCCTGCCGTCCGACTTCGAGCC
>JBOIFD010000236.1:0-10283 GCA_050741515.1 Burkholderiales bacterium
CGGCGGCGGCGGGCAGCGTCGCGGTCGCCGCCGCGTCCCGGAAGGGCTCGCCGACGACCGGCCAGAGCGTGGCAAGCAAGGTGCCCGCCGGCGGCGGTTTCGGCGTGCCGCTTCGGTCGTCGCGGGACACGTCGCCAAGCAGATGCACGCGTTGGCGGGCGCGCGTGACCGCCACGTAGAGGAGGCGCGCGCTTTCGTGCCGGCCGCGCTCGGCGTCCAGCCTCCTCAGCCAGGCATAGGTCGCGTCGGTCTCGGCGCCGGTCTCCTCGATCGGCGCCACCAGCAGCTCCGCCTCGCCGCCGCGCGCGGCCGACGGGCGCTCCGTCCAGAGGAACAGGCGCTTCGCGTCGTCGCGCGCCCGGCCCCCGAGGCCCGGAACGATCACGTGGTCGAACTGCAGGCCTTTCGCCTTGTGGATCGTCATGAGCTGCACGTCGCGCTCGTCCGCGCGCACGTCGGGAAGCGCCCAGAGCTCCCCGAGCCGCCGCTCGAACGCCGCGAGATCCGGAAGCGCGCCGGCCTCCTCCGCCGCGTCGAGCGCATCGAGGTAGGCGTCGGCGTCCTCGAGGTCGGTCGCGTCCGCCACGCATGCCGGACCGCCGAGGGCGAGCCAGATCGCCTCGACCCGGTCGCGCAGGCGCCCCCGGAAACGATCCGCGAGCGCGACGGCCAGCACGTCGCGCACGCGGGTGACCCGCGCGGCACCGTCCGGAGTGAGGCCGGCGACACCGCCGTCGGTGATCAGCTCCCACACGGTCTCGGCGCGACCCTCCGCGAGCGCGGCGAGGTCGGCGAGCGTCAAGCCGCACCACGGTGCGCGCAAGACCGCCAGCCAGGCCACGCGATCCGCCGGATGCGCCAGCGCCCGCGTGAGTGCAAGCAGGTCCTGCACCACCGGCCGGTCGCCGAGCGCCTCGATCTCGATCGCCCGGAACCGCAGGCCCTTCGCCCGGAGCCGCGGCACGATCTCGTTCAGATGGCTCCGGTTGCGCACCAGGATGGCGATGGTGGCCTCGGGCTCGCTCTCCCTCACGCGCGCGGTGAGATCGACGACCGTCGCCGCCTCGCCGTCCGCATCGCGGTCGAAGAACGGGTGGACCGACACCGCCGCCTCCGGGAGCGCGGGGCGCACCGGAACGGTGGCGGCGTACGGCACCGCGCCGGCGGCAATGTCCCCGTGCGCCGGCATCACGCGCCCGAAGGCGGCGTTGACCCAGGCCGCGATCCCGGCCTGCGAGCGGAAGTTGGCGCTGAGGCTCACGCGCTCGAGCTGCACGCCGCCGACTCGCCGGCTGTCCCAGGTACGGAGAAACTCGCCGACCTCGGCCTCCCGAAAGCGATAGATCGACTGCATCGGATCGCCGACCGCGAACAGCGTGCGCCCGTCCCCCGGTTCCCACCCGGCGGTGAGCTTCGCGATCAGCGCGTACTGCGAGATCGACGTGTCCTGGAACTCGTCGACCAGGAGGTGCCGGATGCGGTAGTCGAGCGCGAGCGCGAGATCGGTCGGCGCGTCGTCGTCGCCCAGCGCCTGCACCGCGCCCTGTCCGAGCGCCGCGAAGTCGACCTGGTTGCGCAGCCCGAATACGACCCGGAGCTGGGCGAGCGCATGCTTCAGCAGGGTGGCGATGGCGGCCAGCGCTTCCCACTGCGCGTCGCTGTACCGGGCCGGCGGCAGCCGGCGAATCCCGGCGAGCGACTCGCGGAGCTCGTCGCCGAGCGCGAGCGCGGCAAGCCGGGCTTTCCGGGACTCGCCCGCGGTGCCGGCGGGAATGCCTTCCTTCGGCCCCAGACGCGCGCGCCAGGTGCCCTTCTGGACGAGCAGCAGATCCGCGAGCGCCGCCCACGATTCCAGATCGTCGCCGAACGGCGCGCGCCCGAGGTTCGCGAACGCGTAACCGGCGAAGGCCGCGAGCTCGGCGCGCTCGGCGCGCGTGAGGCGGCTCCGCGCACGCTGCAACGCCTCGTCGCGGACGTTGGCGAGCGCCGCCTCCAGCGCGGCGCGATCGAGCTTCCCGCCGTGCCGGATCCAGTGATCGCGCCGCGCGAGCATGTCGGCGAGCAGCGCCTCGAGCCGCGCGACGTCGTTGTCGAGATGCACGAGCAGGCGCGCGACGCTCGTGGCGACCTCCTGCTCCGACTCGACGAGCGCGATCGCCCCGCGCGCTGCCTCGCGATACAGGGACTCCGCACGCTCGACGATCTCGGGGGCGGCGCCGAAGCGGGAGAGCAGCGGCATCTGGCGCGTCAGCGAGGCGCAGAGCGCGTCGATCGTCTGGACGCGGATGCGGTTGGGATTCCGGGCCAGGTACCAGCCGCGCTCGCCGTCGCGCGCGAGCGCCGCGCGGGCGAGCTCGAGCGTTCGCGCCTCGTGGGCGCCGGCGAACGGGCTTTCCGGCCGCGACGCGCCGGCGAGCGCAGCGAGCACTCTCTGGCGCATCTCCCCGGCCGCCTTCCGCGTGAACGTGATGGCGACGATCTCCTCGGGCGCAGCCACGGTCGCGAGCAGCGCGAGGTAGCGCTGGATCAGCAGTTCCGTCTTGCCCGACCCCGCCGGTGCCTGGACGATGAACGAGCGCGAAGGGTCGAGCGCGCGGTTGCGCTCCGCCAGATCGGGGCTGGCGCTCGCCGTCATTCAGTCCTCGCCCGGTTCCCACGCGCCGCGATCGTGGATGCGGCACAAGGGCTGGAGGTCGCATTCGCGGCAGGTCTGCGGCCGGCGTTTGGGGTCGACCGCGGCATGGCCGGAGGCGAACTCGCCGGCGAGCTCGCCGAGCTGGGCGCGCCAGAAGGCCACCTGCTCGGCCCAGCTTGGCTCGGCACCGGTTTCGCCGGGGGTCTTGACGCCCGGCAGGACACCTTCTTCGCGCGCGAGGCCGACGAACTTCATGCCGTCGGCCGACACCTGCGCGAACGCCGCCGCGCTCGCGTCCGGCTCGGCCCCGACGACGTACAGCGGAAGCTGCGGTTCGTCGGGTCGCGGCTGGACGATGGAAGCGAGCGACGTCTGTCCGGTCTTGTAGTCGATCACGATGCGCGCCCCGCCGTCGATCTCATCGACGCGATCGAGGCGCAGGTCGAGCGCGAGCGGCCCGACGCGGACGGTCCGCCGGTCCTCGACCCGGAGCACGGTGAAGTCGTCCCGGGCGCGCTCGTGATCCAGCCACGCATTCGCCAGTCGCACGAGCCGGGCCCGCTCGATGTCGGCGAAGCGGCCGGAGAGCGTGGCGGGACGCCGGCGCCGCTCACTGGCGATCGCCTCGTCCGCGGCCCTGGCGAGCCGCACCTCCAGCTCGGCTTCCGTCAGCGCGACCAGCGCGCGCCGCGTCCCGAGCTCGCTCCAGACCGCGGCGAGCATGCGGTGCACGAGCGTGCCTCGCTCGCGCGCGTCCAGCCCGGTGTGCGGCGACTCGATTCCTTCGGCCCCGAGGCGGTGCCGGGCGAACGCCCGGAACGGACACGCCGCCTGGTTCTTGAGGAGCGACGCGCCGCCGCGCGTCGGCTGATCCGAAGCGAACGCCGGTGCCCGCGCGTCCGTGAAGCGCTCGACCCTTGCGCCGCGATGGATCGCATCGCGCCAAGTCGCGTACTCGGGCGCGTCCGGCTTGCCCGCGGCCACGTGCGCGATGAGCGCACTCGCCGCGAGCCCGCGATCCCCGTCGCGCCGCGGGTGCGACAGCACGACTTCGGCCGCGCCCGAAAGCCACTCGTCGGTGAGCCGCTGCGCGAGCGCCAGCGCCGACACCGGCGAGGCATTGGGCACTTCCGCGCGCTGCTGAAGCCGGAGGGGAATGAAAGGGTTGGCGCGCGGCTGCATCGGCCAGGCCTCGTCCGACAGACCCATGACCCACAGGTGATCGGACACCGTGCCCGCGGCTTCCAGGACGCCCAGGACCTGGATCGGAACGGCGGGCGTTTCGGGCTGGAAGATCGTGTCCGCCGCCAGCCGCCGCAGCCGCCCGAGCGCTGCCGCAAAACCCATCCTCGCCACGACGCGATCGAGGCTGGCGAATCGCGCCAGGACCTCGTGCCACTTCTTCAGGGTCTGGTACTCGGCCGAGTCGAGTCCGCGCTCGCCGGGAAACCCGAGGACCGTCAACGCGTCGCTGAACGCCCGCGCCCAGTCGCCCGGCGGCTGAATGCCGAACAGCCGGCTCTTCCTGAATCCGGCGTACGCCGCGAGGACGCTCGCGAGCGCCGGCGCGTCGACGGTCAGCCGGAGCAGCCGATCGAGCGTTACCTGCGGCTCCGCCCGCCGGCGCAGCTTGGCGTCGCAGCGCGCCCGGAGCGCAAGCTCCGATTCGGCGCGCGCGATGAACGGCGAGCGGATCACGAGGCTCGCCCGTTCGAAGTCGACCTCGCGGCCCCCGAGCTCGAGCGCGGCGAGCGCGTGCGCGACGAGCGGAGTGCTTGCGAGCGGATCGCCGAGGGAGACGTTGAACGGCAGCAGCTCCGCAGCGCCCCCCGGGTCCATCGCCTGCGCAAGCGTGCGGCGCAGGGCGTTCTTGCGCGCGGCGAGATCGGGCACGACGATCGCGATGCGCGCCTCGCCGTCCGCTTCCAGACGCGCCCGGGCCCAGTGCGCGGCGCGGCGGATCTCGTCGCGCGCATCGTCGGCCACGACCCGCACGGCCTGCGACTCGCGGCGCGGCGTCCGGCAGGACGCGAGCTCCACGCCGCTCGCGGCGAGCGCGTCCAGGAGCGTTCGCTGTTGCGGAGTCACGATGTCGAAGCCGTAGGCCACGAGCAGCTTCGGCTTCTTCACTGACTCCAGCGCGCTCCTCACGACGTCGGGCAGCCGCGCCCGGTCGGTCAGGCGCCCCAGGTCGGTCCGCTCGGCGTAGGCTCGCGCCCACCTGGAGAACGCGGCGGCGTCCTCGTCGAGGGGAGCGCTGGCGAGCGCCTGAAGGAGATGCCAGGCGTGCGCGAGCGCCCAGGCCTCGCGTGCGAGCGCGGCGGTCTCCGCCACGGCGAGGAGCGCGCCGCCGCTTTCGGAGCCGGCCACGATCTCCTCCCACAGGCTCTGCTCCTGCTCGGGCGCAAGGAGCAGCGGCAGGCCGGCGGCGAGCTCGGCATGGAGCGCGTCGTCGTAGAGCCGCTCGACGAACGCCGTGTACGGCAGGACGTCCGCCGTGTCCCAGACGTTTCGGTCCGCCGCGATCTGCCCGCGGTCGTACTCGGCGGCCAGGTGCTGCGCGAGCCGGCGGTTCGGCGTGACGACGGTGATCCCAGCCGCGTGCCCGGCGGCGAGGCGGGCGAAGAGCTCGTCCCGGGCGAGCTCGGGCGGCGCGGCCGACATCGCCGCGGATGATAGGTCAGCCGATGCGAAGAGGTCGGCGTGGTTCAACGGTGCGCGGTCTGAACGGCGCCCGGGGACGGGACCGGCGCGGGCGCGCCGCCGAAGAACGCCACCAGCAGGACGGCGAGGATGCTTGCGATCGCGACGGCACGATCGCCCGCAGTCGAGGTGTCCGGCTTCCGGGGCGCGTTCACCGTGCCCTCGCTATAGCGGGTGCGCGCACCGAGCGGCGCAACGCCGCGCGAGTGAGGCGCCGGCGCGCAGCGCGCGTGCCGGTGGGTTGCGGGAACGTTCGCCGCGGTGGACGGGCGGGCCAAAGCTCCTCGACGGTCGTGCCGTGCATGCTGCCTCGTAAGCCTCGTTGATCGCGTGGGCAGTATGCGGGGGGCAGTGGCTCATCGCGCGAGCCTGCGGACCGGGAAAATTCGCAATGTCAGGACCCGCCGATGGTAGACTTTTCCCACGCGCTGCCCGTGCATCGCCCGCAGTCGAGGCTGATGCCGGCCGGAGAAACATGCCCATGTCCGCTGCCCCGGAAACCATCGAAGCGCCGCTCGATCGCGACCAGCTCGCGACGCGTTGGCGGGCGCTGTGCGCGGACCCCACCTTCGAAGACCTCGCCGCGAAGATCGAGCTGACGGAGTGGGGCGAGATCCTCATGAGCCCGGTCGGCAAGACCCACGGTCTGCTCGCGGCCCGCATCGTCAAAGTGCTCGACGACGCGCTCGGCGGGCGAACGATGGTCGAGGTCGGGGTGGCCACCGATCTCGGCGTGCGCGTGCCGGACGTCGCGTGGTGCTCGAGCGCGTTCCTGGCGGCGCATCCCGAGGAGGCGCCGCTCGGCGGCGCGCCTGAGCTGTGCGTCGAGATCGCTTCGCCCAGCGACGCCCGGCCCAAACTGCGGGAGAAAGCCGCGGCTTACGTGGGTGCAGGCGCGACCGAGGCATGGCTCGTTTTCCCGCGGTCGCGACAGATCGAGATCTACGGCGCCGAGGGTCGCCGGCAGGCGACCTCGTTCGCGATCGATCTCAGGCAGCTCTTCAGCTAGCTCTCCCGTACCGCGCCAGCGCCGCCGCCAGCTGCGCCTTCACCGCCTCGCGCAGGCTGGCCGGCTCCAGCACCTCGACGTGCGGCCCGTGCCGCAGGATGTCCATCGCGAGCTCGCGGTGGTCCGAGAACGGCAGCTCGAGCAGGTAGCTGCCGTCGCGCTCGAACCGCCCCTTCTGCTGCGGATGCCACTGCTCGGCCGACACCCAGCGCGCCCGCTCGGGCGTGAAGCGCAGCTTCGCCCACACGGTCTTGCGCCCGGAGAAGATGCCGTAGCCGGCCGCCAGCACCTCGTCGAGCTCGCGATCCGGAACGGTCTTAGCCTTCTGGTCGAGGAGCTGCGCGGACTGGATGGCGTCGACCGCGAAGCTGCGTACGTCCTGCCGGAGGTGGCACCAGGCGTCGCAGTACCAGTTCTCGCGGTAGTGCACCAGCCGCTGCGGGCTGATGTCGCGCTCGGTGCGCTCGTTCGAGCTGCGGCTCACGTAGACGATGTGCAGCCGCCGCCGGTCGAGGACCGCGCTGGCGACCAGCTCGAACTGCGGCAGCGCGAGGCGGCGCGCACCAAGATGGATGATCCGGATCCGGCGCTCGACCTCCTCCGCCGAATGCTCGCCGCTCCCGAGGAGCGCGCGCAGCCGCGCGAGCAAGGGCTTCACGTGCGGCTCGAGCAGACCGGGCTGCAGATCGGCGAGCAGATGCTGCATCGTGAGGAGCGCCCGGATCTCGGAGGGGTTGAACCACAGGCCCGGGAGCTGGTAGCGGCTCGCCTCGACCGCATCGCCCGCGAACCGATAGCCGCGCCGCTCGCGGTCCCACTCGATCGGCGCGTTGAGCCGGTCGCGCATGTACTCGAGGTCGCGCTTGAACGTCGCGCGCGACACGCCGAGCGCGTCGAGGAACTCGCTGATCCTCACCGCCTCGCGCGCGGCGAGCAGCTGGTGGATCTTGTAGAAGCGTTCGGTGCGATCCATCGCGCTGACGGGTTCCCGACGCGATTGTTACACGCCGTCAACTGATCGGAACTCTTCCTCGCTCGGCCGCCGAAACCCCCGGGCGATCGAAAACCATTGTCACACGGGCGTTCGAGCGCTTGCGCAGCGTGGCATGGTGGCGCCGGGTTCGCGCGCGGCGTAGGTAGCCGGTGTCCCCCCCTCCCATCAGGGAGCCGGCGACGAAGCGTGGCGGGCCTTGAGTTTTCCCCTGCGGCAAGCGTTTGGGCCGGGTTCCCCCCCGGCCCTTTCTTTTTTTCGCGGCGCCGTTTGGCCGCCGGGCTACTTCGCGGGCGCACGCACCGGAAACAATTACGACCTGATCGGGATCGCCGTCCACACGATGCCGTTGATCGCCGGTGGCGACAGCTGCACAATCGACAACAGCGCAAGGACTGGGAACCGAGGCCTCAGCGCTTCAACAGTTTCGGGTACTGCTTTCCCAGCCACACCAGAACATCGTCGCGCAAAGTGGTGGCGAGCTCGTGCATTTCCCGCGCCTCCCGCTCGGACACCACTCCGGCGGATTCATAGCCCATGATGTTTCGTTTCTTGCGAAAGCGGTCGAACCGATCGACCTTGAGCGCCGGCCAGCCGATGGTAAGCGCAAGGCTCTGGATGGTCCGAAAGTGATGCTGCTCCCGCGCGGCCCGAAAGCCCGTTGCGGACAGCGCCGCGGTCGCAGCCTGGAGCGCCGCGTTGTAGGCGATATTGAGCCTCCAGTCTTCCGACAAGCCCGCCACCTTGGCGTTGGCGAGATCGCGCTCGACGATTGCGAGCAGCGCAGCGATTTCCTCGAAGCTGGTCTTGTGCTCGACGAGCCAGCTATTTCTTAGCCAATCGCCCAAGCTCATGCTCGTCCCCGATCAGAAAGATCTTCTCGCTCTTCAGCACGGTGCGCAGAAAATGGTGCTTGGCTCCGACCTTCGCCCGAAAATCGGCTGGGGCGTAGACCGATGGATTGACCTCGCGGCCAATCGCCTCTTGCGCCCGGGCCAGGGCTTCGGAGGTTTCCTCGAACGACGCTTCGCCGATGACCATCACATCCACGTCACTTCCCCGGCGCTCGGTTCCCCTGGCGACCGAGCCGTAGATGAACGCAAGGCGAATGCGACCGGCGAGCGGCGCGAGCGCCAACCGTAGCGCGTCGGCGACTCCAGCGGTCTTTACCACCAGGCCGCGCAGCTCGGCGTAGACCGGACAGTCCTGATTGGCCTGGAAGTACACCTGCCGGCCGCGCACCGTTCGGCGCACGACGCCCGCGCGCGCGAGGAACTCGAGCTCGCGCTGCACCGAACCCCGTCCGAGACCGGCGAGCTGGATCAGGCTCTCCTGTAGGTGCTCCTCGTCCGCGCGGCCGAAGAGGAGCCCCAGCAGGGCCTGCCGCGTCTTGCCGAAGAGGGACGGCAACGCGCCCGACTGAGCGGTTCTGCTACCCACAATGGGTAGCAGAATACCCATCGTGGGTAGCGCGGTCAAGCCTGGTTCGGACCTGCTCGCGGCGATCGGCGCCACGGTCAGGTCGGCGCGGAGGAACGCCCCGGGTTGAGCCGGGCGGTGAGACCTCACGGTGCGAACTGGCGGAGCAGCCTGCCGGAGCGCGGGGCGGATGGGATTGCGCCGCGTTCGTCGGCCACGCGCTCGCCGTTGATCCAGACCCCGTGCACGCCGATTCCCGGCGTGACGAGCCGCGGCGCGCCGGCCGGCAGGTCGAACACCCGTTGCTTCGGGCCACGGTTCACCGCGGCCGGATCGAAGAGCAGCAGATCCGCGGCGCAGCCGACCGCCAGCCGCCCGCGCTCCTGGATGCCGAACACGCGCGCGGCGTCGCTCGTCAGCTTCTTCACCGCCTCCGCGAGCGAGAGCACGCCCCGCTCCCGGACCCAGTGGCCGAGCAGATGCAGCCCGAACCCGGCGTCGTTGAAGAACGTGAGGTGCGCGCCGGCGTCCGACAGCGACACCAGGCTGTGCGGATGGCGGATCAGCCGTGCCACCGCCTCCTCGTCCGAGTTGAGCAGCAGCGCCGCGAATACGGTCGCCAGGTCCTCCGCCAGCGCGAGATCGAGCAGCGCGTCGAGCGGGTCCCTGCCCTGCTCGCGGCCGATCTCGGCAAACGACCGGTTCTCCAGCGTGCGGTTCGCGGCGGACGCGGCCTCGACCAGATGGACCTTGTCCCACTCGCCGCTGAACAGGCGGAATACCGCCGGCTGCGCGAGCTCCGCCCGGATGGCATCGCGGAAACCGCGATCCCCGATCACCCGCTTGAACGCCTCGCCTTTCAGGCCGAGCGCCGGCTTCCACGCCGCGAGGCCCTCGAACGGATACGGCGCCTCCAGCGTGAAGTCCATCGTCAGCGGACAGCAGGAGATCGCGCCCACGAGGCGCCGGCCGCGCCCGTTCGCCGCACCGATCTCGTCCAGGTCGCGGAACACGGCCTCGGGGTTGGTGCCGCTGTGGAGCAGCGCCGCGACGACCACCGGCCGGCCGTTCCGGGCTGCGATCTCCTCGAGGAAGCTCACCTTGGTGTGGCCGCCCTTGGTGAGCATGAAGAGCCCCGCGCTCCGGACCGCCCCCGTGAGCGCGAGCAACTCGGCGTCGTCCGCGAGACGCGAGGGCATCGGGAGCCCGCCGTCGCCGTTGTGCGCCGGAGAGGTCGAAGTCGCGAACCCGATCGCGCCGACGCGCATCGCCTCGGCGACAAGCCCGTGCATCGCCTCGACCTCGGCCGGTGTCGCGGCGCGACGTGCCGCGTCGTCGCGCATCACGAAGGTCCGGATCGAGGAATGGCCGGCGAACGCAGCGAGGTTCAACCCCAGGCCGTTGCGCTCCAGCATGGCGAGATATTCGGGGAACGTTTCGAAGTCCCAGCGGATTCCGGCGCGCAGCGCCTCCAGCGACATGCCTTCGACGTTCGTGAGGTTGCGCATCACGAGATCGCGGTCCTC
>JBOIFD010000237.1:0-11043 GCA_050741515.1 Burkholderiales bacterium
GCCGAAGACCGATGCGCCCGGCGCACCCGCGCCGGCCGCGGCGGCCTGACGGGTTACCGCGGCGAGCGGCGACGGAGCGAGCGACGCTCGGCTTGGCCTCCTCACCGCCGACTGCTCACGCCGCATCGCCCGACGGCCGCACCTTCCGGTGCGGCCGTTTTGCTTTGTCGCTCGACCGGCCGCTCATCATGGGGGTCGTGAACGTGACCCCCGACTCGTTCTACGACGGTGGCCGGCACGCGGAGGCGCGGACGGCGATCGAGCACGCGCGCCGCCTGGTCGAGGAGGGCGCGGATCTCCTCGATGTCGGCGGCGAATCGAGTCGGCCCGGCGCCGATCCCGTCCCCGCGGAGGAGGAGCTCCGGCGCGTGCTGCCGGTGCTCGACGGGTTGCGCGAGGTCGGGGTCCCGATCTCGGTCGACACCGCAAAGCCCGAAGTGATGCGGGCGGTCCTCGAGCACGGCGCGGCGATGATCAACGACATCACCGCGCTCGCGTCGCCCGGGGCGCTCGAGAGCGTCGCGCGGACCGAGGCCGGCGTCTGTCTGATGCACATGCAGGGGCGCCCGAGGACGATGCAGGCGGACCCCGTGTACGCCGACGTCGTCGCCGAAGTGCGGGATTTTCTCGGGGCGCGCGTGGCAGCCTGCGCGGCCGCGGGGATCGCACGCGAACGCATCGTGCTGGATCCGGGCTTCGGGTTCGGCAAGACGGTCGACCACAACCTGGCGCTGCTGGCACGCCTCGGCGACATCGCCGCGCTCGGGTTCCCCGTGCTCGCCGGCTGGTCGCGCAAGTCGAGCCTCGGGCGCGTCACCGGCCGGCCGGCGGAGGATCGGCTCGCGGCCAGCCTCGCCGCGGCGCTCCTGGCGGTGCAGCACGGCGCTAGAATGGTGCGGGTCCACGACGTGGCAGCGACGCGAGACGCGCTCGCCGTCCTCGCGGCGGTCGAAAGCGCCTCATGAGCCCGCCGGGCCGCCCCAAGGGCGAATCCCGAGCGCGGAGCGCGAGGGGAGGCGATTGAGCAGAAAGCACTTCGGCACCGACGGTGTGCGCGGCCGCGTTGGGGAGGCGCCGATCACGCCCGAGTTCGTCCTGCGCCTCGGGTTCGCGGCCGGCGAGGTGCTGGCGCGCGGACGCTCCGGCGACGCGCGCCCGAACGTGCTGATCGGCAAGGACACGCGGATCTCGGGTTACATGCTCGAGGCCGCGCTGGAGTCGGGCTTCGCCGCCGCCGGCGTCGACGTGATGCTGTGCGGGCCGATGCCGACGCCCGCGGTTGCCTACCTCACCCGCGCGCTGCGCCTCTCGGCCGGGATCGTGATCAGCGCGTCGCACAACCCGTATCCGGACAACGGCATCAAGTTCTTCTCCGCCGACGGCGGGAAGCTCCCCGACGCGGTCGAGGAGGCCATCGAAGCCGCGCTCGAGCGCCCGCTCGTGTGCCGCGGCCCGGCCGAGCTCGGCAAGGCCTTCCGCGTCGACGACGCGGCCGGCCGGTACATCGAGTTCTGCAAGAGCACCTATCCCAACTCGCTCGACCTGCGGGGCTTGCGGATCGTCGTCGACTGCGCCCACGGCGCGGCCTACCACGTCGCGCCCCACGTCTTCCACGAGCTCGGCGCGGACGTGGTGGCGATCGCGGACGAGCCGGACGGGTTCAACATCAACCACCAGGTCGGGGCGACGCATCCCGGGTCGCTCGTGGCCGCGGTGCGGCAGCATCGCGCCGACGTCGGGGTCGCGCTGGACGGCGACGGCGACCGGGTGCTGATGGCCGACGGGTCGGGCGCGACCTACGACGGCGACCAGCTCCTGTATGTCATTGCCTGCCGGCGCGCCAAGGCGGGCCGGGTCGCCGGCGTCGTCGGCACGCTGATGACCAACCTCGCGCTCGAGCGCGCGCTCGGCGGGCTCGGCATCGGGTTCACCCGCGCCAAGGTCGGCGACCGCTACGTGCTGGAGCTGATGCAGGCGCGGGGGTGGGATCTCGGCGGCGAGAACTCCGGCCACATCATCTGTCTCGACCGCCACACCACCGGCGACGGCATCGTCTCGGCGCTGCAGGTCCTGGCCGCGATCCGGGAGGAGGGGAAGAGCCTCGCGGATCTGGCCGGCAAGCTCCGGCTCTTCCCGCAGAAGCTCATCAACGTCCGCGTCGGGCGCGGCTTCGACTGGCAGCGCAACCCGGCGATCGAGCACGCCCGCGCCGCCGCCGAGCGGCGTCTCGGCGAGCGCGGTCGCCTGCTCCTGCGGGCGTCCGGCACCGAGCCCGTCCTGCGGGTGATGGTCGAAGGCGAGGACGAGACCGAGGTCGTCGCGATCGCCGCGGAGCTCGCCGCGAGCGTCGAGCAGGCGGCCGCGGCGGCGGCCTGACTGAGTCTGCTCCGGCGCGCGGGGAATACCACGCTCCGCGGACCCGTAATGAGACTGCAACAGTGGGGTCCTAGACTCTCCCGGTCACGCTCAGGCGTGCCGTTCCTTCACCAGGAGAGTCTCCATGAAGCAACTCAAGGTTTGCGCGGCGGCCGCGGCGGTGCTTGGCGGCCTGGCGGCGGCGCCGGCGGCGGTCGCGGATGTCGTCAAGGTCGACGGATCGAGCACGGTCTTCCCGGTGACCGAGGCGGTGGCCGAGGAGTTCCAGAAGGCGCACAAGGGCAAGTACAAGGTGACGGTCGGGATCTCCGGCACCGGCGGCGGCTTCAAGAAGTTCTGCCGCGGGGAAATCGACATCGCGGATGCCTCCCGCCCGATCCTCAAGAAGGAAATGGACGACTGCAAGGCGGCCGGGATCGAGTACATCGAGCTGCCGGTCGCGTTCGACGCGCTGACGGTCATGGTCAACCCGAAAAACAGCTTCATCCAGAGCATGACGGTGGCGGAGCTGAAGAAGATGTGGGAGCCGGCTGCGCAAGGGAAGGTCACCAGGTGGAACCAGGTCAACCCGGCCTGGCCGGACGCGCCGGTCAAGCTGTTCGGCGCCGGCGCGGACTCCGGCACGTTCGACTATTTCACTGAGGCGATCGTCGGCAAGGCCAAGTCCTCGCGGGGCGATTTCACCGCGTCCGAGGACGACAACGTGCTGGTGCAAGGCATCTCCCGCGACGTGAACGCCCTCGGATTCTTCGGTTACGCGTACTACGCGGAGAACATGGACAAGCTGAAGGCCGTCGCGATCGCCGAGAAGGCCGGCGGGCCGGCGGTCGCGCCCACGGAGAAGAGCGTGCTCGACGGCAGTTACCAGCCGCTCTCCCGGCCCATCTTCATCTACCTCAGCGCCAAGGCCCTCGCCAAGCCCGAGGTGAAATTGTTCGCCGAGTACTACATGCAGCATGCGTCGGAGCTGGCGAAAGAGGTCAAGTACGTGCCGCTGCCCGACCGCGCCTACAAGGTCGGCATGCAGCGGATCGCGTCGCTGAAGAAAGGCACGGCCTTCGGCGGCACTGCCGAGGTCGGCGTCAAGATCGACGACCTGCTGGCGCGAGAGCCGAAGCTCTGAGCACCTGAGCCCGGCGCCGGCGGGGAGGGGCGACCCCCTCCCCGCCGGCGTCTTGCAACCCGGTCGGCTACACTTCGGAGGAGACGAGAACGATGTCAGCCGCCGCACCGAGCGGCGCCGCCTCCACCACCGTGATGGCCGAAGGGCTCACCAGCGCTCGGCTCGCCCAGCGCCGCAGCCGGATCGCGATCGAGAAGACGATCGAGCTCGCGCTCTTCGCCGCGGCGTCGGTGTCGGTCTTCGTAACCGTCGGCATCGTCTATGTCCTGGTCAGCGAGTCGGTCGTCTTCTTCCAGCACGTTCCGATCAGGGATTTCCTCTTCGACACGCAGTGGACGCCGCTGTTCGACGACGCCCACTTCGGCATCATGGTGCTGCTCTCCGGCACCCTCACCAGCTCGTTCGTCGCGCTGTCCATCGCCATCCCGCTCGGCACGATCATCGCGATCTACCTGTCGGAGTTCGCGCCGTTCAAGGTGCGTGAGCTCGCGAAGCCCTTCCTCGAGCTGCTCGGGGGCGTTCCGACGATCATCTACGGGTACTTCGCGCTGTTGTTCGTCACGCCGATCCTGCAGGCGATCTATCCCGAGTTGCCGGGGTTCAACCTGCTCTCGGCCGGCCTGGTGATGGGGATCATGATCATTCCGTACGTGAGCTCGATCAGCGAGGATGCGATGCGCGCGGTGCCGATGAGCCTGCGCGAAGGCTCGTACGCGATGGGAGCGACGCGGTATCAAACGGCCGTCCATGTGGTGGTGCCGGCGGCCTTCTCGGGCATCGCGTCGGCGTACATCCTCGGCATCTCCCGGGCGGTGGGCGAGACGATGATCCTCGCGGTCGCGGCCGGCATGCAGCCGAACCTCACCTTCAACCCGCTCGAGCCCGCGGCGACGATCACGGCCTATATCGTGCAGGTCGCCCTCGGCGACCTGCCGCACGGCTCGATCGGATACCAGACGATCTTCGCCGCCGGCCTGTCGCTGATGCTGCTGACGCTGCTCTTCAACATCCTCGGCCACGTCCTGCGAAAGCGATTCAGGGAAGCTTACTGACATGGCTGCCGTCGCCCCGCCCGTCTCGCACGACGTCTCCGTCATCCGCGAGCTCATCGTGAAGCACAAGCGCTGGGACTTCGTCTTCGGCGCAATCGGGCTCATGGCCCTGATGATCGGGGTGCTTACGTTCGTCGTGCTGTTCGTGGACATGGCGATCGACGGCGTTCCGCGGTTGAACGCCGAGTTTTTCACCTCGTTCCCGTCGCGTCGCGCGTCGCAGGCGGGGATCCTCTCGGCATGGGTCGGCTCGACGCTGGTGATGATCGTGACGGCGTTCTTCGCGGTGCCGCTCGGCGTCGCCGCGGGGGTCTACCTCGAGGAGTACGCGCGCAAGAACTGGGTCACGGACATCATCGAGATCAACATCACCAATCTCGCCGGCGTGCCGTCGATCGTGTACGGTCTGCTCGCGCTCGGGCTCTTCGTGTACGCGTTCGGCTTCGGGCAGAGCATCCTTTCGGCGGGCCTGACGCTTGCCCTGCTGATCCTGCCGATCGTGATCGTTGCCACGCGCGAGGCGATCCGGTCGATCCCGCAGAGCATCCGCGAGGGCTCGTACGCGCTCGGGGCCACGCAGTGGCAGACCGTGCGCCATCACATCATTCCGTATTCGTCGGCGGGGATCCTGACCGGAGTGATCATCGGGATGGCACGCGCGATCGGCGAGACGGCGCCGATCATCACGATCGGGGCGTTGACGTTCATCGCGTTCCTGCCCGCGGCGCCGCTGACCTTGTCGCCGCCGTTCGTGAGCTTCGAGTGGCTGTTCTCGCCGTTCACGGTGATGCCGATCCAGATGTTCAACTGGACCTCGCGCCCGGAGGCGGCGTTCCAGCAGAATGCGGCCGCCGCAGGGTTCGTGCTGGTGCTGATGACGCTCGCGATGAACGGGCTCGCGATCTGGCTGCGCTATCGCCTGCGCAGGAGGATCAAGTGGTGATCAACGGGAGAGGGCGAACGCGATGACCGCAGCCGAGACCGCCGTCGCCGTCAAGGCCGAGGTCAGGAACCTCAGCTTCTATTACGGCGATTTCCAGGCGCTGAAGGCGCTCAACATGCCGGTGCACGACCGGAAGGTCACGGCGCTGATCGGGCCGTCGGGCTGCGGCAAGTCGACCTTCCTGCGCTGCTTCAACCGCATGCACGACCTGTATCCCGGCAACCGCTACGAGGGCGACATCCGCCTGTATCCCGACAACACCAATCTCCTCGGCAAGGAGGTGGACCCGATCGAGGTCCGCATGCGCATCAGCATGGTGTTCCAGAAGCCGAACCCGTTCCCGAAGTCGCTCTACGAGAACGTCGCGTACGGGCTGCGGGTGCGGGGCGAGCGGAACAGGCGGATGATCGAGGAGAAGGTGGAGCAGGCGCTGCGCGGCGCCGCGCTCTGGGACGAGGTCAAGGACCGCCTCGACGACCTCGCTTTCAACCTCTCGGGCGGCCAGCAGCAGCGACTGTGCATCGCGCGGGCGCTCGCGACCGATCCGGAGATCCTGCTCTTCGACGAGCCGACCTCGGCGCTCGACCCGATCGCGACCGCGAGCATCGAGGAGCTGATCACGGATCTCAAGCACAAGGTGACGATCCTGATCGTCACCCACAACATGCAGCAGGCGGCGCGCGTGTCGGACTACACCGCTTACATGTACCTCGGCGAGCTGATCGAGTTCGACGTCACCGACACGATCTTCATCAAGCCGAAGAAGAAGCAGACCGAGGATTACATTACCGGCCGATTCGGTTAGACCTGCCCGGGTCGGGAGCGGGACGGCCGCGCGAGCGGCCGTTTTTGTGTGCGACGCCCGACGCGCTAAGTCACGGTTTTCATTGACCGGGCTTCTCCGGCGCGGCTAGAATCCAATGCTTTGTCGCGGGCAAGGGCGGTGATGCGCGCACGGCTCGTTGCGGGCAACTGGAAGATGCACGGCAGCCTGGCCGCCAACCAGCGTCTGCTGGAGGCGGTCAAGGGCGGCGCGTCGGGCGCCGCCGGCGTGGAGATCGCGGTCTGCGTGCCGTTCCCTTACCTCCAGCAGGCGGCGAGTGCGCTCGCCGGTTCGCGAGTCGCGTGGGGTGGACAGACCCTCAGCGAGCACGACTCCGGCGCCTACACGGGCGAGGTGTCGGGGGCGATGCTCCGGGATCTCGGGTGCCGCTACGTGATCGTCGGGCATTCCGAGCGGCGCGCCCTGTTCGGCGAGCGCGACGCGCAGGTCGCGGCGAAGTTCGCCGCTGCGCAGCGGGTGGGACTGATGCCCATTCTGTGCGTGGGGGAAACGCTCGCGGAACGTGAGCAGGGCGCGACCGAAGAGGTGGTCGGCCGGCAGCTCCGGGCGGTCATCGACGTCGCCGGCGTCGGCGCGCTCGACGATGCGGTGATCGCGTATGAGCCGGTGTGGGCGATCGGGACGGGGCGCACCGCGAGCCCGGAGCAGGCGCAGGCCGTGCACGCGTTCATCCGCGCGCTGGTCGGCGCGGCGGATCGGGCGGTGGCCACCGGACTGGCGCTGCTCTATGGCGGCAGCGTGAACCCGGGGAACGCGCGGGCGCTGTTCGCGATGCCCGACGTCGACGGCGGGCTGATCGGGGGCGCGTCGCTGGTCGCGGAGGATCTCCTCGCGATCTGCCGGGCGGCGATGCCTGAGCGAAGGTGAACGGGAACCGAGCGGGGAAATGACGTGGATGCTTGGCTGACACTCGTCTTGGTGGTGCACGTGCTGGCGGCGCTCGGCGTCATCGGGCTGGTGCTGCTCCAGCACGGCAAGGGCGCCGACGTCGGCGCGGCGTTCGGCGGCGGCGCGTCGGGGAGCCTCTTCGGCGCGACCGGCTCGGCGAACTTCCTCTCGCGCGTGACTGCGGTCCTCGCGGCGGTCTTCTTCCTCTCGAGCCTCGGGCTGGCGTACCTCGCGAACGTCAAGCCGAAGACCGGCGGGAGCGTGATGGACCGGCCCGCAGCGGAGACACCGGCCGCGGAGACGGCCAAGCCGCCGGCGCCGGGCGTTCCGGGCTCGAAGGCGGACGACGTTCCGAAGTAAAATGGGCGCTTGCGTCGCGCCGGTCGGCGCGCGGCGCGTCCCCCGCATGCCGACGTGGTGAAATTGGTAGACACGCCAGCTTGAGGGGCTGGTGGCCGCAAGGCTGTGGGAGTTCGAGTCTCCCCGTCGGCACCAATCGCGAGGGCCGGGTGGCAGGTGATTCCCGGTCGCCGCAGCTTCTGAGAGAAGGGTCAAGACCCGTGCGTGCAGGCCTCGGACCAGACACACCCGCAGGGGGCGGCCGCGGCGCCGCCCGCGCGTGAGCCCATGTTGGCCGAGTACTTTCCGATCCTGCTGTTCATCGTCGTCGCCCTGGTCTTCGGCGCGCTCCTGGTGGGGGCCGGCTGGGCGCTCGGGCCGCGGAAGCCCGACAGCGAGAAGCTCTCGCCCTACGAATGCGGCTTCGAGGCGTTCGAGGATGCGCGCATGAAGTTCGACGTCCGCTACTACCTCGTCGCGATCCTCTTCATCCTGTTCGATCTCGAGATCGCGTTCCTGTTTCCCTGGGCGGTGACGCTCAACGACCTCGGCGCCTTCGGGTTCTGGTCGATGATGGTGTTTCTCGCGATCCTCGTGGTCGGGTTCGTCTACGAGTGGCGCAAGGGAGCGCTCGAGTGGGAGTAGCGGTTCGGGCGCGGGGCCGGAGGCGATAGGGCATGGGAATCGAGGGCGTTCTCCAGGAAGGTTTCGTCACCACCCAGGTCGACAAGCTCTTCAACTGGGCGCGCACCGGATCGATGTGGCCGATGACGTTCGGCCTGGCGTGCTGCGCCGTCGAGATGATGCACGCCGGCGCCGCGCGCTATGACCTGGACCGGTTCGGCATCGTGTTCCGCCCGAGCCCGCGGCAGTCCGACGTGATGATCGTGGCCGGAACGCTCTGCAACAAGATGGCGCCGGCGCTGCGCAAGGTCTACGACCAGATGCCCGAGCCCCGCTGGGTCGTGTCGATGGGTTCGTGCGCGAACGGCGGCGGCTACTACCACTACTCCTACTCGGTGGTGCGCGGCTGCGACCGGATCGTGCCGGTGGACATCTACGTCCCGGGGTGTCCGCCGACGGCCGAGGCGCTGCTGTACGGGCTGATGCAGCTGCAGAACAAGATCCGGCGGACCAACACCATCGCCCGCTGATGGCCGCGAAGCTCGACCGACTGCAGGCAGCGCTCGCGACCGCCCTCGCGGGCATTCCGGCGACCGTCACGGCCGCGCTCGGCGAGGTCACCGTCGTGGTCAAGGCCGGCGACTGGCTCGCCGCGGCGCAGCGGCTCCGCGACGACCCCGCCCTCCGGTTCGAGAGCCTCATGGATCTCTGCGGCGTGGACTACTCGGCCTACGGCGACGGGGCCTGGGAGGGTCCACGGTTCGCGGTCGTCGTGCACCTGCTGTCGCTGACGTACAACTGGCGCGTCCGGGCCCGGACCTTCGCTCCGGAGGACGCCTTCCCGGTCGTCGAGTCGCTCACCGGCGTCTGGCCGGGAGTGAACTGGTACGAGCGCGAGGCGTTCGACCTCTTCGGGATCATGTTCGACGGGCACGCGGACCTGCGCCGGATCCTCACCGACTACGGCTTCGTCGGACACCCGTTCCGCAAGGACTTCCCGCTGTCGGGGCACGTCGAGATGCGCTACGACCCGGACCAGAAGCGCGTGGTCTACCAGCCGGTGACGATCGAGCCGCGCGAAGTGACGCCGCGGATCATCCGCGAGGATCCGTACGGCGACCTCGGGCCGAAGCACTGAACAATGGCCGAGATCCGCAACTACACCCTGAACTTTGGCCCTCAGCACCCGGCCGCGCACGGGGTACTGCGCCTGGTCCTCGAGCTCGACGGCGAGGTGATCATGCGCGCCGACCCGCACATCGGGCTGCTGCACCGGGCGACCGAGAAGCTCGCCGAGCACAAGACCTACGTCCAGTCGCTGCCGTACATGGACCGGCTCGACTACGTGTCCATGCTGTCGAACGAGCACGCCTACTGCATGGCGGTCGAGCGCCTGCTCGGGGTGGAGGTGCCGATCCGGGCCCAGTACATCCGCGTGCTGTTCGACGAGGTCACGCGGATCCTGAACCACCTGCTGTGGCTCGGCGCGCACGGGCTCGACATCGGCGCGATGACGGTGTTCCTCTACTGCTTCCGCGAGCGCGAAGACCTGATGGACTGCTACGAGGCGGTGTCGGGCGCCCGCCTGCACGCGGCCTACTACCGGCCCGGCGGGGTCTACCGCGACCTGCCGGACACCATGCCGCAGTACCGCGCCTCGCCTTACCGCAGCGAGCAGGAGATCCGGAAGCTGAACGAAAACCGGCACGGGTCGCTGCTCGACTTCCTCGAGGACTTCACCAACCGGTTCCCGGGCTACGTCGACGACTACGAGACGCTGCTCACCGACAACCGGATCTGGAAGCAGCGCACGGTCGGGATCGGCGTGGTGACGCCGGAGCGCGCGCTCGCGCTCGGGTTCTCGGGGCCGATGGTGCGCGGGTCGGGCATCGAGTGGGATCTGCGCAAGAAGCAGCCGTACGCCGTCTACGACCAGATGGACTTCGACATCCCGGTCGGCCGGAACGGCGACTGCTACGACCGTTACCTCGTCCGCGTCGAGGAGATGCGCCAGTCGAACCGGATCGTCAGGCAGTGCATCGAGTGGCTGCGCCGGAACCCCGGCCCGGTGATCACCGACAACCACAAGATCGCACCGCCGTCGCGCGTCGAGATGAAGAGCAACATGGAGGAGCTGATCCACCACTTCAAGCTCTACACCGAGGGGATCCACGTGCCGGCCGGGGAGGCCTACGCCGTGGTCGAGCACCCGAAGGGGGAGTTCGGCATCTACTTCGTGTCCGACGGCGCGAACAAGCCGTACCGGATGAAGATCCGCGCGCCGGGGTTCGCGCACCTTGCGGCGATGGACGAGCTCTCGAAGGGGCACATGATCGCCGACGTGGTGGCGATCATCGGCACCCTCGACATCGTGTTCGGCGAGGTCGACCGCTGATGCTGAGCCCCGCAGCGCTCGCGAAAATCGACCGCGAGCTCACGAAGTATCCCGCCGACCAGCGGCAATCGGCGGTGATGGCGGCGCTCGCGATCGCGCAGGGCGAGAAGGGCTACCTCACGCCCGAAGTGATGGCGTTCGTTGCGAGCTACCTCGGCATGCCGCCGATCGCGGTCGAGGAGGTCGCCAGCTTCTACACGATGTACGACACCCGCCCGGTGGGCAAGTACAAGCTGTGCCTCTGCACGAACCTGCCGTGCGCGCTGCAGGGCGCAACCGCGGCGGCCGAGCACCTGCGGAAGAAGCTCGGCATCGGCTGGAACGAGACCACGCCGGACGGCCGCTTCACGCTGCGGGAGGGCGAGTGCTTCGGCGCGTGCGGCGACGCACCGGTCATGCTGGTCAACAACAAGCGGATGGTGAGCTTCATGACGCCCGAGGCGATCGACCGGTTCCTCG
>JBOIFD010000238.1:0-8141 GCA_050741515.1 Burkholderiales bacterium
GGGCGGTGGCCCAGAGGGCCGAGCGGGCTCGGACGCGGCGGGCGGGGGTGCGGGAGCGACTGCGGCCGGCGCCGGGGGCTGTGCGGCGGCCTTCGCGGCCGCCGCCTCGGACGCCTCGAGCACGAGGATCGGGGTTCCCTCCGACACCTTGTCGCCGAGCTTGATGCGCAGCTCCTTGACGACCCCGGCGGAAGGCGACGGGATCTCGATCGTCGCCTTGTCGGATTCGAGCGTGATCAGCGACTGCTCGGGCTGGACCGCGTCGCCCGGCTTGACGAGGATCTCGATGACGTCGACTTCCTTGAAGTCCCCGATGTCGGGGACCGACACTTCCTGCATCGCACCCATGGCTTATGCCTCTTCTGGTGATGGGTGATTGAAGCGGGCGGACGCGGGGCAGCTACACCGTGGCCGGGTTGGGCTTGCCCGGGTCGATGCCGTACTTCCGGATCGCCTCCGCGACCAGCGCCGGCTTGACCGCGCCGTCCTCGGCGAGCGCCTTCAGCGCGGCGATCGTCACCCAGTACCGATTCACCTCGAAGAAGTACCGCAGCTTCTCGCGCGTGTCCGAGCGGCCGAAGCCGTCGGTCCCGAGCACGCGATAGCGCACCCCGCCCGGGATGAACGGGCGGATCTGGTCGGCGAAGGCCTTCAGGTAGTCGGTCGAGGCGATCACCGGACCCGCGCGGCCCTCGAGCCGCGTCTCGACGTACGACTTCCGCGGCTTCTCGGTCGGATGGAGCATGTTCCAGCGATCGGCGTCGAGGCCGTCGCGCCTGAGCTCCGTGAAGCTCGGGCAGCTCCACAGGTCGGCACCGATACCCCAGTCGCGCTCGAGCAGCTCCGCGGCGGCGATCACCTCGCGCAGGATCGTGCCGCTGCCCATGAGCTGCACCTTGAGCTTGGGCTTCCCGCCCGCCTCCTTCAGCAGATACATCCCCTTCAGGATGCTCTCCTCCGGGCGCTTGTCGGCGACGTCGGCGAGCCCCGGATGGGCGTAGTTCTCGTTCATCACGGTGATGTAATAGAAGACGTCCTCCTGGTTCGTCACCATCCGCCGCAACCCGTCGTGGACGATGACCGCGAGCTCGAACGCGAACGTCGGGTCGTAGGACAGGCAGTTCGGGATCACCGACCACAGGATGTGGCTGTGGCCGTCCTCGTGCTGCAGCCCCTCGCCGTTCAGCGTCGTGCGCCCCGCGGTCCCGCCGAGGACGAACCCCCGCGCCCGCTGGTCGCCGGCCGCCCACGCGAGGTCGCCGAACCGCTGGAACCCGAACATCGAGTAGTAGATGTAGAAGGGCACGGTCACCAGGTTGGAATGGCTGTACGAGGTCGCGGCGGCGATCCACGACGAGAACGCGCCGGCCTCGGTGATGCCCTCCTCGAGGATCTGGCCGGCGGTGTCCTCGCGGTAGTACATCACCTGATCCTTGTCCTGCGGCGTGTACTTCTGGCCCTCGGAGGAGTAGATCCCGAGCTGCCGGAACATGCCCTCCATGCCGAACGTGCGCGCCTCGTCGGCGACGATCGGGACGACGTGCTTGCCGATGTTCTTGTCGCGCAGGAGCGCGGTGAGGATCCGGACGAACGCCATCGTCGTCGAGATCTCGCGCTCCTGCGCCTTCAGCACCGCCTCGAACGCGTCGCGGCCGGGCACCTGCGGAACGACGTCCGCCCGCCGCCGCCGCGCCGGCAGGTACCCGCCCAGGCTCTTGCGCCGCTCGTGCAGGTACTTCATCTCCGGCGAGTCGGGCGGCGGGAGGTAGAACGGCAGCTCCTCGAGCTTCTCGTCCGGGATCGGGATCTTGAACCGGTCGCGGAACTGCTTGATCGACTCGACGTCCATCTTCTTCTGCTGGTGCGCGGTCATGCGCCCTTCGGCGATGCGGCCGAGGCCGTACCCCTTGATGGTCTTCGCGAGGATGACGGTCGGCTGGTCCCGGTGCTTCGCCGCCGCGGCGTAGGCGGCGTAGATCTTGTGCGGATCGTGGCCGCCGCGGTTCAGCCGCCAGATGTCGTCGTCGGTCATGCGCGACACCAGCTCCAGCAGCTTCGGGTGCTTGCCGAAGAAGTGCTTGCGCACGAACGCGCCGTCGTTGGCCTTGTAGTTCTGGTACTCGCCGTCGACCGCCTCGAGCATGACCTGCTTGAGGATGCCTTCGGTGTCGCGCGCGAGCAGCGGGTCCCAGTACGACCCCCAGGTCAGCTTGATCACGTTCCACCCGGCGCCGCGGAAGTCGCCCTCGAGCTCCTGGATGATCTTGCCGTTGCCCCGCACCGGGCCGTCGAGCCGCTGCAGGTTGCAGTTGATGACGAAGATCAGGTTGTCGAGCCGCTCGCGCGCCGCGAGCCCGATCGCGCCGAGCGACTCCGGCTCGTCCATCTCGCCGTCGCCGCAGAACACCCAGACCTTGCGGTTCGCGGTGTCCGCCAGCCCGCGGGCGTGCAGGTACTTCAGGTACCGGGCCATGTAGATGCCCTGGATCGGCCCGAGCCCCATCGAGACGGTCGGGAACTGCCAGAAATCGGGCATGAGCCAGGGGTGCGGATAGGACGAGATCCCCTTGCCGTCGACCTCGCGCCGGAAGTTGCGGAGCTGCTCCTCCGCCAGCCGGCCCTCCTGGAACGCGCGGGCGTAGATGCCCGGCGCGGAATGGCCCTGGAAATAGACGAGGTCGCCGCCATGACCCGCGTGCGGCGCATTCCAGAAGTGATTGAAGCCGGTCCCGAACAGGGTGCCGACGGAGGCGAAGCTCGCGATGTGCCCGCCGAGGTCGCCGTCGCCCTTGTTGGCCTTCGCCACCATGACCATCGCGTTCCAGCGCATGTAGGAGCGGTTCCGCTCCTCGAGCGCGGCGTCCCCGGGGGAGCGCTCCTCGAGGTGCGGCGGGATGGTGTTGATATAGGCGGTGTTGGCGCTGTACGGGATGTACGCGCCCGACCGGCGGGCCTCGTCGATCAGCCGCTCGAGCAGGTAGTGCGCCCGCTCGGGCCCCTCCCGCTCGATCACCGCATCCAGGGCCTCGATCCACTCCTGGGTCTCGAGGGTGTCGGGATCATTGGCGGCTTGGAAATCGGGGACGGCGGCCATCGGGAACCTCCGGGGACTCGCGACGAAAACGTGTACTCGTCTGCTCGGGAAGCTTAATCCACGGCTCGCGGGCGAGGCAATTTGCGGGCTTCGCCGGGGCGGGCCTCGTTATCGTCAGGCGCAATCATATTCCGGATTGTACAATAAACCCGAGCGTCCCCCAGCCGGCCGGGGCGCCGACGACCCCTGCTAGAATCCCTGCGCCTCCCCTGTTCGGCCCGTCCCAACCAGCAGTTCCAGCCCCCGTGGACACCCACGTCATCGACGGCACCGCTTTGTCCAGGCGTCTGCGGACCGATCTCGCGGCACGGGCGGCAGCCCTTGCCGCCCGCGGGGTCCGCCCCGGGCTCGCCGCGATCGAGGTCGGGGAGCACCCCGCGTCCCGGGTGTACGTGCGGAACAAGCTGAAGGCGTGCGCGGAGCTCGGGCTCCACTCGGAGCACGTCGTGCTGCCGGACGCCGCCGCGGAGGCCGAGCTGCTCGCGCGGATTCGCTCGCTCAACGCAGACCCCCGCATCCACGGCATCCTCGTCCAGCTCCCGCTGCCGAAGCACATCGCCGGCGAGCGGGTGCTGTCGGCGGTCGCGCCGGGCAAGGACGTCGATGCGTTCCATCCGGTCAACGTCGGGCTCCTCGTCGCCGGACACGCGCGGTTCGTCCCGTGCACCCCGGCCGCGGTGCTGGCGATCCTCGAGGCCGAGGGCGTGAATCCGTGGGCGCAGCAGGCGGTCATCGTCGGGGCGAGCAACATCGTCGGCAAGCCGACGGCGGCGCTGCTCTTGCAGCGGGGGGCCACCGTCACCCTCTGCAACTCCAAGACGAAAGACCTCGCCGGCCACACGGCGCGCGCCGATATTCTGGTCGTCGCGGTGGGCAAGCCGCGGCTGGTCACGGGGGCGATGGTCAAGCGCGGCGCGGTCGTGATCGACGTCGGCATCAACCGCCTCCCCGACGGCAGGCTCGTGGGCGACTGCGATTTCGCGAGCCTCGTCGGGGTCGCTGCGCGTGCGACCCCCGTGCCCGGCGGGGTCGGCCCGATGACGATCACGATGCTGCTCGCGAACACGATCCGCGCCGCCGAGCTGGCGAGCCGGGAGCGACGGCCGGAACAAGGGGACGACGCCCCCTTGCAGGTCCGCCAGGGTTGATTCTTCCGAGGTTGCCATGACGACCGCGCTGCTGCTAGTCGACATCCAGAACGACTACTTCCCGGGGGGCGCCATGGCGCTCGAGCGGATGGACGCTGCCGCCGCGAACGCCGCGCGACTGCTCGCCGCATTCCGGGAGCGCGGGCAGCCCGCGTTCCACGTGCGCCACCTGTCGGTCCGCCCCGGCGCGACGTTCTTCGTTCCCGGGACGCCGGGCGCCGAGATCCACCCGGCGGTCGCGCCGCGGGCGGGCGAGCCGCTGGTCGAGAAGAACTTCCCCAACAGCTTCCGCGGCACCGATCTCGAGCAGCGGCTGCGCGCCGCGGCCGTCGACGGCGTCGTGATCGCGGGCGCGATGAGCCACATGTGCATCGACGCCACGACCCGCGCCGCGTTCGACCACGGCTTCAAGTGCACCGTCGCCGAGGACGCGTGCGCCACGCGCGCGCTCGAATTCGGCGGCCGTTCGCTGCCGGCGGGCGACGTCCACGCCGCGTTCATGGCGGCGCTCGCGGTGCCCTACGCCAAGATCACGTCGACCGACGCGTGCCTCGCGTCGCTCGCCGCGCGCTGAACCAGAGGGAGTCGGCAAATGTTGGAGACTCCGGTCATGCTGAGGACCGAACCCGCCCCGCCCGTAGACGCGGCCACCCCCCTTGACCGCGGCGCGGGCGACCAGGCGTTCAACCCGCTGCTCGACTTCTCGGACCTGCCGCGGTTCGCGGCCGTCGGGCCGGAGCACATCGCTCCGGCCGTCGACCGGCTGCTCGCCGAGAACCGCGAGTTCATCGCGCGACTCACCGCGAGCGACGCGCCGCCCACGTGGTCCGGCTTCGTGCAGCCCCTCGAGGACGCGAACGAGCGCCTCAGCCGGGCCTGGGGCGTCGTCGCGCACCTGCACGGCGTGCTCGATTCGCCGGAGCTCCGCGAAGCGTACAAGGCCAACCAGCCCAAGATCGTGCAGTACTGGACCGAGCTCGGCCAGAACCAGGCGCTGTTCGAGAAGTACAAGGCGCTGCAGGCCGCGCCCGAGCACGCGCGCCTCGGCCGGGCGCAGCAGAAGGTCATCGCGAACGAGCTGCGCGACTTCCGGCTCTCGGGCGCGGAGCTCGAGCCCGAGGCGAAGCGCCGCTTCGCCGCGATCCAGGACGAGCTGGCGAAGGTCGCGACGACGTTCTCCGAGAACCTGCTCGACTCGACCAACGCCTACGCCATCCACGTCGAGGATCGCGCGACGCTGGCCGGCATCCCCGACGACGTGCTCGAGACGGCGCGCGCCGCCGCGGAGAAGGACGGCCGGCGCGGCTGGAAGCTCGTGCTCCACGCCCCGTGCTTCGTGCCGGCGATGCAGTACGCCGAGCACCGGGGCGTGCGCGAGGTCATGTACCGCGGGTTCGTCACGCGCGCGTCCGAGGAATTCGCGCCCGCGTTCGCGGCCAAGGCGGCGTTCGAGGCGGAGGTCAACGGCCGGCCCGCGCCGGAGTCGCCGTCGGCCGCCGGGATCGCCGCATGGGACAACACGCCGCTCATCGCCCGGATCCTCGCGCTGCGAAGCGAGGCGGCCGGGCTGCTCGGCTACGCCAGCCCGGCGCAGGTGTCGCTGGTGCCGAAGATGGCGCAGTCGCCGCGCCAGGTGCTCGAGTTCCTGAACGACCTCGCGGCCAAGGCGCTGCCCTACGCGAAGCGCGATTGGTCGGAGCTCACGGCGTTCGCCGCCGGAGAGCCCGGCCTGCCGGCCGTCGCGGCCTGGGACGTCGCCTTCGCGGCGGAGAAGCTGCGCCAGGCGCGCTATGCGTTCTCCGACCAGGAGGTGAAGCAGTACTTCCCGGAGCCGACGGTGCTCGCCGGCATGTTCCGCGTCGTCGAGACGCTCTACGGCCTGCGCATCGCCGAGGACCGGGCCGAGACCTGGGATCCGTCGGTGCGCTTCTTCCGCATCACCGACGCCAACGGCGAGTTCGTCGGGCGGTTCTACCTCGATCCCTACGCGCGCGACACGAAGCGCGGCGGAGCGTGGATGGACGAGGCGGTCACGCGCCGTCGCGCCGGGGAGCGCGTGCAGGCGCCGGTCGCCTATCTCGTGTGCAACTTCTCGGCGCCGGTCGGCGGGAAGCCCGCGCTCCTGACCCACGACGACGTGCTGACGCTCTTCCACGAGTTCGGGCACGGGCTGCACCACCTGCTCACGCAGATCGACTACCTCGGCGTGTCCGGCATCCACGGCGTGGAGTGGGATGCCGTCGAGCTGCCGAGCCAGTTCATGGAGAACTTCTGCTGGGAGTGGGACGTGCTCGCCCACATGACCGCGCAAGTCGACACCGGGGAGCCGCTGCCGCGGTCGCTCTTCGACAAGATGGTCGCGGCGAAGAACTTCCAGTCGGGGATGCAGACCGTGCGCCAGCTCGAGTACGCGCTGTTCGACATCCGCCTGCACGACGACTTCGACGTGAGCGGCGGGCATTCGCCGCTCGCGCTGCTCGACGAGGTCCGCGCGCAGGTCGCGGTCTCGCTCCCGCCGGCCTACAACCGCTTCCCCAACACGTTCTCGCACATCTTCGCCGGCGGCTACGGGGCCGGCTACTACAGCTACAAGTGGGCCGAGGTGCTGTCGGCCGACGCGTACAGCCTGTTCGAGGAGAACGGCGTGCTCGACCCGGCGACCGGCGCGCGGTTCCGCGCGGAGGTCCTCGCCGTCGGCGGCAGCCGGCCGGCGATCGAGTCGTTCACGGCGTTCCGCGGCCGCGCGCCCACCGTGGACGCGCTACTTCGTCACAGCGGCATGACCGGCGAAGTCGCGGCCGCCTGAGGCCGGCGTGCACTATGCCGCACCGCGCTGCCGGGGTGCCGGCGGCGCGGTGCTATCATGCTTTCGTCATGTCCGCCGCCAGGTCGAGGGGACTCGCCATGCCGAAGCCGCTGTTCGCCGCGCTCGGACTCGTCGCATTGCTGCTCGCCGCCGCCGCGTCCGCCCAGCTGTACCGCTGGGTCGACAAGGACGGCAAGGTCCACTACACCGACACGCCCCCGCCGTCCTCGGCGGGCAAGAGCGCGCAGCTGCGCGCGGGCGGCAACGTGGTGGACACCAGCGCGCTGCCGTACGCGACGCAGCAGGCGGCGAAGAACTATCCGGTGACGATCTACACCGCCGAGAACTGCAAGGAACCCTGCGCCGACGGCCGCAAGCTCCTGCAGAGCCGCGGCGTCCCGTTCCGCGAGGTCGCGATCACCGACGAGAAGAGCCGCGAGGAGCTGAAGAAGGTCTCCGGCGGCGAGGAGGTGCCGATCATGACCGCCGGCAAGCTCGTCACGAAGGGCTTCGGCGCCGACACGTGGCATGCCGCCCTCGACACCGCCGGCTATCCGCGCTCGGGCCCGCCGCTCGCCGCTCAGGCGCAGCCAGGCGCACCGGCCGCCAAGGCCCAGCCGGCAGACCAGGCCGCCGACCAGCCGAAGCTCGGCCCGTACGCACCGCGGTAATCCGCAGCGCCCCCCGGCGCGCTCGCACGTGCGGCCCCCTTCTCAGGGGGACAGTTCTCGTACACTCGCGGCATGAAAGTCGCGACGTGCGACCTTCAGAGTCATCCTGAGCCGTCCAGCAAAGTCCGCGCGAGCCTGCAAACGGGCTGTTTTCAGAGGGAAGAACCGTCCAGCGAGGTTGATTAGCGTCCAGTGACAGCCTAAACTGGTTGTGTCCATGGCCGTGTCCATAGGCCCTTTCCGGGGGCGCTGGCGCCGATCCATGGACACAACCAGGGACACATGGGCGCGCTCACCGACACCAAGCTCCGCAACCTCAAGCCTCGCGCGAAGGCCTATCAGGCGGCCGACGGCGAGGGCCTGGTGCTCGAAGTGAGGCCGAGCGGGCAGAAGGCCTGGCTCTACCGATACCGCCTCTACGG
>JBOIFD010000239.1:0-2477 GCA_050741515.1 Burkholderiales bacterium
GCCGCGACCCGCGGCCCCCGCGGCACCCCGGCCGATCCCGGAGCTGCGCGACGCCGTCTCGGGCGCCGGCGGGCCGCCGATCGTCTCGAGGCTCGCGAGTCATCCGAAGCTGCGGCCGGCGGTGCGCAAGTTCGCCAGCCGACTGGACGAGCAGCTGATCGCGATGGAGGCCGCCTGCAACGCCGGCGACTTCAAGGAGCTGGCCAACCTCGCGCACTGGCTCAAGGGCGCGGGCGGGACGGTCGGCTACGACGACTTCACGGCCCCGGCCCGGAACCTGGAGACGCTCGCCAAGGCCGGGGATGGGCGAGGCGCCGATGCCGCGCTGCGGGAGATCCGCGGGCTCGCGCTGCGGCTGGCCGCGCCCGAGGAAGACGATGCGCAGGTCGCCGCGTAAAACGCACCCGATGCGACATTCTGCACACCCGCAAGGTGCAGTTCTCCGCCTGTCCGCGCGGGCTTCCGGCGCGCTGGCACGGAACCCGCTCTAGGAGAGAGAGCCATGGGCAAACTCGCGTTCGAAACGATCCCCCCGAGCCTCCGGATGACGCCGGCCGGCCCGCTGTCCGGCAAGGCCGCCCGGTTTCCGGTCGGCGTGCCCGCGCCCGAGTCCGGCGTGGACGCCGCCGAGGTCGAGAGCCCGGTCGTCATGATGGTCGACGACGAGCAGCTCAACCTCGAGGTCCTGCAGACCTTCCTCGAAGAGGCGGGCTACAAGGACTTCGTCTCGGTCACCGAACCCGAGAAGACGCTCGGCCTCCTCGCCGAGCGGCGCCCGGACGTGATGCTCCTCGACCTGGTGATGCCGGGGATGAGCGGCTTCGAGATCCTGGAGCGCATGCGCGCCGACGAGACGCTGCGCCACATCCCGGTCATCGTCCTCACCTCCTCCACCGACGCCGAGACCAAGCTGAAGGCGCTCGAGCTGGGGGCGACGGACTTCCTCGGCAAGCCGACCGATCCGAGCGAGCTCGCGCTGCGGCTGCGGAACACGCTGTCCGCGAAGGCGTATCGGGATCGCCTCGCCAACTACGACGCGGTGACCGGGCTCCCCAACCGCCGGCTCCTGATGGATCGCCTGGAGCGCACGCTCCGCGAGACGGCGCGCGCCGGCGCGACCGGCGCGGTCATGCACGTGCACCTCGACCGGTTCAAGCAGATCGCCGAGGCGTTCGGGCTCGGCATCGGCGATTCGCTGATGAAGGGCGTCGCCATGCGGCTCGACTTCGGCCTGCGGGCCAGCGTCGCGAGCGGCAAGCCGGGCGTCAAGCTCTACCGGACCGGCGACGACGAATTCACGCTGCTCCTGGCCGGGATGGGCCGCGGCGACGACACCGCCGGGGTCGCCCAGGGGCTGCTCGCCGCCATGACGGCGCCGTTCCGCGCCGGTGGGCAGGATCTGTCGATCACCGCGGGCATCGGCATCGCCGTGTTCCCCGACGACGGCATGGAGGCGAGCGCGCTCGCCAGCCACGCCGGCGTCGCCGCGCGCCACGCCAACGAGCAGGGCGGCAAGGGCTACCAGTTCTACGCGAAGGAGCTCAACGCCACCTCGCTGAAGCGGCTGAGCGTCGAGAGCGAGCTGCGCCGCGCGCTGGAGCAGGACGAGCTGCGGCTCTACTACCAGCCCAAGGTGCGCGCTCACAACGGGCGCGGGACCGGTGCCGAGGTCCTGGTGCGGTGGGCGCACCCGGAGCGCGGCCTGGTGAGCCCCGTCGAGTTCATCCCGATCGCCGAGGAGACCGGCCTCATCGTGCCGCTCGGCGAGTGGGTGCTGCGCACGGCCTGCGCCCAGAGCAAGGCCTGGCTCGACGCCGGCCTGGGCGTGCCGCGGATCACCGTGAACGTGTCGGGCAAGCAGTTCCACGCGCCGCAGATGACCGAGACGGTCGTCGGCGCGCTGAAAGCGAGCAATCTCGCGCCCCGGTACCTCGGGATCGAGCTCACCGAGAGCGCGGTGATGGGGAACGCCGAGCGCCACGTCCGCACCCTGCACGAGCTGAAGGCCCTCGGCGTGACGCTGTCGATCGACGACTTCGGCACCGGCTACTCCAGCCTGAGCTACCTGAAGCGCTTCCCGCTCGACGAGCTGAAGATCGACCGCTCGTTCGTGTCCGGCGTCGACACCGACCCGGACAACGCGGCCATCGTCATCGCCATCATCGCCATGGCGCACTCGCTCGGTCTCTCCGTGGTCGCGGAGGGCGTCGAGACGCAGGCGCAGCTCGAGTTCCTCAAGAGCAAGGCTTGCGACGAGTGCCAGGGGTTTCTCTTCGCCAAGCCGATGCCCGCGGAGGCCTTCGGCAAGCTGCTCGGCGGAGGCGCGGCGAAGCCGGCGGAGGGGGCGAAGGCCGCTCAGCCGGCGGCGAAGCCCGCGCAAGCCGCGGAAGCGAGGCCCGCGCCGGCTGCTGAGGCGAAGCCCACGGAAGCGAAGCCCGCGCCGGCGACGGCGAGGGCCGCGGAGGCGAAACCCGTAC
>JBOIFD010000240.1:0-8996 GCA_050741515.1 Burkholderiales bacterium
TCCCTACGCCCAACTACCGCGGCCTCGAGACCGCGCCCGGCTTCGTCGTCGTCGTCGCCGACTTCCGCTGGACCCGCGCGTTCCCGGTCCTCATGGACGGCTCCGAGCTCGACCGGCTGTACCACGAGAACGCCGAGCGCATCCTGCTCCAGTCGGTCGCGGCGTCGACCATGTCGGCGCACCTGGCCGCCGCGGCGCTCGGCTACCAGGTCTGGTGGGTCACCGCGATCGGGCAGGCGAACGCGCAGGCCGAGATGAAGCCGCTCCTCGGCATTCCCGAGGACCTCTCGGTGATCGACATCTTCCTGTTCGGGCCGCCGGCGAAGCCACCGTACAAGCGCTGGAAGAAGACCCTGACGCAGATCATGGCTTTCAACCGCTTCGACCCGGCGAACTACATGACGCTCGACGACATCGACCGCTGGATCGCCGAGAAGCGGCACCACGTGATGTACCGGGACGAGAGCCGCGTGGACTGAGCCGGTATAATCAGCCACTCGAAGGAACCGCGATGACCCACATCGTTACCGAGTCCTGCATCAAGTGCAAGTACACCGACTGCGTCGACGTGTGCCCGGTGGACTGCTTTCACGAAGGTCCCAACATGCTGGTGATCGACCCGGACGAGTGCATCGACTGCGCGGTCTGCATCCCGGAGTGCCCGGTGAACGCGATCTACGCCGAGGAGGACGTGCCGCCGGACCAGAAGGATTTCCTCAAGCTGAATGCCGAGCTCGCGAAGGGCTGGCCGGTGATCACCGACAAGAAGGATGGCCCGCCTGACGCCGACGACTGGAAGGACGTCAAGGAGAAGCGGCAGCATCTCGAGCGGTGACCCCGGGAGGCCGATGCTCAGGCTAGCGCACGGGCTCGCGTTCGAGGATCTCCACCACCGCGAAGGCCTCCTCAGGCTCGACGGGCAGTTCCTCGCGGCCCTCGCCGCGGTCGATCCCACGCTCCAGGCGCGTCTCGCCGCGGCCCGGGCGGATCCGGAGGCGCTCGACGCCAAGGCCGAGTCGCAGCTCCTCCTCGACCTCGCGCCGCACCTCGAGCGCTTTCTCGCGCAGCTGTTCGGCATCGCCGACGAGGTCCTCGCCCTCGCCCGCCGCCACGACCAGCTCGCGCCGCTCTACGCGGTCAAGCGGCAGTTCGTGCAACGCCGCGCCGGCACCAAGATCAAGCCCGCGGAAGCCGAAGCGCTCGACGGCCCCGCGCTCGAGCGCGAGCTCGCCGCGCGCTTCGCCGGGGTCTTCGACGAGCTCGCGTTCGCGACCCACGTCGACCGCTGGCTGAAGGCCGAAGACCGGCACGCCCCCGAACTCGAGCTTGCGCTCAAGTACGCCGGCTGGGCGCTCCATACGCCGGCCGGCCGGGCGCGGCACGCGGCCGGGGTGCTGTTCAAGCAGCCCGCCAAAGTCGACCCGTATCATCTCCTCGGCCACGCCGAGCAGGACGAGCACGACGGGATCACGAGCTACCGCATCCGGCCCGATCACCTGCGGCGCCGGGACGGCTTCAAGCTGACCGATCCGGGGATGGATCTGGTCGGCGCGCTGGACCACGCGAACTACTGCATCTGGTGCCATACCCAGGGCAAGGACTCCTGCGCCAAGGGGCTGCGCGAGAAGCCCTCCGCCGAGGCACCCCGGAAGACGGTGTTCAAGAAGAGCCCGTTCGGTGTCACGCTCGCCGGCTGCCCGCTCGAGGAGAAGATCTCCGAGTTCCACACCGCGAAGACCCAGGGGCTCGCGCTCGCGGCGCTCGCGATCATCGCCGTCGACAACCCGCTGGTCGCGGCGACCGGCCACCGGATCTGCAACGACTGCATGAAGGCCTGCATCTACCAGAAGCAGGAGCCGGTCAACATCCCGCAGGTGGAAACCCGGACGCTGAAGGACGTGCTCGAGCTGCCGTGGGGGTTCGAGATCTACTCGCTTCTCACCCGCTGGAACCCGCTCAACCTGCGGCACCCGCTGCCGCGGCCACGCAGCGGCCGGCGGGTCCTCATCGCCGGGCTGGGGCCGGCCGGCTTCAGCCTCGCCCACCACCTGCTGAACGACGGCCATCTCGTCGTCGGCATCGACGGCCTGAAGATCGAGCCGCTGCCCGAGCGGATCTCCGGGGTGCAGCCCGACGGCACGCGCGTGCCGTTCGCGCCGATCCGGGACATCCGGGAACTGTACGAGTCGCTCGACGACCGCGTGATGGCCGGGTTCGGCGGCGTGGCCGAGTACGGGATCACCGTGCGCTGGGACAAGAACTTCCTCAAGGTGATCCGCCTCCTCCTCGAGCGCCGCGCCGGATTTGCGCTCTACGGCGGCGTGCGCTTTGGCGGCACGGTCACGCTCGAGGACGCGTTCGAGCGGGGCTTCGACCACGTCGCGCTGTGCATGGGTGCGGGCAAGCCGACCACCCTCGACATCCCCAACGGGCTCGCCCGCGGGGTCCGCACCGCCTCCGACTTCCTCATGGCGCTGCAGCTCACGGGCGCCGCGAAGGCCGACTCGCTCGCCAATATGCAGGTGCGCCTGCCGGTGGTCGTGATCGGCGGCGGGCTGACCGCGATCGACACCGCGACCGAGTCGCTCGCCTACTACGTCGTGCAGGTCGAGAAGATCCGCCATCGGTTTGAGACCCTCGCGGCGCGGATCGGCGAGGACGCGATCCGTGCCACCTGGGACCCCGAGGAGCGCGAGATCGCGGAGGAATTCCTGTCCCACGCCCGCGCCATCCGCACCGAGCGCGAGCTGGCGCGCGCCGCGGGCCGGGCGCCGCGGATCGTCGAGCTCCTGCAGCGCTGGGGCGGCGTGACGATCGCCTATCGCCGGCGGCTCATCGACAGCCCGTCCTACACGCTCAACCACGAAGAGGTCGAGAAGGCGCTCGAGGAAGGCATCGTGTTCGCCGAGGGCATGGTCCCGCTCGCGGTCGACGTCGACGAGTACGGCGCGGTGAAGGGCATCCGGTTCTCCCGGCAACGGCACGGTGAGGACGGGAAGTGGCACGCGGACGGCGAGACCTGGCTGCCGGCCGAAACGGTCTTCGTCGCCGCCGGCACCCAGCCGAACACGGTGCTCGCGCGGGAGGACGCCACGCACTTCGCCCTCGACGGCAAGTACTTCCGGGCCTGCGACGAGGACGGCAACCCGGTGACGCCGCAGTTCGCGAGCGCGAAGCCGGAGCGCGCCGAGGTGCTGCTCTCGCGGACCACCGACGGCCGGTTCGTGTCGTTCTTCGGCGACCTCCACCCGTCCTACTTCGGCAACGTCGTGAAGGCGCTGGGGGCGACCAAGCAAGGGTATCCCGTCGTGTCGCGCGCGCTCGCGAAGCGCCCGCCCGCCGCCGCAGTCGACGACGCGACCTTCGTCGCCGGCCTCGATCGCGAGCTCCGTGCGACGGTCCACGAGGTGAAGCGTCTCACCCCGACCATCGTCGAGGTGATCGTCAAGGCGCCCGCGGCGGCGCGCCGCTTCCGCCCGGGCCAGTTCTACCGGCTGCAGAACTACGAGACGCTCGCGGCAGTCGCGGGCGGCACGCGGCTGCAGATGGAGGGCCTCGCAATGACCGGCGCCTGGGTCGATCCGGCGGCGGGGCTCGTCTCGACCATCGTGCTCGAGATGGGCGGCTCCTCGGATCTCTGCGCGCTGCTGCGGCCGGGCGAGCCCGTGGTCCTGATGGGGCCCACCGGGACCCCCACCGAGATCGCGCCGGACGAGACGGTGCTGCTCGTGGGCGGCGGCCTGGGCAATGCCGTGCTGTTCTCGATCGGCCAGGCGTTCCGCAGGCTCGGGTCGAAGGTGCTTTACTTCGCCGGCTACAAGAAGATCATCGACCGCTACAAGGTCGCGGAGATCGAGGCGGCGGCGGACGTGATCGTCTGGTGCTGTGACGAGGCGCCGGGCTTCGCGCCGGGGCGGCCCCAGGATCGCACCTTCATCGGCAACATCGTCCAGGGAATGGAAGCGTACGGCTCCGGCCGGCTCGGCCCGCCGCTGATTCCCATGCGGGAGGCCGATCGCCTCATCGCGATCGGGTCGGACCGGATGATGGCGGCGGTCGCGCGGGCGCGGCACGCGGTCCTCGCTCCCCATCTCAAGCCGCACCATTTCGCGATCGGCTCGATCAACTCGCCGATGCAGTGCATGATGAAGGAGATCTGCGCGCAGTGCCTGCAACCCCACCGGGACCCGCAGACCGGCAAGACAAGCTACGTCTTTTCATGCTTCAATCAGGATCAGCCGCTCGACTGCGTCGACTTCCACGCGCTGTCCGAGCGGCTGCGGCAGAACTCGCTGCAGGAGAAGCTGACCGCCCAGTGGCTGAAGCACTGGCTGCCCGGGGCGGCGGCGGGTCGGGTCCCCGCATGAGGCGCCTCGCGCCAGCCGGGGATGGGCAACTCGCGCTGACGCCAGAAGAATCCGGGCCTCGACCGGCCCCCGTGACAGGAGGAAAACAAAGTGGACGCGGCACAACTCGAACGAGTCTATTCAGCCTATTCGCGGGTCTACGACCGGGTCTTCGGCAAGGTGTTCCAGGACTCACGCGAAGTGCTCGCAGCCACGCTCGATGCGCTGCCCGGCCAGCGCGTCCTCGAGATCGGGGTCGGCACCGGGCTGACCCTGCCGCTTTACCCAGGCGACCTCCGGATCACCGGGATCGACTTCTCCGACGGAATGCTCGCCAAGGCCCGGGAGCGGGTCGAGAGCCTGGACCTCGCGAACGTGACGCTCGAGCTGATGGACGCGGGGCACATGTCGTTTCCGGACGACACTTTCGACATCATCGTGGCCGCCTACGTCGTCACCGCGGTGCCCGACTACCGCGCGGTCATGCGCGAGACCGTCCGCGTCGTGCGGCCCGGCGGCCGGATCCTGCTCCTCAACCACTTCATCAACGGCTCGGGGATCATCGCGGCGTTCGAGCGCGCGGTGTCGCCGCTGACCAAGTACGTCGGGTTCCGCACCGACCTGTCGGTCGAGCAGGTGCTCGAGGGGCTGCCGCTCGTCGTGACCCGGCACGAAAAGGTCAAGCCGCTCAAGCTGTGGCACCTCGTCGAGTGCCGGAACGCTAAAGGCGGCCGCGCAGCGGCCTAGGCCCGCGCGCCGCTACCGCGGCGCCGCCAGCGGTGTGGCGGCGAGCTGTTGCGCCGCCCGGGGGTCGAGCTTCTGCAGGTGCTGGACCGTCGCGTCGAACTCGGTCTTGCGGCCGAGCCGTGCGTAGCTGACCCCGAGACCGTAGACCGCCTTCGCGAACTTCGGCTCCCGCTCCACCGCCCGCTCGTAGAACCCCACCGCGCGCTCGGGCCGCTTGAGGTCGCTGTAGCTCTCGCCGAGGAGGTACCAGGTCATCGCCGAATCCTGGCTCACGCGCAGCGCGCTGTCGAGCGTCCGGATCGCGCGCTCCGGCTGAGCGAGCGATCGGTACGATTGCGCGAGCAGGTTCCAGGCGGTGATGTCCTCGGGGCTGAGCCGCACCGCCTGCTGGAAGTGCTCGGCGGCGCGCGGGTACTGGCCGAGCTGCGAGTACGCGTAACCCGAGACGATCCACCAGTCGGCGTTGTGCGGATCGCGCGCGCTGTTCGCCCGCGCGAACTCCGCGATCCCCTTCCAGTCGCCCTTCTGCTCGAGCGCGGCGAGGCGCTCCCGGTTCGGCTCGCTCACCCCCCGCATGTTGGTGAGCAGGGTGGTGAACGTGCCCTCGGGGAGCAGGCTGAGGAGCAGGCTCGCCTCCGGCGACAGGCATGCCGCAACCGACAGCGCCAGCGCCATGCCCGCCGCGGCGCGGCGCAGGCGCCGCCCGGCGTCAGTCCGTCTGATAGACGTAGCCCTTCTGCTTCACCCGTGATTCCTGCGCACGGCGCAGCTGATCGCGGTCGAGCCTGCGGTCCCACCACCGGGACCGGCCTTGCCGCTGCTCCTCGGCGAGCTCGGGCTTCGCGGCCAGCAGCTCGCGGATCATGCGCGTCGCGTCGGACTCGTAACCCTTCTTGACCTTCTTCCCGAACATGATCGTGGCCGCTCGATTCGAAGCGGCGCGAATTATACGCCCGGCAGGGGCTGCAGCACGTCGGGGTCGTCGTTGCGGACGTCGTTGACGCGGGTGCCGATCGGCACGATCTCGAACGCCGCGCCGGCCGGGGAACCGAGCAGCGCCGACGGGTTCGGCGAGGACAGCCATTCGTCGTAGTCGGCGGACGCCACGATCACCGGCATGCGGTCGTGGAGCGCGCGGAGCGCCGCGTTCGCCGCGGTCGTGACGATGGTGAACGTCGCGATCGCGTCGCCCTCCGGCGGACGCCACTGCTCCCACAAGCCGGCCATCGCGAACGGCTCGCCCGAGGCGAGGCGGACGTAGTACGGCTGCTTGCGCCGGCCGGCGAGCGCTCGCCACTCGAAGAATCCGTCCGCCGGCACGAGGCAGCGCCGACGGCGGAACGCGGCGCGAAACGCCGGCTTGTCGGCGAGCCCTTCGGCGCGCGCGTTGATCAGCCGGCTCCCGATCGACGGCGCCTTCGCCCAGAACGGGACGAGGCCCCAGCGCAAGCCGACCGCTTCACGGCGGCCCGCGGGCGTCTCGCGAACGACGAGCGCGGTCTGCGTCGGCGCGATGTTGTAGCGCGGCGGGTAGGCCGGGATGTCGGCGAGGTGGAAGTGCTCGGCGATCGCTTCGCCGGGCGAGGTGAGGACGTAGCGGCCGCACACCGCCGATTAACCGGCGCCCGCTCGCGCGTGTCCGCTTGAGCGACGTGTCATGCCGCCGTCACCGCTTAACGCTTGCCAACGAGACATTCGGCGCCCTCTCGATGGGGAATTGCATCTCAACCACAGAGTCCGCCATCCGTTCGAGTCGGGGTGGTTGCAGGAAGACCTCGCGGCTCGGCCCGGCAAGCGAGTATCCGTTCGCTTCGACGAACTGCCCGATCTTCGCGGTTATCAGGTGAGCATCTTCCGGCAACCCGACGCGAACGCAAACCGCCAACCGCTCCACGCTGGCCAATTCACGCACGCGCATGATGGCGCCGTTGGCAAGCGGAACGGTCGTGTCGAGGTCGCCGTCGAGGATATATCCGAACTCCACATCTATCGTGTCGGGCTCGAACTCCGGTGAATGCGCAATTGCAATCATGGGCCCAAGCAGGGCCTTGGGTATCCGCCGGGGGACGGACTGAAGTAGCTGGCGAATCACGTCGCGGGCTGCCGAGAACGAGGGAACGGCCATGCGCACGGCCAAGATCTTGTGCACCGGCTCGTCACGGATCACCACATCGTCGACAGACAGGTGGCCCTCCGACTCGATCTGCGAGATCCGCGTCTCGATCCGACTCAAGCGATCCGATTCTGCGGCAAGGGCCTGCTCGACGTCGGCCCGACGAATGAGCAGCATCGCCCGGAGCTCTGCCGAGGAAACGTTGTTGTCGATGATTTGCCCAATCTGCTCCAGGCTCAGGCCGAGTTCCTTGAGCACCAAGATCCGATTGAGCTGCGGCAGCTGGGAGGCGCTGTAGAACCGGTAACCCGTCTCGCGATCGACGACCACGGGCTTGAGCAGGCCGAGCTCGTCGTAGTAGCGCAGGAGCCTGCAGGAAACCCTTGCGATTCGCGAAAAGTCCCCGATCCTGAACACAGCGCCTTCTTCCCCGCGTTGTCAGTAGCCCAGACTGCGCAACAAGCTCATATCCAGACCGCCAACCGATTCGGCGGCAGGTATCTCCGTCTCAAAGGCCTTCTTGAAGCAGTCGCGCAGCAGTAATTTTCGGAGATAGCGATGCAGTCTCGGATACTGCGCCGCGTCAATCCTCTCGCCCGCATAGTGATAGTTGATGAGGATCGACGCGACCGCGATGTCGGCGATGGAAAAGGCATTGCCCGCAAAGTACTCTCCGGCGAAAGACTTGTCTAAGTAAGCCAGTCGAGGAGGAATCATCTCGGTCAGTGATTTATGGATCAGTTCCTCGTCCGGGGCTTTGTTCAGGAACTTGGGTGCAAACACTCTCTGCATCAGCAGCCCGCGCAGCACGTGCGACGCCAACCCGCCGTCTACGAACTCCTCGATCCACAGGGCCCGCGCGTATTGCTTCGGGTCCGCCGGGTAGATTGCGCGGTTCGGGTGGGTGCGCTCGAGATACAGGCATATCACCGAGGAGTCGGCAAGCCCGTATTCGCCGTCCTGAACCGCGGGAATCAAGCCAAGCGGACTCAGGTCTGTCCATCCTGCCGGCGGAGTCAACGGGACGACAGGCACGAGTTCGTAGGGGATCCCTTTTCGATCGCTGCGAGAATAACTTTTCGGGTATGCGCGGAAAATGGAACACCGTGAATCTTGAGCATGGTCAGCTCCTTCTGGTCGAGGAGTCGTGACCGTACTGTTTGACGCTACGTGAAGGTCAAGCAGAACTTTTGGAAACCAGACCGTTGAGGACCACGGCTTCCCACGCCTCAATGTTCGTACTGCCGGCGTGCGCGGTGGATGGCATCCGCCGCCCTCAGCAAAAACAACGACTTGCCGCGGAATCGCTGCCGGGCTTGCATTTTCGTCCAGTACTGGCTATTAATACATATAGGGAGCGCTTGAGCCAAGGAGCCAGTCATGGATCACGAGAAGGCGCTTTCCATCCTCCAAGCTCTGTCGAGCGGCACCGACCCGTTCTCGGGCGAGCCATTCCCGGCGGCGAGCCCCTACCAGCATCCCGAAATCGTGCGCGCGCTCTACCAGGCGGTGCGCGCGCTCGAGGTGGCGGTCACGGCGCAAAAACGGCAGGCGGCGCGCGCCACCGGCGCCGGCAACTCCGGCAAGCCGTGGGCAAAGGACGAGGACGATCGGCTCGTCGCCGCCTTCGACGCCGGCCAATCGATCGACGAGCTCGCCGCCGCGCACAGCCGCAGCCGGCTCGCGATCGAGGCGCGGCTCGCGCGCTTCGGCAAGGTGCCGATGCCGGCCGGCGTGCGGGCGATCGCCGGCATCCAGGCGCGCGAGTCGCTGCGCGCACAGTATTCCAT
>JBOIFD010000241.1:0-8525 GCA_050741515.1 Burkholderiales bacterium
AGTCTACCGCGCGAGCGGTCGCGAGCGGAATCTTGACCCCTGTCAAGGCGCTCGACGCCGCGGCGCACCGTAGAATGGGGCCGATGGACGATCGAGCTTCAGCGCGCAGGGCGCGCGGCAAGCCGAAGGGCCGCGGCGTCGATCCCGCGGCGCGCGCCGAAGTGCAGGCGCTGCTCGGCGCCGATGCGCGCCGGCGCGATCTCCTGATCGAGTACCTGCACCGCATCCAGGACCGCTACGGCCACCTGTCGGCGGCGCATCTTGCCGCGCTGGCGGAGGAGATGCGGCTGTCGCAGACCGAGGTCTACGAGGTGGCGACCTTCTACCACCACTTCGACGTGGTGAAGGAGGGCGAGGCGCCGCCGCCGGCGCTCACGGTGCGGGTGTGCGATTCCATTGCCTGCGAGATGGCGGGCGCGCAGGACCTGCTGGACGGACTGCCGGCGATCCTCGGCACTGAAGTGCGGGTGCTGCACGCGCCCTGCGTGGGGCGCTGCGAATCCGCGCCGGTCGCCGTGGTCGGCCAGAATCCGGTCTGCAAGGCGACCGTGGATTCGGTCCGGGCGGCGGTCGGGAAGAAGAACGTCCGCTGCCCTGAAACGCGCTATCTCGATTTCGACGGCTACCGCAAGCAAGGCGGCTACCGCCTGATCGCAGACTGCCTCGCGGGCCGGCGCACGCGCGAGGAGATCACCAAGATCATGGAGGATTCGGCGCTGCGCGGCCTGGGCGGCGCCGGCTTCCCGACCGGGCGCAAGTGGCGCATCGTCGCCGCGGAACCGGAGCCGCGCCTGATGGCGGTCAACATCGACGAGGGCGAGCCCGGGACCTTCAAGGATCGCTGGTACCTGGAGCGCGACCCGCATCGCTTCCTCGAGGGCATGCTGGTGGCGGCGTGGTGCGCCGGGGTCGGCGAGATCTACGTCTACCTGCGCGACGAATACGCCGGCTGCAGGAAGATCCTCGAAGAGGAGCTCGGCAGGCTGCAGGCCGCCCCCCCCTGCGCGCTGCCGCCCATCCACCTGCGCCGCGGCGCGGGCGCCTACATCTGCGGCGAGGAGTCGGCGATGATCGAGTCGATCGAGGGCAAGCGCGGCATGCCGCGGCTGCGCCCGCCGTACGTGGCGCAAGTGGGCCTGTTCGGCCGCCCGACGCTCGAGCACAACATGGAGACGGTGTACTGGGTGCGCGAGATCGTGGAGAAGGGCGGCGCCTGGTTCGCCGCGCAGGGCCGGAACGGGCGCAAGGGCCTGCGCTCGTTCTCGGTCTCGGGCCGCGTGAGAAAACCCGGCGTGCACCTCGCGCCCGCCGGCATCACGGTGAACGAGCTGATCGCGGAGCACTGCGGCGGCATGCTCGAAGGTCACGCGTTCTACGGCTACCTGCCCGGCGGGGCCTCGGGCGGGATCCTGCCCGCCGCGATGGGCGACATTCCGCTCGACTTCGACACGCTCCAGCCGCACGGTTGCTTCATCGGCTCGGCGGCGGTCGTGATCCTTTCCGACCAGGACAAAGCCTCGCGCGCGGCGCGGAACCTGATGAAGTTCTTCAAGGAGGAGTCCTGCGGCCAGTGCACCCCCTGCCGGGTGGGCACGGCCAAGGCCCTGGGACTGATGGACGCAAGGCAATGGAACCAGCCGTTGCTGAACGAACTCTCGCAGGCCATGATGGATGCCTCGATCTGCGGGCTGGGGCAGGCGGCGCCGAACCCGGCGCTCAGCGTCATGAAGTACTTCCCGCAGGAAGTGGGGTGACCTGATGGACCGCATCAGCACGCAGCAGCTCGCGACGCTGCCGATCGAGTTCAGGCTCAACGGCCGGACGGTGATCGGCCGGCCCGACGAAGCCATCATCGAGACCGCGCAGCGCCACGGCGTCGAGATCCCGCGCCTGTGCTACAAGCCGGGCCTGCGCCCCGACGGCAACTGCCGCGCCTGCGTGGTCGAGATCAAGGGCGAGCGCGCGCTCGCGCCCTCCTGCTGCCGCTACCCGACGGAGGGCATGGAGGTCACCAGCGACTCGCCGCGCGCCGAGTTGTCGCAGAAGATGGTGCTGGAGCTCCTGCTGTCGGACATGCCGGAAAAGGAGTACCGCAAGGATTCCGAGCTGGACCAGTGGGCGCGCAAGCTGAGCATGGGCCGGCCGCGCTTCGCGGCCCGCCACCAGCCGCAAGCCGACATTTCTCACCCGGCGATCGCCGTCAACCTGGATGCCTGCATCCAGTGCACGCGCTGCCTGCGCGCCTGCCGCGAGGAACAGGTGAACGACGTCATCGGCTACGCCTTCCGCGGCGAGCATTCGAAGATCGTGTTCGACTTCGACGACCCGCTGGGCGCCTCCACCTGCGTGGCCTGCGGCGAGTGCGTGCAGGCCTGCCCGACCGGCGCGCTGATGCCGGCGCGCGAGGCCGGGCTGGAGGTGGTCGACAAGGAGGTGGACTCGGTGTGCCCGTTCTGCGGCGTGGGCTGCCAGCTCACCTACCACGTGCAAGCGCGCACGAACGTCATCAAGTTCGTCACCGGCCGCGACGGCCCGGCGAACCACGGCCGGCTGTGCGTCAAGGGCCGCTACGGCTTCGACTACGTTCGGCACCCGCAGCGGCTCACCACGCCGCTGATCCGGAAACCGGGCCTGCCGAAGACCGCGCACTTCACCGTCGATCCGGCGAACTGGAAGGAGGCGTTCCGCGAGGCGAGCTGGGAAGAGGCGCTCGATTTCGCCGCCGCGGGCCTGCAGAAAATCCGCAACCAGGACCGCTTCGCGCTGGCCGGTTTCGGTTCCGCGAAAGGCACCAACGAAGAGGCCTATCTGTTCCAGAAGCTGGTGCGCACCGGCTTCGGCACCAACAACGTCGACCATTGCACCCGCTTGTGCCACGCGTCGTCGGTGGCCGCGCTGCTCGAGGGCGTCGGCTCGGGCGCAGTGTCGAACCAGGTGAGCGAAGTGATGCAGGCCGAGGTCGTGCTGGTGATCGGCGCCAATCCCACCGTCAATCACCCGGTGGCCGCGACCTGGATGAAGAACGCGGCGAAGAACGGCACCAAGCTGATCGTCGCCGACCCGCGCCGCACGGACCTCGCGCGTCACGCGGCCTACGTGCTGCAGTTCAACGCCGACACCGACGTGGCGATGCTCAACGCGCTCATCCACACCATCATCGACGAGGGGCTGGTCAACGAGGACTTCGTCAGGGACCGCACCAGCGGCTTCGCGGCGCTGAAGGAAAACGCGAAGAACTACTCGCCCGAGAAAATGGCGCCGATCTGCGGCATTCCCGCGACGACCCTGCGCGAGGTGGCGCGCCTGTTCGCCACCTCGAAGGGCTCGATGATCCTGTGGGGGATGGGCATCAGCCAGCACGTGCACGGCACCGACAATGCGCGCTGCCTGATCGCGCTGACGCTGATGACCGGCCAGATTGGCCGGCCCGGCACCGGGCTGCATCCGCTGCGCGGGCAGAACAACGTGCAGGGGGCTTCGGATGCCGGCCTGATCCCGATGATGTACCCCGACTACCAGCGCGTCGACAATCCGGAGGCGAACGAGCGCTTCGAGAAGTTGTGGGGAACCACGCTCGAGAAGAAGCCCGGGCTTACCGTGGTCGAGGTGATCCGCGCGGCCGATGCCGGCCAGATCCGGGGCATGTACATCATGGGCGAAAATCCAGCGATGTCCGATCCGGACGCGGAGCACGCGCGCGCCGCGATGGCCAAGTTCGAGCACCTGGTGGTGCAGGACATCTTCCTTACCGAGACCTGCTACCTCGCCGACGTGGTGCTGCCCGCCACGGCCTGGCCGGAGAAGGATGGCACGGTGAGCAACACCGACCGCATGGTGCAGCTGGGCAGGAAGGCGATCGAGCCGCCGGGCGAGGCGAAGCCGGATCTCTGGATCATCAACGAGATCGCCCGGCGCATCGGCCTGCCGTGGGACTACACGCATCCGCAGCAGGTGTTCGACGAGATGCGCAAGGGCATGGACTCCATCGCCGGCATCACCTGGGACCGGCTGGAGCGCGACTCGGTGGTGGTGTATCCCTGCGAGAACGAAGGCGACCCGGGCGAGCCGGTGGTGTTCACCGAAGTGTTCCCGACGGCGACCGGGCGCGCGAAGTTCGTGCCCGCCGACCTGATTCCCGCCGACGAGCGCCCGGACGACGCCTATCCCGTGGTCCTGATCACCGGGCGGCAGCTCGAGCACTGGCACACGGGCGCGATGACCCGCCGGGCGGGCGTGCTCGACGCCATCGAGCCCGAGCCGGTCTGCTCCCTCCACCCGCTCGACCTGGCGGCGCTGGGTGCCAGGCCCGGCGACGTGATCACGGTGGAGTCCCGCCGCGGCTGCATCTCGCTCTACGCGCGCATCGACGAGGGCATGCCGCGCGGCGCGGTGTTCATCCCCTTCGCGTTCTACGAGGCGGCGGCGAACATGCTGACCAACCCGAAGCTCGACCCGTTCGGGAAGATTCCCGAGTTCAAGTACTGCGCGGTGCGGGTGAGCAAGGGCGGGACGCGGCCGGGGAATCCCGGCTACGGCAAGGGCGGGACGCTCGCGCTGCTCGGTAGTTGAACCTCAGGCCGGCGCCGCGCGTCCTCGGGGCGCTCGATCCCGCGTGAGTGGCGCGCACGCCACGACCGCGGCCGCCGATCTGTAAAACATTGTCAATTCCGCGCCGGGTCTACTAGCCACCCCGCGCTCCGCGCGCTCGCCACTAAGGCGTAACGACCACCTTAGTGGCGCTCCTGTGAGGCCGCCTTCCGAGAAAACTCCATCACCTTCATGGAGTTGGGCACGACCCGCTTTACGGCGGCCACGCGCTCCTCGGCCGGTTCCCCTCACGTCGAAGGGACTTCGTGCGCCGGCGGCGAGCCGCTGTTCGTGATTGACCTCCACCGCCCGACGGCTAGGATAGCGTCAGAAAAGTCGCACTTGGCCCGCAGCCGGGCCAAGGGTTTCGACAACAACACGCCATGCGCGGCGCGCGAGCAGCGAGTGCGCCCGAGCCACAAGAAACCTGCCCGTGACTCGTTCGCCCCGATAGCGCGGGGCCGTGTGAACTGTCGTCGGAAGAGCTTGCGATGAACAACGCCAAAGCAGGGGATGCGGCGCGCCGCCAGGGACGGGCGCCGAACGCGATCGATTCCGGGCTCGTGAGCGTCGCGCTGATCGCGCGCTTTCACGGCCGGCCGATCGACTTCGGCCAGCTCCGCCACGAGTTCGCGCCGGCCGGTGGGCGCTTCGACGACCCGGCGGTGATCCGGAGCCTGCGCGGGCTGGGCTTCCGGGCCGAGTTCCGGAGCCTCGGCTTCGCCGAGCTGCGCAAGCTTCCGGCCCCCGCGATCCTCCTCCTGAAGGACGGCCGCTACGCCGTCGTCGGCCGCACGACCGCGCGCGAAGCGCTCGTGCAGATTGCCGGAAACGAGCGGCCGAGCAAGGTGACGGCCGACGAGCTCGCCCGCGTCTGGGCGGGCCGGATCGTGACGGCCACGCCGTCCTTCGCCGCGCCGACTGCCGTCCGCTTCGGCGTCGGCTGGTTCTGGGAGGCGCTGCAGAAGTACCGCCGGCTCCTCGGCGAGGTCGTCGCCGCATCCTTCTTCCTCCAGCTCTTCGCGCTGGTCACGCCGCTCGCGTTCCAGGTCGTGATCGACAAGGTGCTGGTGCATCGCGGCCTGTCCACCCTCGACGTGCTGGTCATCGGGCTGATCGTGGTGACGCTGTTCGAGGTACTGCTCGGCGGCTTGCGGACCTACGTCTTCTCGCACACCACCAACCGGGTGGACGTCGAGCTCGGCGCGAAGCTCTTCCGGCATCTGCTCGCGCTGCCGCTCAGCTACTTCGGCGCGCGCCGCATCGGCGACACGGTGGCGCGGCTGCGCGAGCTCGAGACGGTCCGCAGCTTCATGACCGGCTCGGCGCTGACGGTCGGCATCGACCTCCTCTTCACGGTGCTGTTCCTCGCCGTGATGGCCTACTACAGCGCGTTCCTCACGCTCATCGTGATCGCGTGCCTGCCGCTGTTCTTCGGGATCTCGATGATCCTGACCCCGCTCCTCAAGTCGAAGCTCGACGACAAGTTCACCCGCAGCGCCGAGAACCATTCGTTCCTCGTCGAGGCGGTCGGGGGGATCGAGACGCTGAAGACCATGGCCGCCGAGCCGCACGTGCGCCGGCAGTGGGAGGAGCGGCTCGCCGGCTACGTCCACTCCGCGTTCCAGTCGAGCCACGTCGCCAACCTGACCCAGCAGGGGATCGGGCTGGTCGGCAAGGCGCTCACGATCGCGCTGCTCTGGTTCGGCGCGAAGCTCGTGATCGAGGGCGAGCTCACCGTCGGGCAGCTGATCGCGTTCAACATGCTCGCCGCGCGCGTGAACGCGCCGATCCTGCGGCTCGCGCAGCTCTGGCAGGAGCTCCAGCAGATGCGGGTGTCGCTCCACCGTCTCGCCGACATCATGGACGCGGCGGCCGAGCCGGCGTTCAAGACCGGCCGCTCGACGATGCCCGACCTCGCCGGGGCCGTGTCGTTCGACAACGTGACCTTCCGCTACGCCGGCGACGGGCCGGAGGTGCTGAAGAACGTGAGCTTCAGGGCGGAGCCCGGGAGCGTCGTCGGCGTGGTCGGCGCCTCGGGCTCGGGAAAGAGCACGCTCGTCCGGCTGTTGCTGCGGCTCTACGTCCCCGAGCGCGGGCGGGTGCTGGTGGACGGCATGGACCTCACGCTCGCGGATCCGTCGTGGCTGCGGCGGCAGATCGGCGTCGTCAGCCAGGACGTCGTGCTGTTCAACGCCACGGTGCGCGAGAACATCGCCCTGGCCGATCCGTCGATGCCGATGGAGGAGGTCACCACCGCGGCGAAGCTCGCCGGCGCGCACGACTTCATCCTGCGACTGCCGGACGGCTACGACACCCGGGTCGGCGAGCGCGGCGGGACGCTCTCCGGCGGCCAGCGCCAGCGCATCGCCATCGCGCGGGCGCTCGCGGCGCGCCCGCGCATGCTGGTGTTCGACGAGGCGACGAGCGCGCTCGACGCGGAGTCCGAGCGGCTGCTGTGGGACAACATGAAGACGATCGCGATCGGGCGGACGGTGTTCATCATCACCCACCGGCTGCCGACCTTGCGCAGCGTCGACCGGATCATCACGCTCGAGGACGGGAAGCTCGTCGAGGAAGGGGCGCCGCGGGACCTGCTCGCGCAGGGCGGCCGGTATGCGGAGTTTCATCGGCTGCAGCTGGGAGGCGCCAATGCGTAGCCCGCCGCGACTGCAGGCCCTGCGGGTGGTGGCCAACGACGTGGTCGCCCGCGCCCGCTCGTGGCTCGAGCCGCGCGCCCGCTCGATGCTGGAGCCCGACGCGAGCGAGTTCGCGCCGGCGGCGGTCGAGATCCAGTCGCGGCCGCCGGCGCCGCTCGGCCGCGCGATCGCCGTCGCGATCATGGCGTTCATGGTCGCGTTCGTGCTGTGGGCGGTGTGGGCGCAGTTCGACGTCGTCGCCTCGGCGGCCGGGAAGGTCGTGCCCTCGGCGCGGGTCAAGGTCCTGCAGCCGCTCGAGCCCGGCATCGTCAAGGCGATCCACGTCCGTGACGGTCAGACGGTGAAGCAGGGCGAGATCCTGATCGAGCTCGACCCCACCACCACCCAGGCCGACAAGACGCGCCTGGTGCGCGACGTGATGGAGACGAAGATCGACCTGCAGCGGCTGATCGCGCTTTCGGCGGGGAAGCCCGATCTCGAGGGCCTGCCGCCGGATGCCGATCCGCGCATCGTCGCGACGCAGCAGCAGCTGCTGCTCGCACGGCTCGCCGAGCACCAGCAGCGCATGGCTTCGCTGTCGGCGGACGTCGTGCGCCGGCGCGCCGAGGCGGCCGCGATCGGCGCCACCGCGCAGAAGCTGCGCAGCACCCTGCCGCTGATCCAGAGGCGGCTGGCGATGAAGGAGTCGCTGGCGAAGCAGAAGTACCTGTCCGAGCTCTCGCTGATCGAGAGCCGGCTCGAGGTCGTCAACCACCACAAGGACATCGAGGCCCAGACCCACCGGCTGCGCGAGGCGCAGGCCGGGCTCGCGGTGGCCGAGCAGCAGCGGGTGCAGGCGGAGGCCGAGTTCCGCGCCAAGGTGTTCGGCGATCTCGCCGAGGCGGCGAAGCGGCTCGAGACCGCGACCCAGGATCTGGTCAAGGCGGAGCAGCGCACGCAGCAGCAGACGCTCGTTGCGCCGGTGGCCGGGATCGTGCACCAGCTCGCCGTTCACACCGTGGGCGGGGTGGTGACCTCGGCCCAGCCGCTGCTCACCATCGTGCCCGAGGGCTCGAGCTTCGAGGTCGAGGCGCAGGTGCTGAACCGGGACATCGGGTTCCTGCGGGCCGGGCAGCCGGCGGCGGTGAAGCTGGATGCGTTCGAGTACACCAAGTACGGCCACATCGACGGTACCATCCAGTGGGTCGGGACCGACGCGGTGGCCGACCAGAAGATGGGGCTCGTTTATCCGGTGCGCATCACCCTTGCCTCGAACGAGCTGCCGAATGCGGTGGGCGG
>JBOIFD010000242.1:0-1690 GCA_050741515.1 Burkholderiales bacterium
AGAGCTCCCGCAGCAGGTCGGCTGCGCTCCCCGGATACGCCGCGACCCGCCGCTCGGCTTCCTCGATCGCGCGGACCATCCCGGAGCGGATGACCGCCTTGAAGAGGTCTTCCTTGCTGTCGAAGTAGAGGTAGACGGTGCCTTTCGAGACGCCGGCGCGCTGGGCGACGTCCTCGAGCCGGGTCGCGGCGAACCCCTTCTCCACGAAGAGGTCGAGCGCGGCATCGAGAATCTCGCCGGGCCGGGCGTCCTTGCGGCGCTCGAAGCGCGGTTCGTTCTTGTTTTGCGTGGTGTCCATGGCAGCCCGGGTAACTGACCGGACGGTAAGCTACACATTACTGACTGGTCAGTCAACAAGAGTTTCGAATGCCGCCATAAACTGGCTAAAGATGTGACCACTCGCTCCCTCAGAGGCACGTGATGCGCCTATGGCTCAGCGAGCCAGGGTAGTCGCAGACTGGCCGGCCAAACGCCCCAGGACGACTGCCGACAGAAGCCCGTTGCCGGAGAGGTAGCCCCAGACGTGGGCCCCGGAGATGCCACGCGCAGCCCCGCCGCCGGCGAAGAGATTGGGAAGCGGGACCCCGCGCGAATCGAGCACCCAGCCATGCTCGTCGACCACCAACCCGCCCTGGGTGTGGAACAGCGCCCCGGTGACCTTCACGCCGTAGTACGGGGGCGCCAGCTTCGGCTTGGTCGTGAAGTCCCGCCCGAACGGATCGTGCGTCTCGCCGGCGGCGCAACGCTCGGCCTCCGCGAGGGTCGTCTCCAGGCCGGCCGCGGGCAGGCCGCAAGCCGCCGCGAGCGCCGCGATGGTCTCGCCCCGCCTGATGGCGCCGAGCGAGTGCGCCTGCCGGTAGTCCTCGAACTCGAGGCCGAGGCGGTGCAGCCGCTCGTCGTGGACGGTCCAGGCGACGCCGCCGGGCTGCTCCAGCACCGGAAGGCACTGCTCGGAGTAGCCGGCATGCTCGTTCGAGAACCGCCGGCCCTGGGCATTCACCTGGATTCGGCCCTCCATGACCACGGCCCAGGTGATGAGGATGCCGTGCGGCGTCGCGACCGACCCGTGGCCCTGGTACGCCGTCAGGTCCTTCACCGCGGCGCCGAGCGCGGTCCCCCATCGCAGCGCGTCGCCCTGGTTGCCGGCGTGGCCGAAGTACCGGGCGCTCGCGATCTCCGGGATGTGCTGCGCGACCATTTCCGGATTGCCCCCGAAGCCGGAGCAGGCGAGCACGAGAGCGTCGCAGCCGACCGCCTCGACCGCGCGGTCGGGGCGCTCGAGCTCGACGCCGCGAACGCGCCGGCCGGTCCCGGCGTACAGCGTGGTCACGCGTCCCGAGGCAAGTAGATCGACGCCGGCCGCGGCGCACGCCCGCTGGAGCGCGGCCATCAGCGCCGCTCCGGTCTTCCCGGGCACGGCGTGCATCCGCAGCGCGCTGTGCCCTGGATAGACGAACCCCTCGAGGAGCACGAACTCGATCCCGTGCCGGTCCGCCAGCCACTCGATCGTCGGTCCGGATGCCCGGCAGATCGCCTCAACCAGGCGCGGATCCGCCTCGCCGTGGTTCTTGCGCTGGATGTCGGACGCGAATCGCTCCGGCGAATCGGCGATTCCCTTCCCGCGCTGAAACCGGGTGTGCGCGGCCGGGATGAAGCCGGACGAGAGCGCCGTCGAGCCGGCGGGCGCCGC
>JBOIFD010000243.1:0-6585 GCA_050741515.1 Burkholderiales bacterium
CCGTTACCTCGACCGGCCGCGTCATGGCCCTTCTGCGCCCGCGCGCGTCGAGCGTCGCGGCAGCGTACGCTCCAACGCGCGCAGTTATCGCGTCACCCGTCGAGGGTGACGCGATAACGCTCACTCGCCGTACATCTTCTGCTTCTGCTCGCGCCGCTGCTGCGCCTCGACCGACAGCGTCGCGGTCGGCCGGGCGAGCAGCCGCGGGAGGCCGATCGGCTCGCCGGTCTCCTCGCACCAGCCGTAGCTGCCGTCGTCGATCCGCGCGATCGCCTCGTCGATCTTCTTCATGAGCTTGCGCTCGCGGTCGCGGGTGCGGAGCTCCAGCGCGTGCTCCTCCTCGACCGTCGCGCGGTCGGCCGGGTCCGGGTGGGTGTCGCTCTCGCGCAGGTGCTCGGAGGTCAGGTCCGCGTTGGCGAGCAGCTCCTCCTTCATCCGCTGCAGCCGGTCCCTGAAGAACGCGAGCTGCGTCGGGTTCATGTACTCGCCCTCCGGCATCTTCAGCAGCCCCGCCTCGGCGGGGAGCTCGGGCTTGCCGTTCGGGCCGGCGGATTTCTTCACTGGGCTTTGACGAGGCATTGCTCCAATCCCTCAATGAAAACGTCCTTCGGGAGGTTCCGGCCGATGAACACCATCGCGCTCGCGCGCGGCTCGTCCGCGCCCCACGGCCGCCCCAGGTCGCCGCCCATCAGCATGTGCACGCCCTGGAAGACCACCCGGTTCGGATTGTCCTTGAGGCTGAGGACGCCTTTGTACCGCAGCATGTCGTTGCCGTAAACCTGGATCATCGACGACAGGAACTCCTCCAGCTTCCCGCCGTCGAGCGGCCGGTCGGCGCGGAAGACGAACGACTGCACGTCGTCGGCGTGATGGTGGTGGTCCGCGGCGAGGAACTCCGGGTCGATCTCGAGGAGCGCGTTGAGGTTGAACCCGCGGATGTCCAGGATGTCCTCGAGCGGCGTCTCGCCGAAGTGCGCCCGCTTGATCGGCGCGCGCGGGTTCATCCTGACCAGCCGCTCGCGGAGCCGCTCGGCCTCCGCGTCGGTCACGAGGTCGGTCTTCGAAAGCAGGATCCGGTCGGCGAAGCCGACCTGCTCCTGCGCCTCGTGGAACTCGTCGAGCTGCCGCGGCGCGTGCTTCGCGTCGACCAGGGTGATCACGCTGTCGAGCAGGTAATACTCGCCGATCTGGTCGTCGAGGAAGAACGTCTGCGCGACCGGGCCCGGATCGGCCATCCCGGTGGTCTCGATGATCACGCGCTCGAACTGGAGCTCGCCCGCGTCGCGCTTCTCCTTGAGGGTGCCGAGGATGCGGATCAGATCGCCGCGCACGGTGCAGCACAGGCAGCCGTTGTTCATCTCGACGATCTGCTCGTCCCCGCCCGCCTCCACGAGCAGCGCGTTGTCGATTCCGGCCTCGCCGAACTCGTTCTCGATCACCGCGATGCGCCGGCCGTGGCGCTCGCGGAGGATCCGGTTGAGGAGCGTCGTCTTGCCGGCCCCGAGGAACCCGGTCAGGATCGTCACCGGCACCATCTGCTGCTCGGACATCCATTCTCCTTGCCGCGCCTCGGGCGCCGTCGGGGGTACGCGCCGGTGACGGTGAGCTCGACGCTCCGCGGGCTGAAAGGTTGCGGCGGCGCGCACCGCAAGCGCGCGCCATGCGAGCCCGCCACGAGCCGCGGATTCTATCGGCGCGGCGTGCCCTCTGCAACGGCGCAGCCGATGGTCCGCGTGGCGCGGCGCAGCGAGGCAACATGTCACACTTCCGGCGCGCGCGGCGCGGGGGACGTAAGGGACACCCGCGCTTCGGGCCCGGCTCGGGCGCCGCTCGTCGCCCCGCGCTAACGCGGCGCGACGGGCGCCTCGACCTGGGGTCCGGCGAGCCCGGGCGCCGCGGGATCGGCCGTCGGTGCGCCCGACACGACCGCGAACGCGAGCACCGCGGCAATCACAAGGCGTTCGATGAATCGCATCGTCGTCTCCGGCACGCGCGCAAGCTCGATCCGGCGATGTTAGGAGGAGTGCCGTTCCGGCGCTGCCAACCGTTACCGCTTTTCGAGCACGAGGCCCTTCAGATACTCCCCTCCGGGAAGGCGAGCGTGACGCGATGGGCGCCGTCCGCCTGCAGCCGCTCGCGCAGGCGGACGTCGGCGCCGGCATCGGCCGCGGCCCCGGCGACGATCTTCTGGAACAGCCCGGGCGAGACGCCGCCCGAGCCCGATCGCGCCGGAGCCGGCGAGCGAGCGACTTCTCGCGGCCGGGCTCGAGGACGAGCGCCGGCGCGCCCGCGTCAGGTCGGCGCGCCATACGCGCGCTCCACGGTCGCGCGAGCGCCGTGCTCACGGAGGCTCGCGAGCGACCGCCTGACCGCGTCGACGAACGTCGCCTGCCGCGGGAGATCGTCGCCGAAGACTTCGCGCACCGCGAGATAGGCGTCGGCGAGCGCCCGCGGCTCGGGACCGCAATCGCGCGCGATCGCGGCAAGCCGCGCTGCGAGCGGGTCGCGCACGTCGATCGCGCCGCCGCGCTCGTCCCGGCCGGTGACGTAGCGCATCCAGGCGGCAACGGCCAGCGCGACGTGATCGCAGGATCCGCCGGTCGCGAGCCTCGCTCGCGCGGTGTTGAGCAGCCGTTGCGGCAGCTTCTGGGAGCCGTCCATGGCGATCTGCCAGCAGCGGTGCTTGAGGGCCGGGTTCGCGAACCGCTCCAGCAGCCGCGCCTGATAGCCGGCGAGATCGGCGCCCGCCGGGAGCGCGAGCGTCGGCGCCGCGTCCTCGCGCATGAGGCGGGTCGCGAAGCGGACGAACGCCGGCTCCCGCATGACCTCGAAGACGTGCTCGAACCCCGCGAGGTAGCCGAGGTACGCGAGCGCCGAATGGCTGCCGTTGAGCAGCCTGAGCTTCATCTCCTCGAACGGCGCAACTTCGCGGACGAGCTCCGCTCCCGCGCGCTCCCACGCCGGCCGCGCCGCCGCGAAGCGATCCTCGATCACCCATTGCGTGAACGGCTCGCAGGCGACGGCCGCGGCGTCGCGCACGCCGAGCCGCGCCGCGGCTTCCTCGAGGTCCGCCGCCGTGGTCGCAGGCACGATCCGGTCGACCATCGCGCACGGGAACGCCGCGTTCCGCTCGATCCAGCCGAGCCGGGCGGGGTCGACCCGCTGCACGTACTCGCGCACGAGGCCCGCCACCGTGCGCCCGTTCGCCGGCAGGTTGTCGCAGCAGAGGACGGTGATCGGTCCCGCGCCGGCGCGTTCCCGCGCCGCGAGCCCGGCCGCGACCAGACCGATCGTCGTCTCCGGGCGCGCCGGCTGGGCGAGATCGCGCGCGAGACCGGCATGCTCGGCGAGCAGCCGGCGCGTCGCCGGGTCGTGGCAGTAGCCCTTCTCGGTCACGGTCAGCGTGACGACCTGCGTCGCCGGAGCGGCGAAGACGCGCAGGACCTCGTCGCGATCCCCGGCGAGGAACAGGGCGCGCGACACCGCGCCGATCACGCTTGCGCGCGTCCCCGCCGCGCCGCGCTCGAGGACGCTGTAGAGCCCGCCCTGCGGCTGCAGCCGATCGCGGACGTCGGGCGACTGGAGGCTCACGCCGACGATGCCCCAGCGCGGGTCGTCGGCGAGCACGGCGTCCGTGTACACCGCCTGATGCGCGCGATGGAACGCGCCGAGGCCGAGATGGAGAATGCCGGCAGCGACGCGCCGCCGGTCGTAGCGCGGGCGGGCAACGTCCGCGGGGAGGCTCGCGAGCGTTTCCGGCGCGAGGCGCGCAGCGCTCATCCGCGGCGGCTGGCGCTCAAAGCCTGTAAGCGCGCTTCGCGAGCCCGTACGCGAGCGCCTGTGCCAGCTCCTGCGCCTCGTCCTCCTCGATGCGGTGATCGCAGACCAGCTCGGCAAGGTAGGCGCAGTCGACCCGCCGCGCGACGTCGTGGCGCGCCGGAATCGAGAAGAACGCGCGCGTGTCGTCGTTGAACCCCACGGTGTTGTAGAAGCCGGCGGTCTCGGTGACGAGCTCGCGGTAGCGCCGCATGCCCGCGGGCGAATCGAAGAACCACCACGCCGGCCCCAGCCTGAGGCACGGATAGTGCCCGGCGAGCGGCGCGAGCTCGCGGCTGTAGCTCGTCTCGTCGAGCGTGAAGACGATCACCGTCAGCCGCGGCTCGTTCCCGAACCGGTCGAGCAGGGGTTTGAGGCTCCGCACGTAGTCGGTACGGGTCGGGATGTCGGCGCCCTGGTCGCGGCCGAAGGCGGCGTGGACCGCGGGATTGTGGTTGCGAAACGACCCGGGGTGGATCTGCATCACCAGGCCGTCCTCGAGGCTCATGCGCGCCATCTCGGTCAGCATCTGGCCGCGGAAGGTTTCCGCCTCTGCGGATGTGCACCCGCCCCGCAGCGCGTTGGCGAACAGCTGCTCGCACTCGCGGCGCGCGAGATCGGACGTGCGTGCCGTGAGATGGCCGTGATCGGTCGAGGTCGCGCCCATCCGCTTGAAATACTCGCGGCGGTTCGCGAGCCCCTTCAGGTAGCCGCCCCACGTCGCCGTGTCCTCGCCGGTGAGCTCGGCGAGCTTGGCCACGTTCTCGCTGAAAGCCTCGAACTCGGGATCGACCACCGGGTCCGGGCGATAGGCGGTGATCACCCGCCCCCGCCAGCCGCTGGCGCGGATCTTCTGGTGATGCAGGAGCGGGTCGAGCGGCGACTCGGTGGTCGCCAGCACCTCGATATTGAACCGCTCGAAGAGCGCGCGCGGGCGGAACTCGGGCCGCGCAAGCTGCGCCGCGATGTGGTCGTAGACCGCATCCGCGCTCCGCGCGTCGAGCCGTTCCCGCACGCCGAGCACGTCGTGGAACGCGTGATCCAGCCAGATCCGCGTCGGCGTTCCGCGAAAGAGATGGTAGTTCTCAGCGAACAGCCGCCAGATCTTCCGCGAGTCCGTCTCCACCGGCGCGCCGTCGCGGCGCGGAATGCCGAGCCGCTCGAGCGCGATCCCCTGGCTGTAGAGCATCCGGAACACGTAGTGATCCGGCCGGATGAAGACCGCCGCCGGATCGGGGAACGGCGCGTCGTCGGCGAACCACTGCGGATCGGTATGGCCGTGCGGGCTCACGATCGGCAGGCTCCGGACGCGTTCGTAGAGCGCTCGCGCAACCGCGCGCTCGGCGGGGTCGGGCGGGAAGAGCCGGTCGGGATGGGGATTCAGCGGCCGCATGAGAACCACTAGACCACGCCGAGGAGCCCCAGCACCGCACCGAGGGCGATCAGCCATAGCGGATGCAGCCGGGTGGTGAGCACGACCGTGGCGGTGACGGCGGTGAGCGCGTAGGCGGCGAGCGTCTCGTCGGCGGCGCGCGTGATGAGGTAGCCCGCGGCCAGCATGAGCCCCACGGTCACCGGCGCGAGGCCGCGCTGGATCGCCTTGCGCCAGCGGGCGTCGCGGGAGCGCTCCCAGACCCGCGCGAACCAGTAGGTGAGCACGCTCGTCGGGACCGTCATCGCGACGGTCGCGACCGCGGCGCCCGCGAGGCCGGCGACCTGCCAGCCGATGAGGCTCACGACCAGGATGTTCGGCCCCGGCGCGGCCTGGGCGAGCGCAAAGAGATCGGCGAAGGTCGCCGCGGTCATCCAGCCGTGCGTGTCGACCGCGATGCGCTGCATCTCCGGCAGCACCGCCATCCCGCCCCCGACCGCGATGAACGACAGCAGGCCGAAGTCGATCGCGAGCTGGGCGAGGGGGCTGTCGGTCACCGGACGCTCCGCCACACCGCAGCGACCGACGCCGGCGCGACCACGGCGAGCACCGCGAGCAGCGGGAACCGCGCGAGCGCCATGCCGCCGAACACGGCGGCCGCGACGATCACGGCGCTCCAGCGGGTGAGGCCGGTGCGCGCCATCTTGAGCGCCATCGCGACGAGCAGCCCGGCCGCGACCGCCGACACGCCGCGGATCGTCGACTCGACCGCGGGCACGTGGCCGTAGGCGGTGTAGAGCGCGCCGAGGGCGACGACGATCGCGAACGGGGCCGCCATGAGCCCGATGACCGCGGCCAGCGCGCCGCGCACGCCGTGGAAGCGCGAGCCGACGGTCACCGCGACGTTCACGATGTTCGGGCCGGGCAGGAACTGGCACAGGCTCAGCACGTCGGTGAACTCGTCGGGCGCGAGCCAGCGCCGCTCCTCGACGAGCATGCGCCGCGCCCACGGCAGCACGCCGCCGAAGCCCGACACCCCGACGCCGAGGAACGCCGCCAACAGCTCGCGTACGGTCGGCACCGGCGACCGGGCGTCGTCCATCGCTTCAGCGCTTCTTCTTCGCGCGCGGATGCGCGGCGTCGTACACCTTCGCGAGATGCTGGAAGTCCAGGTGGGTGTACACCTGCGTCGTCGAGATGCTCGCGTGGCCGAGCATCTCCTGGACCGCCCGCAGGTCGCCGGAGGACTGCAGCACGTGCGAAGCGAACGAATGGCGCAGCATGTGCGGATGAACGCGCCGCCCGAGCCCGGCGCGGAGCGCCCACCGGCCGAGCCGCTGGCGCACGACGGCCGGGTTCACGCGCTCGCCGCGCGCGCCGACGAACAGCGCCCGCTC
>JBOIFD010000244.1:0-5181 GCA_050741515.1 Burkholderiales bacterium
ACCCAGCCGATCGGCTGGCGGCTCTCGGCACCGGCCCCGTGCGCCAGAGCAAGCGGCACCGCGCCCAGCACCATCGCGCCGGTGGTCATCAGGATGGGCCGCAGCCGCAGCACCGCCGCCTCGACGACCGCCTCGCGGATCGCGAGACCCTTCCGCTGCATCTGGTTCGAGAACTCCACGATCAGGATGCCGTGCTTGGTGATCAGCCCGACCAGCGTCACCAGGCCGATCTGGCTGTAGACGTTCAGGGTCCCGTCCGAGAGCTTGAGGGCGGCGAGCGCGCCCGCCATCGACAGCGGCACGGTCAGCATGATGATGAACGGATCGCGGAAGCTCTCGAACTGCGCCGCGAGGACCAGGTAGATGAACGCGAGCGCGAGCAGGAACGTGAAGTACAGGCCGCCGGTGGACACGCGGAACTCGCGCGACACGCCGTTGTAGTCCAGCGCGTAGCCGGGCCCCAGGACGCGGCGCGCGACCTGCTCGACGTCCCTGAGCGCGTCGCCGAGCGCATAGTCGGGGGCGAGCTGCGCGGTGACCGTCGCCGCGCGCCGCTGCCCGAAATGATTCAGCTCGCGCGGCGCGACCCCCTCGCGGACCGTCACCAGGCCCGAGAGCGGCACCATGGCATCGTTCCGTCCCCGGACGAAGATGTTCGAGATGTCGGCGGGGCTCGCTCGATCACCGGCCGCCATCTGGACCAGGACGTCGTACTGCTCGCCGTTCTGCTTGAACCGCGTGACCTGGCGCCCGCCGAGCATCGTCTCCATCGTCCGGCCCACGGTCTCCACCTGCACGCCCGCGTCGACCGCACGGTCGCGCTCGACCTGCACTTTCAGCTCGGGCTTGTTGAGCTTCAGGTCGGTCTCGACGTTCAGCAGGCCCGGGATCTTCGCGAGCTCCGCCACCAATCCGTCCGTGACCCGGTCGAGATCCGCGTAGTCCGAGGAGGTGATGACGACGACCTCGATCGGCTTGGTGCGGTACCCCTGCCCCAGCGACGCGGGCAGGATAGGGAACGCGAGCACGCCCGGCAACGCCGCGAGCTTCGGTGCGATCTCGGCCGCGACGTCGCGCGACTTGCGGTCGCGCTCGCTCCAGTCGGTGAGGCCGACGAACGACACGCCCTGCGAGACCTGGGGGAACCCGGCCACCACGAAGTACCGCTCGACGTCCGCAACGTCCTTCCAGATGCCCTCCAGGCGCCGTGCGTACTGGTCGGTGTACTGGATCGTCGCGCCTTCCGGGCCGACAAAAGTGGCGAGCACGACGCCCCGGTCCTCGGTGGGCGCCAGCTCCTGCTTGAGCGACGTGAAGAGGTACGCCATCGCCGCGGCCGGGCCCAGGAGCGCCGCCACGATGACGAGCCGCCGGTGCCCGAGCGCCCAGCCGAGGGCGCGGCGGTAGCCGCGGGTGAGCCCCACGATGCCGGCCTCGATCCAGTTGTAGAGGCGGCCGTGCTTCGGCGCGTGACGCAGCAGCTTCGAGCACATCATCGGCGACAGCGTGAGCGCGACGAACCCGGACACCAGCACCGCACCGGCGAGCGTCAGCGCGAACTCGATGAACAGCTTCCCGATGCGGCCGGTCATGAACGCCACCGGCGCATACACCGCCGCCAGCGTCAGGGTCATGGCGACCACCGCGAATCCGATCTCCTTGGCGCCGAGCAGCGCCGCCTCGAACGGCGGCATGCCCTCCTCGACGTGGCGGTAGATGTTCTCGAGCATCACGATCGCGTCGTCGACCACCAGCCCGATGGCGAGCACCAGCGCGAGCAGCGTCAGCGTGTTGACGGTGAAGCCGAGAAAGTACATGAGCGCGAACGAGCCGATCAGGGACACCGGGATCGTGACCAGCGGCACGACCGTCGCCCGCAGCGACCGGAGGAAGACGAAGATCACCAGCGCCACCAGCGCCACCGCTTCCAGGATCGTCGTGGCCACCGCCTTGATCGAGCGGTCGATGAACACCGAGGAGTCGTAGGCGATATTGACGCTCACGCCCTCGGGCAGGTCGGCGACGATCCTGGGCACCTCCGCGCGAACCGCGTTCGACAGCTCGAGCGGGTTCGCGGTCGCCTGCTTGATCACGCCGAGCGCAACCGCCGGCCGGCCGTTGAACCGCACCACCGACCGCTCGTCGAGCGGCGCGACCTCGACGCGGCCGAGGTCGCGGATCCGCACCGGATAGCCGCTCACGTAGCGGACGACCACGTTCTCGAACTGGTCCAGCCGCGACAGGTCGGTCTCCGCGACGACCGAAAACTCCCGCGCCTGGCTCTCGATCCGCCCGGCCGGCACCTCCACGTTCTGGCGGGCGAGCGCGTCCTCGACGTCCTGCGGGGTCAGGCGGTAGGCCGCCAGCTTGTTCCGGTCGAGCCAGATCCGCATCGAGTAGCGGCGCTCGCCGAAGATCCGCACGTCGGCCGCGCCCGGCAGCGTCTGCAGCCGCGTCTTCACCAGCCGGCTCGCGATGTCGCTCACTTCGAGGGACGACAACCGGTCGCTCGAGAACGCGAGCCAGATGATCGGATTCGCGTCGGCCTCCACCTTCGCGATCACCGGCTCCTCGATGTCGACCGGCAGCTTGCCGCGCGTGCGCGCCACCCGGTCCCGCACGTCGCTCGCCGCGGCGTCGGGATTGCGCTCGAGGCGGAACTTCACCGTGATCTGGCTGTTCTCGGCGCGGCTGATCGAGGTGAGGACGTCCACGCCCTCGATCCCGGCGAGCGCGTCCTCGAGCGGCTTGGTCACGCGCGACTCGATGACGTCGGCGCTCGCCCCGCGGTACTTGGTCTGGACGGTGACGACCGGCTCGTCGATCTTCGGGTACTCGCGCACCGTCAGCCGCTGGAACGACACCACGCCGACCAGCACCACCACCAGGCTCAGCACGGTCGCGAAGACCGGGCGCCGGATGCACAGGTCCGAAAGGATCACGTCAGCTCCCCTGCTTTCCGGCCGGCTTTCCGGGGCCCGGTATTCTCGCGGCGGCGGGCGCTCCCGGAGTCGCCCCGATCCGCACCGTGGCGCCGTCGCGCAGCTTGAGCTGACCCGCCGTGACGACCACGTCGCCGGCCTGCAGGCCTTCGATGATCTCCACCTGGGCGTCGCGCCGCAGGCCGGTCTTGACCTTGACCCGCGCCGCGTTGTCCGCCGTCACCCGGAATACGTACTGGTCCGCGCCGACCGGGATCAGCGCCTCCTCGGGCACGGTGAGCGCGCGGGGGCGCTCGGCGAGGATCACGCGAGTGCGCACGAACATGCCCGGGCGCAGCTGCCCGTCGGTGTTCCTGAGCCGTGCGCGCAGGATCAGCGCGCGGCCGTTCTGGTCGACGAGCGGGTCGATCGCGTCGAGCGTCGCGGCGTAGGTACGCCCGGGCAGCGCGTCGCTCGCGACCTCGACGGTCTGACCGCGCTTGAGATCGGTGAGCAGCAGCTCCGGCAGCCGGAAGTCCACCTTCAGCGACGAGATGTCCTCGAGCGTGACCAGATCCTGCCCCTCTTTCACGTAATCACCGACGCTCATCTGGCGGATCCCGATCACGCCCCCGAACGGCGCGCGAATCTCGGTCTTGGCGAGCCGCGCGTCGGCCAGCGCCAGCGTCGCCTGTGCGACCCGCAGCGCGTTGAGCGCCTGGTCCTTCGCGTTGGGGCTCACGAACTTCTCGCGCTCGAGCTCGGTGGTCCGGTTGAAGTTGGTCTCCGCGAGCGCGAGGTTCGCCTTCGCCTGCTGCACCTCGGCGGCGTGGACCGACGCGTCGAGCGCCACCAGGAGCTGCCCTTTCTCGACCGGGCGCCCCTCGACGAAGTTGATCCGGCTGATGCGCCCGGAGATCTCCGGGCGCACGACCACGGACTCGTTGGAGCGCAGCGTGCCGATGGCAGTGGCGTCCTCCTGGAGGCGCGTGGTCTTGACTGCCGCGACTTCCACCGCAACCGGGGCGCCGGCGGGTGCCCCCCCCGGCGCCTTGGCGTCCCCCTTCGGCCCCTCGCCCTGCACCGGAGCCGGGTCGTGATTCTGGTAGTAGGCATACGCGCCCAGGGCGGCGAGCCCCGCGAGCGGCAGCGCGATGGATAGTGCTCGGCGCATGCGTGCTTGACCGGGCGCGCTCACACGGGTTCCCTCAGGGATGCGACGCCGCGGTTGGCGAGCGCGTCGGCGCGCTCGTTGTCGGCATGCCCCGAATGACCCCGGACCCAGTGCCACCGGACGCGATGGCGGCTCGCGAGCGCGTCGAGCTGCCGCCAGAGCGCTTCGTTCTTCACCGGCTTCCGGTCGGCCGTCTTCCAGCCGCGTCGCTTCCACGCCGCGAGCCACTCGGTGATGCCCTTCTTCACGTACTCCGAGTCGGTGAAGAGCTCGACGCGACAGGGGCGCTGCAGCGCTTCCAGCGCGCGGATGACCGCGGTCAGCTCCATGCGGTTATTGGTGGTGTCGGGCTCGCCGCCGAACAGCTCCCGCTCGCGCCGGCCGGCCCGGAGCAGCGCCCCCCAGCCGCCCGGACCCGGGTTGCCCTTGCAGGCGCCGTCGGTGTAGATCTCGACGACGTCAGCCACGCTCGCGGCCGCCGCGACCTGCCCCGCCCACGATCAGCCGCAGCCGCACCGACGCGCGCCGCCCGTGGCCCGCGCCAGCCTGCGCGACCGCGGGATCCCGACGTGCGACCGGCGCGAGCGCCCGCGCCGTCGCGCGCCCGTTCTTCCAGTTCGGCGCCACCAGGCGCATTCCGCGCACCCGCTTCACGGCCCGCACGACGTACACGCCGCCGCAGATCGGCCACCAGCGGTCGCCCGCCCGCTCCATGAACGCGAACCGCTGCAGCCACTTCGCCTGGCTGAACGGGGGCGCGTAGCGGCCGAGCCGGCCGCCGTTCAGCTCGAAACCGAGCAGCTTCAGCCAGTCGCGGAGCCGCAGCAGGCCGATGAACTCTCCGCACCACGGATGCGCGGCGCGCCGGAGGCCGAGCCGGCGCTTCAGCCCCCACAGGCTCAACGGGTTGAACCCGGCGATCACGATCTGCCCCTCGGGCATCAGGACCCGCTCCGCCTCGCGCAGGATCTGGTGCGGATCCGGGTTGAACTCGAGCAGGTGGGGCAGGACCACGAGATCCACGCTGTGCGACGCGAGCGGCCAGTGGCGCGGGTCCGCGGCGACGGTGCAGCCCGGCTCGGTCCC
>JBOIFD010000245.1:0-4465 GCA_050741515.1 Burkholderiales bacterium
GACCGACGCCGCCCCCCGCGGCGCGGCCGACGAGCATCGCGGCGGCGAGGAGCAGCGGCGATGCGCCGAGGTCCGCGGTGACCTTCGCGCCGAGCACGGTCCAGAGCGAGAGCCACCCGGTGATCGACTCGCTCGTCCAGAACGACCAGAGGACGCAGATGACCGAGAACGTGGCCGCGATTTTCAGCGCGAGGATCGAGGTGCTCCGCCAGGTGCGGCCGCTGCCGCGCAGGGTCCGCTCCCGCCCGTGCTTCGCCTCGTAGAGCGAGTTGATCACCACCAGGCTGCCGAGGAACGTCCAGAACAGGATGTCCTGCCACACGAAGAGCACCGTGCCCCGCAGCCAGAACCACTGGTAGGCGTGCAGGAACCACGTCATGAGGAACACGAACAGCGTGGAGAGGATCAGCGCCCGGGTCGTCCCGAACCGGCGCAGCTTGAAGTACGCCGGGTAGTAGAAGACCTTCAGCATGAAGTCCTTCCAGTAGATGTTGATCCGCCGCCAGAAGTCCGTGAAGCTGGAGGCGAGGTAGTACTTGTGGTGCGTCTCCGGCAGCCGGAAGCCGAACAGGTAGAGCGTCCCGACGATCAGGTGGAACTGCCCCGACACCCGCAGGTACAGCAGGAAGTTCGAGACGAGGTACTGCGCCAGGTCTCCGGGGGTGTGGACCTCGGACGGCGCCAGGGTGAAGTAGTAGTAGACGACGCGGTAGAGGAGGAGGTGGATCACGCCGCGCACGATCCAGTCCACCCCGATCTGGTAGATCCGGTACGCGTCGTCGTCGTAGTAGTTGCGGCAGAAGGTCTTGTAGTCGACGACCGGAAACAGCGGGAAGCACGCGTTCGGCAGCATGAAAAAGTACGCCAGGCTCTGCCACGGGGTGCTCGGCTTGCTCTGGTGCTTCAGGTCGTACAGGTAGACGATCAGCCGGAACATGAACATCGAGCCGAGGATCGGCCAGATCGCCTCGGACCACGGCGCCGGCAGCCACTGCGACCGCTGGGCCACGAGCACCGCAGCCGCGGCGAGGAGGATGGCGATCCGCGTCGCGAACGCGAGCGGCAGGTGGCAGATGCCGATGAGCCCGAGGCCGACGGCGACCAGCCAGGCGCCGTGGACGGGGCCCAGCACGAGCGCGATCCCGGCGAGCGACAGCGCGAGAAAGAACGGCAGGCGATAGCGCAGCGGGAGGAAGGCGTGGACCGCGAACCCCCCGAGGGCGAGCAGCCACAGGTCGCGGAAGGCGCCGCTCTCGATCTGGAACTGGCGCAGGACGAGCGTCAGGAGCGCGAGCTGCGCGAGGATCACCAGGAACGTCCCGACGCCGATGGTTCCTTGCTCCGCCACCCGCTCAGGCGCGGGGAGGACGGCGTCTCCGGGCAGGGCTACGGCCATGATGCGGTGTTGCCTCAGCTGCGAAATGTTGTTGGTGCTCGCTCACTCGATGCTAACGGATCGCTGCGGCGCGCCCCGATAGGCCGTTCGGTCGAGGACGCGAATTCACAATCTTTGACATTGCGTCGCGCCGGAGCGCCGGCGCGAAGCGGGTCGTCGGTCGCGGCGCGGTGTCGAAAGCTCGCCCCGACGCGTCGCCCAAACCCGACATGACGATAGTACGACGTCATATCGCGCTCCCGGGCCCGCAGTGTCGGCCACTCGGCCTAGCCTGACCACCGGATTGCCGCGACCCGACGCGGCGCTTTCAATTCCCTCGGTGCGGCGACGAGATCACGCAGGGTCCAAGCGTGTTCTTCGCGATTGTGTGAACCAGGTCACGCTGCGGGGTTTTTTGCAATGTTTGACAAACAGCGCGGTAACGCGGTGGGAAGATCGTCGCGCTAGAAGGCGTATCGCAGCGACGGCGCTGCCGATGCGCAAGCGCTTCCGCATCCAACAACGGACGAAGGCAACGAGGGAACGGGCAACACCGCGGCGGCTGGATGGTCAACTTCTTTCGTCACCACGTTCCCGCGGCCACGCTGCTGCAGCTCCTGATCGAGGGGGGGCTGTTCGTCTGCGCGGTGTTCGTCGCCGTCAAGCTGCACCGCCATTCCGCGACGCTGACCGAGCCCGCGGTGCTCGCGCCGGCCGCGATCTTCGCCGGGCTCATGGTGTGCGTGAACGGCGCGCTCGGCCTCTACCGTCGCGACCAGAAGCTCGATTTCGTGAACTTCGTCGCGCGCTCCATCGTGGCCCTGTTCGTGGGCTTCGTGGTGTCGTACGTGGCGTTCGGCGCGTTCCCCTACGGCAGGATCTTCCAGGACGCGCTCTGGTTCACGGTGCTCTACGCACTCGTGGGGCTGGTGATTGCCCACGAGGTGCTGCTCGTGCCGCTGACGCGCGCGGCGTTCCCGCACCGCATCCTGGTCGTCGGCACCGGCCCCGAGGCGCGCGCGGTCGAGCAGTGCCTCGTCGAGGCCAACCAGCCCAACCTCAAGCTGATGGGGTTCTACTCGCTCGAACAGAACGCCCCGCGCGCGGTGGCGGCGAACCGGATCGTGTCGGGACGCTGGCCGATCGACGAGCTGACATGGAAGCTCGGCGTGGACGAGATCGTGGTCGCGGTGCGCGAACAGCGCGGCGGGGTGCTGCCCCTCGAGCAGCTCCTGAGCTGCCGGGTCTCGGGCGTGCGCGTCACCGACCTCGCGGGATTCGTCGAGCGGATTCGCGGGGAGGTGCCGGTCGAGTCGCTCAAGGCGAGCTGGCTCATCTACGGCGACGGGTTCTGCCAGAGCGGCTCGCGGAACCTGATCAAGCGTACGGTCGATCTGCTGGCGGCGCTTTGCCTCCTCGCGCTCACGGCGCCGATCATGGTCCTCGCCGCGGTCGCGATCGTCCTCGAGAGCGGCTTCCCGTTCATCTACCGGCAGGAACGCGTGGGTGCGCGCGGCCAGAAGTTCATGCTGCTCAAGTTCCGCAGCATGGTCTCGGACGCCGAGCCCGACGGCGAGGCGCGGTGGGCCACGGTCAACGACGCCCGCGTCACGCGGGTCGGCCGGATTCTCCGGCGCATGCGGATCGACGAGCTGCCGCAGCTCGTGAACGTGCTGAAGGGCGAGATGAGCTTCGTCGGGCCGCGGCCGGAGCGGCCGTGCTTCGTGGAGCAGCTGACCGAGAAGGTCCCCTTCTACGGCGTGCGCCACAGCGTGAAGCCGGGGATCACGGGCTGGGCGCAGGTCCGCTGCCCCTACGGCGCGTCGATCGAGGATGCGGCCCGCAAGCTCCAGTTCGACCTCTTCTACGTGAAGAACCACACCTTCTTCCTCGATATCCTGATCCTCGCCGCGACGGTGCGGGTCGTGCTGTTCGCGGAAGGCTCCCGATGATGGTCCGGCGCCTCGCGTCCGGGCCGTCCGCGGAGTAAGCCGGTCCGTTGCGGCGCCGCGTGACCCGGGCCGTCGCCGGGGCCCTAGCCGAACTCTCCCTTCCCGGCCCGATGCGCGGTAAAGTGCCGCTGTCGGCTTTTCTTACAACCCGCCCGCGTTGACGAGCAACGCAGTGAACAACCCCGCCGTCTGGAGCTATGGGCTCGCCGCCGTGGCGTTCGCGGCGTTTGCTCTTCAGCTCGCGCTGGGGGCGAGGAAAGGGGGTCTCCGGGCCTTCGTTCTCATCGGCATCGTGGCGGCGAGCGCGCTCTGGGCGGCGGCCACGCTCGCGTTCGAGCTCCTCGGGGGTCCATGGGAATGGTTCGCAGCGCGAGCGTTCGACGTCGCGCGCATCGGCGGGTGGCTCGGGTTCGTGTTGCTGCTCGGCGTGCCGGTCGGCGCGGGCACGCTCACGGGCCGCGACGCCCGAACGATGGCCCCGGTGTGGGTCTCCGTCCTGGCCGGAGCCCTGCTCCTGGCGAACCTCGCGCTGCCGGCGCCGGCCGCGGTCCCGCTCGCCGGCGGGGACGACGCGCTGCTGTTTGCCGCCGGGCTCGGGCTCGCGATCCTGGGCCTCGTCCTCGTCGAGCAGCTTTACCGGCGCACGCCCGAAGAGGCGCGCTGGGGCATCAAGCCGCTCGTGCTGGGGCTCGGCGCGATGTTCGCCTTCGATCTCTTCCTCTTCTCGGAGGCGATGCTGTTCCGGCGGATCGACCCGGACATCTGGGCGGCGCGCGGGATCGTCCACGCGCTCGTCATCCCGTTCGCGGCGGTCGCCACCGCGCGCAACACCGCCTGGACGATCGACCTCCACGTGTCGCGCGGCGTCGTGCTGCACTCGACCGCGCTGCTCGTCTCCGGGATCTACCTGCTCGCGCTGGCGGCGGCCGGGTACTACGTGCGGTTCTTCGGCGGCACCTGGGGCGGGATGCTGCAGGTCGCGCTGATGTTCGCGGCGCTCATGCTCCTCGCGCTCGTGATGTTCTCGGGGCAGTTCCGGTCGCGGCTGCGGGTCTTCGTCAGCAAGCACTTCTTCTCGTACCGCTTCGACTACCGGGAGGAGTGGCTGCGGTTCACGCAGACGCTCTCGCCCCAGGGT
>JBOIFD010000246.1:0-4095 GCA_050741515.1 Burkholderiales bacterium
GCCCAGAGCAGGCCGCGCGCGACGATCCCGGTCGACAGCAGGACGAGCGCCGCGATTCCGGTCCAGACGAGGCCGCGCCCGAGCCGCGGCCAGCGGCCCAGGACCAGGGCCCCCACGACGAGGACCAGGAGCGGCCCGATCGGCGGTAGCACGATCGCGGCGAGCACTTTCCGCCAAAGCAGGAGGTCCATGTTGATTTCCTGTCGGAGCCCGGGAGAGAACGACCGCGCCGCCGGCGGGGCGCTGGCGGGGGGCCGCGCCGCCGAATATACTGGAGTCGTCGTCGAGCGCAGCCATTTCAACAACCACTGCGTCTGCAGACACCGCTTGCCGCGGGCTCTTCGACCAGCGCTCGATCGGCCGTTCTCGGGAGGGAAGGCCATGTTTCCGTTCGAGCTGTTGAACCTGTCGCAGGGGTTCCAGCGGTACTTCGACATCGCGCCCGCGGTCAGCGACGACCTGCAGGACCAGGCGTACGGCATCCGGCACCGCGTCTACTGCGAGGAGCTCGGGTTCGAGCCGGTGCGCGAGGACCGCCGCGAGCGCGACCCCTACGACGAGCGCGCGATGCACGTGCTCGTGCGCTCGATGGAGACCGACCGGTTCGTCGCGTGCGCGCGGCTGGTGCGCGTCGATCCCGAGGACCCGTCCAGCCTGCTGCCGGTCGAGAAGGCGTGCGCGCACACCATCGACCGTGGCATCCTCGATCCGGCCAGGCTCCCGCGCGACCGCATCGCCGAGATCTCCCGGCTCGCGATCGTCCCCGAGTTCCGCCGGCGCAACGGCGAGCAGCACGCCGCGATCGCGGTCTCCCAGGCCGACTTCGGCAAGGCCGACCTGCCGCGCTTCCCGTACATCCAGGTGTCGCTCTACCTCGGTGCGATCGCGCTCGCAAGGGAGCTGGGCGTCGAGACGATCTTCGTGCTCACCGAGCCGCGGCTCGCGGCGCATCTCTGGAAGCTCGGCGTCCGCATCCGGCGGATCGGCGGGCCGGTCGAGCACCGCGGCGAGCGCGTCCCCTCGACGATGGCCGCGAGTTCGATCGAGGCGAACCTGCCGCGCTCGGTGCGGCCGCTCTGGGAGCTGATCGGCGAGCAGATCCGGGCGGGATTCGACCGCCGCGGGGCGACGCTGCACTAGCGAGAGGACTCCCCCCTGTCACGGGGGCTGCAAGCGCTTGTGCGCGGGCGGTCCCGGCGTCGGCGCGCAACGCGCCCCGCCTCAAGCGACTGCAGCCACCTCGACCAGCGACCACGAACCCTGCTGGGCGGGCAGGGCGCGGAGGAGCGCGCGCATCAGCTCGTGGTCCGGGTTCTGCGCGAGGAAGTGACCGACGATCGGCGCGCCCGCCGCGGCGAGATACCCGACGCACTCCAGCAGGCTGCGCCGCAGCGGCTCGCTGCCGGTCAAGCGGCCGCCGTGGCCGGCCTTGGATCCCATGAGCTCACGTCGCAGCGGCACTTCTCCGAGTCCGACGGCGAGCCAATGGTGTCCGGCGCTCTCGTCGCGGGCGTCGAGCGAGATCGCGGCATGCGGGACGCTGCTCGGGCGCAGCATCGCGCGGCGCGGCCCGTCGTTGACGTCGATCACGCGTTCGATCTTGATCACCCGCAGCGGGCGCGCCTGGTCCGCGGTCCCGGCCCCGGACAGCGCGTCGACGAGCGCTGCCGCACCGCCCTCGGGCAGCACCGCCTCCGGGCCGTCGATGCCGACCTCCGCGTTGTCGATGCCGCAGGCAGCGAGCCCGGCCAGGAGCGGGCCGACGCCGCAGACTCCGACGCCGCTCGGGCACTCGAGCGTCGCGCAGGCGCCGTCGGTCCCGAGGTACTCGATGCGCACGGGGAGCGTCCGCGGCCCGCCGGGCGCGTCGGAGCAAACGAAGCGAATCCCGGTGTCCGGCGCGGCCGGACGGATCACGACCGTCGCACGCCGCTGGCCGCCCGCGGCGGGCCCGCAGTAGGTGACGCGGTCGCGCAGCGTGCGCTGGACGCAACGGGGGTACGTGACCTGCATCTTCCTGGCGCCCCTCGTTTGCAAGGGGGCGAAAGATGCCGCCGCGTGGGCGGGTTGACCATGGCGGCGCCCGCCAAAGACTTGTCCGCACGGACCACGGCATCCGGAATGCGGAACCCGCGCCCAGCCTGGGTGGGTGGCGCGGGCGGCGTGCCGGCGGCGCGCGGCCGCGGGCACGAATCTCTACGCGGGGATGATCAGCGCCGGCGCGGCCGGATCGCCCCGAGGGCGGCGAGCGCGAGGCCCGCCAGCAGGAGCGAGGCGGGCTCCGGAACCGCCTGGAGCCCGATCCGGACCTGGCGCACGTCCTCGACCATATCGGTCTGCGTCTCGCCGACGAACGTCGTGAACTCGATGAAGTTGAACGGCCCGCCGGTGATGGTGAAGAAGTTCTGGCCGTTGTCGTCGAGTGCGAAGGCCGCCGAAGTGTCCACCCCGTCGGTGAAGGTCACCAGGCCGTCCAGCTCGCTGTTGATGTTGAGGACGAGCTTCGCGAACGTGCTGCTCGGCACCGAGATCCGGAGCTGGCTGAACCCGTCCGCGTCGGTCGAGTCGACTCGCGCCTGGCCGCCGTTCGCTTCGATGTTTTCCTCGGCGGCGAACCGGACCACCAGCGCGAGATTGGTGTTCAGGCATCCCTCTACGATCAGCGCCGGGCCGGACACGGGGGCGTCGCAGGGATTGAAAACGACGTTGTCGGTGCCAGCGTTGCTGACCCCGGTGTCGACGATGAGCGCCGCGTTTGCGGTCGAGGCCACGAGCAGCGCGGCGGCCGCTGCGAGCCTTCTGACGAGTGCCTTCAACAAGGTCGTAACCTCACTATGAACCCGAATGCCGGTACCTAAGGCATGATCCGCGCCATGCTCAATAATCCATTTATCTTCATAGCGTTACAAGTGAATCACCATGGGGTGAGGGGGTCGGTGTAAGGTCCTCCGACATCGCTCAAGTTCTTCAATTGGATGAACAGCTTAAGTCTCCAGAGCCGACGGCTGCACCACCTCCAGGGGGCGTCTTGTCGCGCTTCTTTACAACCAGCCGGGCAAACCCCCTCCGATCCATTCTCGAACAGGCTGTTTTCGCGGGGGATTCAGCGACTCGTCCGGATCTTGCTTCCGGTAACGACCACAGAACACCTAGAAGACAGTTGGGGGGCACCATGGGTGGTCGATCCTGGGTCGAATTCGCGCGCTCGGTCTCGCTCGGCGCGCTCGCCTTCGCGCTCGCTCACGCCGCGGTCGCGCAACCGGTGAGCGTGACGGTCAACTCCGAGATCTCCTCGATGACCCTCACGGGCAACGGCCCGATGCCGTTCGCCACCGATCCCGCGGGCCCGTCGGGTGCCGATCAGGGGTTCCTGTTCGTCGACTCGATGATCAAGGCGACGACGTCGTCCACCATCAAGTCGACCGGGACCACCCAGCTGACGATCAACGTGGATCTCCTCAATCTGGCGCTCACGGTCGCGGCGTTCAGCAAGTTCGATTTCTACCTGGATCTCACCTTCACGAACATCGACCCGGTCAAGAGCTACGCCGCCGGCCTCGGCAACGCCTTCACGGTCCCGGCGGATCCGAATCGGTCGCTCACCGTGACCCTCGCGAGCTCGGTGAGCTTCGACCTCGCGAACCCCGCCGCCGACCCGACCGTCGTCACCGGCGATCCGACCTCGACGGTCGTCAAGCAGAGCCTCCCGGCCGACGTCAACGCCAACGGGCTCGGGCCGGACGTGCTGCGGTACTCGGCGGCGAGCTTCGACCTGGGCGACGACCTGATCTTCGACGGCAACGTCGTCAGCGCCCCCACGCTCGAAGAAATTCTCCTCGCGATCCTCGACCCGACCCTCCCGTTTCCGCTCACGTTCGACGTCAAGCTCGGCATCCCGTCGGGCTCGATGCTCTTCGCGGGCACCGTCGCCGATCCCGGCAGCGATCCGCCGTTCTCGGTGCAGCTCAACGGCCCGGGTCTCCTCCAGGCCCCGGAGCCTGGAACGCTCCTGTTGCTGGCGATCGGGCTGGCGGGGTTCGGGATCAGCCGGAGACGCGCAGCCGTTCCCGTCAGGCAGGTGATACGGACCTAGTA
>JBOIFD010000247.1:0-6399 GCA_050741515.1 Burkholderiales bacterium
CCTCCACGACGATGTCGATCGCGGGATGCGCCACGAGGGCCTGCCAGTCCTCGCCGACGTGCGTGAGCCCTTGCGCGAGGGCGGCATCGAGCGAGCGCGCAGCGCAGGCTTCGGGCTTCCACCCGACCCGCTCGAGGTTCGCGCGGGCATTCGCCGGCGACAGATCGGCGATGCCTGCGAGGTGGACGCCGGGCGTGTTCGGTACCTGGGCGAGATACATCGCGCCGAACTTGCCGGCCCCGATCAGGCCGACGCGCAGCGGCTTGCCTTGCGCGCCGCGCTCCTTGAGTTTGGCGTAGAGGTTCATCGCGCGCACTCCATCCCGGCCGGGACTCTCACGCCGCGAGCGGGATCGGCTTCAGGTCTTCCTCGGGCGTGCCGTCCTGCCACGGCAGCGGCACGTCGTAGTCGCGCAGCAGGCAGTCGTCCGGGAGGGAACGGATCGGCGTGAAGTCGCGATGGGCGATGTACCCCGGACGCTTGAACCGGCGGATGTGGTTGGAGACCGCACACAGGCTCAGGTAGACGCTCCACCGGTCCCACGGCGACAGGTTCGCGGTCGATGCATGCACCAGGCAGCCGTGGAACAGGATCATCGATCCGACCGGCCCTTTGGGGGCGACGAGCCCGCCGTGCGCGACGAGCTTGCGGATGGTCTCGTGATCGATGGTCCACAGCGGATAGCTCGTCGTCTGCGTGTCATGGCCGGCGTCGACCACGCCGAGCTTGTGGCTGCCGGGGATGAACATCAGCGGGCCGTTGAACTCGTTCACCTCGCTCAGGAAGATCGCGACGTTCATCGCCCGCGCCTCGGGCATCAGGTCGTCGGCCTGCCAGGTCCCGTAGTCCTGGTGCCACTGCCACAGGTCGCCGTCGAAAGCGACCTTGCCGTTGATCTTGAACTGGTGCATGTACACGTCCTCGCCGAAGAGCTGCGTCACCGGCTCGATCATCCGCGGATGCCGCGCCAGCCTGGCGAAGGGATAGCTGTACATGTGCGCCGCGAAGTTCGTCCGTACGGCGTCGCTGTCCTTCTCCCGCACGTTCTCGGGCCGGCGCTGCGCGAAGAGCCGTGGGACCTCGTCGGTCAGGGTCCCGATCTCCGCGGCCGAGAACAGGCTCGGGAAGAACAGATACCCGTCGCGGTCGAACTGCGCCAACTGCTGCTGGGTGAGTTTCATACGCCCTCCTCAGGACGCCACGCGCCCTACCGGCGTCCGCGCGGGTTCGGATCCACGATCTGAAAGAAGACCTCGTCCTTGCGGACCATCCCCAACTCGAACCGGGCCTGCTCCTCGATCGCCTCGTACCCCTGCTTCAGGTCGCGCACCTCGGCGTCGAGCGCCTCGTTCCGCGCCTGGAGCATCTCGTTCTTCGCCTTCTGGCTCGCCAGCTGCCGGTCGCTGTCCCACACCCGCAGCCACCCGCCCTTGCCCAGCCAGAGCGGATACTGGATGAGAACGACCAGGACGCCGAGGATGAGGGCGAAGGCGCGCATCACCGCAGCTGGTAGAAGGCGTCACGCCCGGGGTAGCTGACGGCCTCGCCCAGGTCCTCTTCGATCCGCAGCAGCTGGTTGTACTTCGCCACCCGCTCCGAGCGCGAAGCCGAGCCGGTCTTGATCTGGAGCGCGTTCATCCCGACCGCGATGTCGGCGATCGTCGTGTCCTCGGTCTCGCCGGAGCGGTGCGAGATCACCGCGGTGTACCCCGACCGCTTCGCGAGCTCGATGGCCGAGAACGCCTCGCTCAGCGTGCCGATCTGGTTCACCTTGATCAGCACCGAGTTCGCGACCCCGAGCTTCACCCCTTCCTTCAGCAGCCGGGTGTTGGTCACGAACACGTCGTCGCCCACGAGCTGCACGCGCTTGCCGAGCTCCCGGGTGAGCAGCTGCCAGCCGTCCCAGTCGTTCTCGGCCATGCCGTCCTCGATGCTGACGATCGGAAAACGGTCGGCGAGCTTCTTGAGGTAGCCGCAGAAATCGCCCGCCGAAAGGTCGAGCTTTTCCGACGCGAGCCGGTACTTGCCGCCCTCGAAGAACTCCGAGCTCGCGCAGTCGAGCCCGAGCGCGACGTCGCCGCCCGGCATGTAGCCCGCATCCTCGATCGCCTTCATCAGCAGCTCGAGCGCCGCGGCGTTCGTGGGCAGGTTCGGCGCGAAGCCGCCTTCGTCGCCGACCGTCGTCGCGAGCCCCTTGGCGTCGAGGAGCTTCCTGAGGGCGTGGAAGATCTCGACCCCGTAGCGCAGCGCTTCATGGAAGCTCTGGGCGCCGATCGGGATGACCATGAACTCCTGGATGTCGAGGCTGTTGTTGGCGTGCGCGCCGCCGTTGATGACGTTCATCATCGGCACCGGCATCTGCATCGTGCCCGACCCGCCGAAGTAGCGGTAGAGCGGCAGTCCCGACTCCTCGGCGGCCGCCTTGGCGACCGCCATCGACACTGCGAGCACCGCGTTGGCGCCGAGCCGCGACTTGTTCTCGGTGCCGTCGAGGTCGATCAGGGTCCGGTCGATGAAGGTCTGCTCCGAGGCGTCGAGGCCCATGATGGCCTCGGAGATCTCGGTGTTGATGTGCTCGACGGCCTTCAGCACCCCTTTGCCGCCGTACCGCGCCTTGTCGCCGTCGCGGAGCTCGAGCGCCTCGCGCGCGCCGGTCGACGCGCCCGAGGGCACGGCCGCGCGCCCCATCACCCCGGACTCGAGCAGCACGTCGGCTTCGACCGTCGGGTTGCCCCGCGAGTCGAGAATCTCCCTGGCCACGACATCGACGATCGAGCTCATCGCTGGTTCACCTTGTTATCCGTCCTTCGTCGCCCCCGACCGCGCGCGGCTCGCGCCCGGTCCTCCTCAAAGCGCAGTCTCTGCGAACCCGCGCCGCTTTACCAGTGCATCGAGCTCCTTCAGCGTCGCGAGCAGCGGCTTCATGAGCTTCAACGGCCAGGCGTTCGGACCGTCCGAGAGCGCCTTCGCCGGATCGGGATGGGTCTCCATGAACAGCCCGGCCACGCCGGCGGCGACCGCCGCGCGCGCGAGCACCGACACGAACTCCCGCTGCCCGCCGCTCGAAGTCCCCTGCCCGCCGGGCAGCTGGACCGAATGGGTCGCGTCGAAGACGACCGGGCAGCCCGTGTCCCGCATGATCGCGAGCGACCGCATGTCCGACACCAGGTTGTTGTAGCCGAACGACGCCCCGCGCTCGCACACCAGGATGCTGTCGGCCGCCTCCGGGTCGCTCGGATGCGCGCTGCGCGCGGCCTCGCGCGCCTTGTCGACGACGTTCTTCATGTCGCCCGGCGCGAGGAACTGGCCTTTCTTGATGTTCACCGGACGCCCGGCCGAAGCCACGGCGAGAATGAAGTCCGTCTGGCGGCACAGGAAAGCGGGGGTCTGGAGCACGTCGACGGCCGCTGCGACCTCGCGCACGTCCGCGATCTCGTGCACGTCGGTGAGCACCGGCACCCCGACCTGCTTCCGCACCTCGGCGAGGATCTCCAGACCCCTGTCCATCCCGAGGCCGCGGAAGGACTGGCCCGAGCTGCGGTTCGCCTTGTCGTACGACGACTTGTAGATGAACGGCACCCCGAGCTCGCGGCAGATCTCCTTGAGCTCGCCGGCCGTGTCGAGCGCCATCTGGCGCGACTCGACGACGCACGGCCCGGCGATCAGAAAGAGGGGTTTGTCGAGGCCGGCCTCAAAGCCGCACAGTTTCATCGGCCGTCACGCCCCGCAGAGCTTCATGCCGCGGCCACGGCCGGCTTCGCCTGCTCGGCCTGGTGCTCGATCGCCGCCTCGATGAAGCTCTTGAAGAGCGGATGACCGGCGCGCGGCGTCGAGGTGAACTCGGGATGGAACTGGCACCCGATGAACCACGGGTGGTCCGGCAGCTCGATCAGCTCGACCAGCGACTCGGCCTTCGTCCGCGCCGCCACTTTCAGGCCCGCCGCCTCGAGCTTCGGCAGATAGTGGTTGTTGACCTCGTAGCGATGGCGGTGCCGCTCGTTGACGACGTCGCTCTTGTACACCCGGTGCGCCAGCGTTCCCGGCACGACGTCGGCCGGCTGCGCGCCGAGGCGCATCGTGCCGCCCAGGTCGGAGCGCTCGTCGCGGCGCTCGACCCGCCCGTCCGAGCTCTTCCACTCGGTGATGAGCGCGATGACCGGATGCGGCGTCGCCGGGTCGAACTCGGTGCTGTTGGCCCCCTCCAGCCCCGCCTCGTGGCGCGCGAACTCGATCACCGCGAGCTGCATGCCGAGGCAGATGCCGAGATAGGGGATCCGCTGCTCGCGCGCGTACTGGATCGTCCGGATCTTGCCCTCGATGCCGCGCTTCCCGAAGCCGCCCGGCACGAGGACGGCGTCGGCCCCGCGCAACGCGCCGACCCCGTCGGCCTCGATCGACTCCGAATCGATGTAGCGGATGTCGATCCTGCTGCGGGTGTGGATGCCGGCGTGAATCAGCGCTTCGGAGAGCGACTTGTAGGACTCGGTGAGATCGACGTACTTGCCGACCAGCGCGACGGTGACCGTGTGCTGCGGGTGCTCGAGGGCGTGCACCAGCTTGTCCCACGACGACAGGTTGGCCGGCCGCGCCAGGAGGTCGAGCTTGTGGCACACGATCTCGTCGAGCATCTGCTGGTGCAGCATGGCCGGGATCTTGTAGATCGAATCGACGTCCCAGACCGAGATCACGGCCTCGGGAGCGACGTTGGTGAAGAGCGCAATCTTGCGCCGCTCCTCGTCGGGAACCGGCCTTTCGCCGCGGCAGAGCAGCGCGTCGGCCTGGATCCCGATCTCGCGCAGCTCCTTCACCGAGTGCTGCGTCGGCTTGGTCTTGATCTCGCCGGCCGACTTGATGTACGGCACCAGCGTCAGGTGGATATAGCAGGTGTTCCGCTGCCCGAGCTCGAGGCGCATCTGCCGCACCGCCTCGAGGAACGGCAGCGACTCGATGTCGCCCACCGTCCCGCCGATCTCGACGATCGCGACGTCCGCGCCGTTCGCCCCGCGGGCGATGAAGCTCTTGATCTCGTCGGTGATGTGCGGGATGACCTGGACGGTGCGCCCGAGGTAGTCGCCGCGGCGCTCCTTCTTGATGACGCTCTCGTAGATCTGGCCGGTGGTGAAGTTGTTCCACCGCTTCATCTTGGCGCTCTGGAAGCGCTCGTAGTGGCCGAGATCGAGGTCGGTCTCGGCGCCGTCCTCGGTGACGAACACCTCCCCGTGCTGGAAGGGGCTCATCGTTCCGGGATCGACGTTGATGTAGGGATCGAGCTTGAGGAGGGTGACTTTGATGCCGCGGGACTCGAGGATCGCGGCGAGGGAAGCGGCGGCTATCCCTTTCCCCAACGAGGAAACGACCCCGCCCGACACGAACACATATTTGGTCATCGACAACCCGGGAGTCGGGATGGGGGATGATAGCCCAATTCCTCCGACCCCTCAACGCGAACGCGGCGCAAAGCCGCGGAAAATGCACTGCCGCGCTCAAGCGCCCATTTCGGCGGCCTTGATCGACTCGACGCGGATCTCCTCGGTCAGCCGCGCCTTGTAGGCCGAGAACTCCGGCGTCGTCTTGACGGTGTAGTGCCGCGGGTGCGGGAGGTCGATCCGGACGTCGCTCTTCACGCGTCCCGGGCGCGCGGTCATGACCGCGACGCGGTTCGCCATGAAGATCGCCTCGTCGATGTCGTGGGTGACGAACAGCACCGTCTTGCGGTCGGCCTCCCAGATTCCGAGCAGGAGCTCCTGCATCAGCGCCCGGGTCTGGTGGTCGAGCGCGCCGAACGGCTCGTCGAGGAGCAGGATCCTGGGGTCGTTCGCGAGCGCGCGCGCGAGCGCGGTGCGCTGCTGCATGCCGCCGGAGAGCATCTTCGGATAGTGATCCGCGAACCCCCTCAGGCCCACCCGGTCGATGAAGTGCACGGCGATCCGGTCCTGCTCGGCCGGCGCCACCCCTTTTTCGCGTAGCCCGAAGCAGATGTTCTGCTTCACCGTCAGCCACGGGAAGAGCGTGTAGGACTGGAACACCATGCCGCGGTCGCGACCGGGCCGCGTCACCACCCGCCCGTCGAGCTTGACCTGGCCGGTGCTCGGCTGGTCAAGACCAGCGACGATCCTAAGCAAGGTCGATTTCCCGCAGCCGGATGGGCCGAGAATGGTGATGAAATCATTGGCGGCAACCCGCAGATCGGCCGGTTCGAGCGCCCGTACAGGCTCGCCTCCGTGCACACCGGGAAAGGTGCGGGAGAGGTTTTCGACGACGAGCTTGCTCATGCCAGCCTCCAGGGGAAAAGCCAGCGGTTGAGCGCCTTGAAGGCGAAATCCGAGATCAGGCCGATGATGCCGATGACGATAATGCCGAAGATGATCTGGCCGGTGTTGAGCAGCGCCTGGCTGTCGG
>JBOIFD010000248.1:0-13529 GCA_050741515.1 Burkholderiales bacterium
CGGCCAGGCCGCCGGCGCCGCGCCCGCCGACGCCGCGCTGATCAACGGCGGGCTGATCCACAGCCTGGAGTTCGACGATACCCACACGGCGTCGATCGCCCACGGGAGCGCGGTCATCGCTGCCGCCGCCCTGGCAGTCGGCGAAGCCCAAGGCGCAAGTGGGGCGGCCCTGCTCGGCGCCTATGCGAGAGGCTGGGAGGTCCTCATACGCTTCGGCCTCGCCGCGCCGCTCGGCTTCCACTCCCGCGGATTCCAGAGCACCTCGGTCGCGGGCACGCTGGCGGCGGCGCTGGTGGCATCGGAGCTCCTCGGACTGGCCGAAGACCAGAGCGTGGCCGCGATCGGCATATCTCTCAGCCAGGCGTCCGGAGTGTTCGAGTTCCTCACCAACGGCTCATCGGTGAAGTCCCTGCACCCCGGCTGGGCCGCGCACGGCGGCGTGGTTGCGGCGCTGCTCGCGCGCTCGGGCATGACCGGCCCCGAGACCTCGCTCGAGGGACGTCACGGCCTGTTTCGCCAGTTTGCGGGAGATGAGACGGCGCCGGAGCGTTTCCGCGCGCTCATCGGCGACCTGGGCCGGCAGTGGCACCTTCCGGATGCCGCGTACAAGTTCTATCCCTGCTGCCACTACCTGCATCCGTTCATCGAGGCCGCCGGGATGCTTGCGGAGCGCGGTGTCCGCGCGGGCGACGTGGTCCGGCTTCTGTGCCGCGTGCCCGCCGGGGAGGCGGCCATCATCTGCGACCCCTGGGAGCGCAAGCAGGCGCCGGAGACCGGGCACGCCGCGCGCTGGAGCCTGCCGATCGCCGTCGCGACGCGCCTCGTGGAAGGCAAGGTGGACCTCGCCACGTTCGAGTCGCCGGCCGGCGCCGCGGTGCGCGAGCTTGCCGGACGGATTCGCTGGGAGCCGCTTGCGGACGCCCGGTTCCCCGAGCGATTCGAGGCGGAGATCGTCTGCGAGACGAAGGCCGGGCGGACGGAGACCGTGCGGATCGACGACGTCTACGGCAATCGCACGCGACCGCCGGGCGCGGAGCCGATCCTCGCCAAGTTCCGCGCCAACGCGGCCCGTTCGCTGCCGGCGGCGGCGATCGCGTCGGTCGAGCGCGCGGTGGAGGAACTCGCTGGCGCGCCGGATCTCCGCGCCTTGTCCCGCGCGCTCCGGGAGGTCAGCTGACTATTTTTTGACCAATGCGGCGGCCGCTTCGCCGGCCAGCCGTCCCATGTTGGTCGCCGTCATCAGGCCGGAGCCCGACAGGTAGCCCCAGTCGGCCGGACCGGACAGGCCGCGCGCGGCACCGCCGCCGGCAAAGAGGTTGGGGAACGGCTTGCCGTCCTTCCTCAGCACGCGCATCGCCTTGTTCACTTCCAGCCCGCCCTGGGTGTGGAAGAGCGCGCCCATGATCTTCACCACGCGGTAGGGCGGCGCGAGCGGCGGCTTGGTGGCGAAGTCGCGGCCGAACGGATCCTTCTTCCTCCCCGCGGCGACGTCCTCGACCTCCTTCATGGTCTGCGCGAGCGTCGCCGCATCGCAGCCGATCACCCGGGCGATCTCCTCCGGCGTGCCGCAGACCTTGAGCGCGCCGGCCTTCTCGGCCTCGACGTGGCTGTGCATCTGCATCGCGATCTTGTGGCCGCGCTCGTCGAAGATCAGCCAGGCGACGTGGTCGGGCTCGCGCGCGACCTTGAGCGCCTGCTCCGAATAGCCCTGGTTCTCGTTCGAGAAGCGCTTGCCGTGCTTGTTGACCTGGTAGCCGCCCTCGGTGACGGCGGGCCAGCCGATGTGCGTGTTGTGCGGCGTCGCGACCGCGCCGTGCCCCTGGAAGGAGCCCATGTCCTTGATCGAGGCGCCGAGGTCTTCGCCCCACTTCACCGCGTCGCCGGTGTTGCCGGGATGGCCGTGGTAGTGCGCGTTGACCATCTCCGGGATGTACCTGGCGATCATGGCCTTGTCGCCGCCGTAGCCGCAGCAGGCGAGGATCAGCGCGTCGCAGCCGATGTCCTCGGTCTTGCCGTCGGGCCGCGTCACGCGCACGCCGCGGATGCGGCCGTCGGCCTCCGCGTACAGGTCGGTGGCACGGGCGGAGGTGGCGAGCGGGATGCCCGCCGCTTCCACCGCGGCGAGCAGGGCCGCCAGCAGCTCCGCGCCGAAGCGCGACGGCGACGCATGCATGTGCATGCGGCTGTGGCCGGGATACTGGAAATCGAGGATGCACGACACCGGCAGCCGGTAGCGGTCGACCAGCCAGTCGACCGTCTTCGCCGACTCCCGCGCGATGTGCCAGGCGATCTCGTGATCGCATTCGCCGTGCGCCTTGCTGATGATGTCGTTGGCGAGGATCTCGGGCGTGTCGTCGACCAGCCCCGCGGCGCGCTGCAACTTGGTGCCCGCCGCCGGGATCTGCCCGCCGGAGAGCGAGGTGCTGCCGGTCGGCTTCGCGTCGCGCTCGAGGATCAGCACCTCCGCGCCGCGCTCGTTGGCGGCGAGCGCCGCGATCGTGCCGCACGCGCCGGCGCCGATGATCAGCACCTGGGTCCGGGTCGCAAACATCTTGCCTTCGGTCTTCAGCACCGGCATCAGCAGCTCCAGGGAATTCGGCTCGTCGGATCGCCTGCCGGACGCGCGGCTACCTCATCAGGTTCGGCAGCCACAGCAGCATTCCGGGAAAGGCGACGTAGAGCCCGAGCGAAAGGAAATCGAGCAGGATGAAGGGCGTCACCCCGGCGAAAGCCTGGCCGAGCGTCACCGGCACGGGCGAGGAGCTCTTCACCACGAAGACGTTCAACCCCACCGGCGGCGTGAGCACCCCGATCTCCGCCAGCTTGACCGAGACCACGCCGAGCCAGATGGGGTCGAAGCCGGCCTCCACCATCACCGGGAACATGATCGGCAGCGTCATCACCATGATGGCGATCGGCTCGATGAAGCAGCCGAGGACCAGGAACAGCAGGATGAATCCGCCGAGGTACATGTACTTGCCCGTCTCGAACTCCAGCAGCGCGGTCGAGATGATCGTGACGAGCCCGGAATAGGTGAGGAAGCGCGCGAACAGGATCCCGCCCACCACGATGATGAAGATCACTGAAGTCGTGACCGCCGCCTCCTTGAGGACCTCGACCAGCGACCCCATGCCGAGCCGGCGCTTGACGAGGGCGATGACGAGCGCGCCGAATGCACCCACCGCCCCGGCGTACGTCGCCGGGAAGTAGCCGCCGTAGATTCCCCCGATCACGAGGACGAAGAGAACGATGATCCCGGAGACGCCGTAGAGCGATCGCAGCCGCTCCGCCCAGCTGAAGGTGAGATCGGCGGGCGGCGCGATGTCCGGGCGCCAGCGCGCGACGGCGTAGATGCCGCCGCAGTAGATGAGCGCCGTCAGGATGCCCGGCACGATTCCGGCGATGAGCAGCTTGCCGATCGACTGCTCGGTGATCACCGCGTAGACCACCATCAGGATGCTGGGCGGGATCAGCGCGGCCAGGGTCCCGGCGGCGGCGATGCAGCCCGCGCTCAGGCGCACGTCGTAGCCGAAGCGCGTCATCTCCGGCATGGCCATGCGCGTGAAGACGGCGGCGTTCACGATGGTGGAGCCCGACGCCGCACCGAACGCGGCCGAGGACAGGACGGTCGCCATGGCGAGCCCGCCCCGCAGGTTGCCGACCCAGACGTAGGCCGTGCGGAAGAGATCCGTCGTGATGGCGGCCACCGTGGCGAAGGAGCCCATCAGGATGAACAGCGGAATCACCGCCAGCGCGAAGGAGTTGGTGGTGGTGAATGGGATCGTGGCGATCTGCGCGAGCGCCGCGTCGGGTCCGACCGTGAGGTAGATGCCGATGAACCCGCAGAGGCCGAGGGCGACGCCGATGTGCACGCCGAGGGCGAGCCACAGCAGCAGCAGGCCGACCACGATGCAGCCGGCGACTTCCGGGGACAGCAGCGGCATGGTTCTGCGCTCCCCCTCCGGCCGGTCCGTGCCCTACGACGCGTTGCCCGACGGCGCGGGCGGCGGCTCGCCGCGCCACAGGCGGCCGAGGTCCGCGACGATATCCAACGCGAGGCGCAGCAACAGCAGCACGGCACCGAGAACGAGCAGGGCGCGCGCCGGGTAGAGCGGAAACCGCACCGTGCCCATCGTCGCTTCGCGGATCTCCCAGCTGTAGCCGAGCTCGCCGATGGCCTGCCAGGCGAGCAACGCGAAGAACGCGAACGCGACGACGTGCGTCACCACCTCCATGAACGACTTTCCCCGCGGACCCGCCTGGGCGTACAGCAGCTCGACGCGGATGTGGCCGCGCCGCTCCTGCGTGTAGGCGAGCGCGCCGAAGACGATCAGCACCATGGTGCTCTCGGTGGCCTCGAGCGTCCCGGGCACCGGCCAGTCGAGGAACTTGGTGCCGACCACGTCGGCGACGCCGAGCACCATGGACACCAGCATCCCCACGGTGCCCAGCAGCAGCAGGCCGAGCGCCAGACGCGACAACGTCGCGCTAAACCGCCGCATGCGCTTCCCGCGCGGTCAGGAAGCCGTACACCCGCGCGGGCTTCGGCCCGGTCCGGGCTTCACTGCGCGATCAGCTGCCTCCAGCGTGCCGCCACTTTCTTCGGCGTCGCGGCGTCGCCGGTGGCCGCCGCGGTGGCCTTCTCCCACTCCGCGAGGAAGTCGGGCGAGGCGGCCTTCCACTTCTTCAGCTCGTCGGCCGGGAACGGCGTGAACGTGCCGCCCTGCGCCTTGATGTTCGCCGCCGCCTTGGCTTCGAAGTCGCCGACCCAGGCCAGATATTCCTTCATGGTCTGGCGCCCCTCCTCGAGGAAGATCTTCTGGATGTTCGGCGGCAGCCGCGCCCAGGTGCGCTTGCCGATGGTGATGTTGTGGCCGGTGATCGCCATCACCGGGCCGCAGTGCTGCTTGCCGACCTCGTACAGCTTGTACTGCTGGATGTTGCCCGCGTTGATGAACGAGTAGTCGAGGTTGCGGTGCTGCAGGGCCTCGTAGATCGCCGTGGGCGCGACCGTCACCGGCACCGCGCCGATGGCGCTGAACGCCTTCGGGATGTCGGCGCCGAAGCTGCGGATCTTCTTGCCGCGCAGCGCGGCCACGCTGGCGCAATCCGGGGACGGGCCGCTGAGGTAATACTCGCCGAGCGGCTGCTGGAGGAGCCAGACGACGCCGACCCGGTCCATCTCCTCGCGATAGATGGGGAACTCCTCGTACACTTTCCCCAGCACCATCATCGCCTGCTGGCTCGTCTGGAACACGAGCGGCGTCTGGAACGCCCGCCAGTAGCGGAGCTGATCCGGGTTGTAGCCGGGCGCCGTAGCGGTCATGTCGATCGCGCCGCGCGAGGTGAGCATCAGCAGCTCCTCGCCCTTGCCGAGCCCGCCGGCGAACGTGATGGTGATCTTCACCTGGCCGTTGGTCCGCTTCTCGATCTTGGCGGCGTAGTCCTTCTCGAGCTGGACGAACGGCCCGTCGGCCAGATAGTGGCCCCACCGCAGCTGGAACTTCGCCTGCGCGAAGGCGGTGCCCGCGACGGCCAGGCTCAGCGCGCCGGCAACCATGGAAAGCGAAAACGCAGCTGAAGGTTTCATAGTCTTCCTCTCCGGATGTTCGTTCGAGCCGACGATATCGACGCTGGCGATAGCAGTATCGACACCACAGATATCTTCCGCTGCCATACTTCCGCTGGCGATCATACATGGCAAGCGAGAGATTCGAAACCGTCCATCCACCGTGCCGGGGCTCGTCGTCGCCCCGGCCGGCATATGATTCCCGTGTGCGGTACGACGCGGCATGGCACGCGCGGATGTCGCGCGTTTTTTCCGGCGCGCTGGGGATCTGGGGCGTTGCGGGCACGGTCGGCCCGGACCCGGACGACGCGAACGGTTTCGTCATCGCTCCCCGGACCGGCCCGGAGCTGCGCGTGAGCCACCATGCCGCGCAGGGCTGGGGCGTGACGCTGCGCGATCCGGCTTCCCGCGCGGCGGTCGGTCTCGGCCGCCACGCCGGGCTGCCGGGCCTGCTGCGGCGGCTGCGCGACGAGCTCGCGCCGGAGGCGCCGGCGGGCCGCCTCGTGATCGGCGCGCAGCAGATGCTCGACCGCGACGCCGGGGCGCGCTGACGATGGCGGCAGTTCCGGTCTCGGTGATCACCGGCTTCCTCGGCAGCGGCAAGACGACCCTGCTCGCGCGCCTGCTGCACGACCCGGCGCTCGCGCGCACCGCCGTGATCGTCAACGAGTTCGGCGAGGTCGGGCTCGACCACCTGCTGGTCGAGGCGAGCGACGAGGAGATCGTCCTGCTCGACAGCGGCTGCATGTGCTGCAGCGTGCGCGGCGACTTGGTGCGCACGGCCGGCGACCTCCTCGCGCGGCGCGCCGCCGGCGCGATCGCGCCGTTCGAGCGCATCGTCATCGAAACCACGGGGCTGGCCGACCCGGCGCCGATCCTGCAGGCCCTGATGACCGACCCGGCGATCGCCGATTCGCTCTGCCTGGAGTCGGTGATCGCCACGGTCGACGCGGCCGCCGGCGGCGCCACGCTCGAGGCCCACCCCGAATCCGTCAAGCAGGCGGCGATCGCCGACCGAATCGTCGTCACCAAGACCGATCTCGGCGACCCTGCGGCCAACGGCCTGCTCGAGCGCCTGCACGCGCTCAATCCCGCGGCGCCCAAGCTCACGGCGGTGCACGGGGCGGTCGACGCGAGCCGGCTGTTCGGCGGCGGAATGTACGACGCGCAGGCGCGCGGCCCCGACGTGCGGCGCTGGCTCGCCGCCGAAGCCGTGCCCCACGATCCTTCGGATCACGGCCACGACCACGCGGCGAGCCGCCACGATGGCGCGGTCACGTCTTTCTGCCTGCGCCGCAGCACGCCGTTGCGCGCGGTGACGCTGACGCTGTTTCTGCAGGTCCTCGCGGAACACTGCGGCGCGCGGCTGCTGCGCCTCAAGGGGCTCGTCGACGTGCTCGAGAGCCCGGGCCGCCCGGCGGTGATCCACGGCGTGCAGCACGTGTTCCATCCGCCGGCGTGGCTCGACGCGTGGCCGGACGAGGACCGCACCACGCGCATCGTCGTCATCGCGCTCGGCCTGGATCCGCTCTGGCTGGAAGCCCTTCTCGACGCGCTCGACTCCGAGGTGGCCGCGCTGCAGGCGGGCGCAACCGCGGCGGCAGGCGGATCGACCGTACGGGAAGAATAGGGGGCGCAATGTTCGATCTGCTGATCCGCGGCGATCGGGTGGTCACGCCGCACGGCGTCGGTCCCTGGGAGATCGCCGTGAAGGACGGCGTCATCGCGGCGCTCGGCGCGCGCGGCACCTTCGCCGCCGGTCAGGCGGCGCGCGTGATCGACGCCGGCGGCGGCATCGTCATGCCGGGCGGCATCGACCCGCACGTGCACTGCGCCTGGTACATGCCCGCCTTCAGGCCGGGCGAGCCGTCCGGGCTCAGCGGCCCGCCGGAGCAGGTCAGCCGGGCGGCGCTCTGGGGCGGCACGACGACGCTCATCGACTTCGCCGCCTGCCGGCCCGACCGCGAGGGCGACGAGTCGTCGAGCCAGAGCCTGCGCGACGCCATCGAGGCGCGCGACCGGGACTGGGCCGGCCGCTGCTACTGCGACTACGCCTACCACATCATGCTGCGCGGCCGCGTGCCGCCGTCGACGATCGCCGCGCTCGCGGAGGCGGTGCAGGCCGGCTACCCGACGGTCAAGATCTTCACCACCGACATCACGCCCAGCCGGCGCGGCCGCATGGTCCGGTTCGGCGAACTGTGGGAGATCTTCAAGGTGCTGGCCGGCGCCGGCGGGCTCGGCGTCATCCACGCCGAGGACAACGACATCGTGACCCACATGTACGAGAAGCTGTTCGCGGAGAACCGGACCGGCTTCGAGCACATGGCGGAGGTGCACAACACGCTCTCGGAAGACCTGTCGTTCCGTCGCGTCATCCGGCTCGCCGAGAACGTCGCGGGCATGGCGCTCTACATGATGCACGTCAGCGCCGCGGCCGGCGTGCAGGCGATCGCCGAGAGCCGCGCACGCGGCTTCCCGATCTACGGCGAAACGCTGCACCAGTATCTGCTCTACACGAGCGACGACTATCGCCGGCCGAACGGCCAGATCTACCACACCTACCCCTCGCTCAAGTCCAGGCGCGACCAGGACGGGCTGTGGGACGGATTGGCGCGCGGCCACCTGCATTCCGTCGCGACCGACGAGGTGTGCTGCAAGCTCGCGGTCAAGGTCCAGGGCAGTCGCATCGACGACACCACCGGCGGCAACTCCGGGGTCGAGCCGCGCGTGGCGGTGATGTACACCGAGACCGTCGAGAAGCGCGGCTATTCCCTGGAGAAGTTCGTCGACATCGTGTCTGCCAACGCCGCCCGCATCCTCGGCCTGTATCCGCGCAAGGGGGCGATCGCCGTCGGCAGCGACGCCGACATCACCGTGCTCGACGCGAGCCAGCGCCGCACGGTGCGCGCCCAGGACCTGCACGAGAGCGACTACACCCCCTGGGAAGGCAAGGAAGTCGGCGCCTGGCCGATGCTGACCGTGCTGCGCGGCAAGGTCATGGTCGCCGACGGTCGCTTCCACGGCGACCTCGACGACGGGCAGTACCTCAAGCGCCGCATCGCGGACGACATCCGGGCGCGACGCGACGTAAACGACGGGAGCGGAGCATGACGATGAGGGTGTCCTGGTTCCACCGGTTCGGTGGTCCCGAAGTCCTGGTGTGCGAGGAGACCGGCAAGCCCACGCCGGGGGCCGGCGAAGCGGTGGTGCGAGTGCGTGCGGTGGGCATCAACCACGTGGACCTGGATCACCGGGCCGGGACCTCGCGCATTCCGGTCATCTTTCCACACATCCTGGGACGGGAATTCGCGGGCGAGGTCGCAGCTCTCGGCGGCGAGGCGGGCCCGCTGAAGGAAGGGGACCGCGTCTGGGTGACCTGCCGCCTGCCGTGCGGGAGGTGCGAATTCTGCCTGGGCGGTCGCGACAACCTGTGCGTACGGGAAGGCTATTTCGGGCTCGACTTGCCCGGCGGCTACGCCGAGTACGTGAAGGTGCCGGTCGCCAACCTGAATCCCCTGCCGTCGCACGTCGGGTTCGAGGACGCCGCCGCGAGCCAGATCGCATTCGGTACCGCCTGGCACGTGCTCGTCAACCGGGGCGGACTGCAGGCCGGCCAGAGCGTCCTCATCCAGGCGGCAGGCTCCGGCATCGGCAGCGCCGCGGTCCAGGTGGCGAGACTGGCAGGGGCCACGATATTTGCCACCGCGAGCAGCGACCGGAAGCTCGAGCGCGCCAAGGCGCTGGGCGCGCACTACGTCATCAACTACAGCAGGGAGAATTTCGCCGAGCGGGTCCTCGACCTTACCGGCGGCAAGGGGGTGGACGTGGTCATGGAGCACGTCGGCGGCGAGGTGTTCACCCGCAGCCTGCGATGCCTGAAGCGGAACGGCGTGATCGTCACCGTGGGCGCGCACGCCGGCGAGGTCGTCCCCTTCGACATCATTCCGTTCTTTCGCGGCGAACTGCGCCTGTCCGGATCGAAGAACGCCCCGGTGACCGAGCTCAGGACCGTCATGGGTCTGGTCGCCGAGGGCAAGCTGAGGCCGGTCATCCACCGGGCCTTTCCTCTCGCCGAGGCCGCCGCAGCGCACCGTGTCGTAGAGTCCAGGGAGATCTTCGGCAAGGTCGTCCTGCTTCCCTGAGCGAGGGCGCGCCCGCGCTCCGGGGACATGACCGCTCATACGAGGAACGCGATGGCTCCCTCGCGCCCTGTCGTGCACGTCATCGCAACCGGCGGCAGCATCTCGAGCCTCGGCCCGCACCGCCTCGACTACACCCTGTACCCGGAGCTGGGCCAGCGCCTGAGCGTCGAGCGGATGCTCGCGCGCATCCCGGAAGCGAGCCAGTTCGCCGAAGTGAAGGCCGAGGACCTGCTCCGGGTGGGCAGCTCGTCGATCGGACCGGCGGAGTGGCTGCAGCTTGCCCAGCGCATCGACGCGCTCCTTGGCGGCGCGCAGCCGCCGCAAGGCGTGGTGATCACCCACGGCACGGCCACGCTGGAGGAGACCGGCTACTTCCTGCACCTCACGGTGAAGTCCGACCGTCCCGTGGTCCTGACCGGCGCGATGCGGCCGCCCAGCGCGCTCGGCACGGACGCGGACCTCAACCTGCTGGATGCGATCCGGCTGGCCGCCTGTCCCGACGCCGCCGGCCGCGGCGTGCTCATCGTCCTGAACAACGAGATCCAGAGCGCGCGCGACGTCACCAAGACCAATGCCTTCCGGGTGAACACGTTCGGCAGCCGCGACTTCGGCTTGCTGGGATACGTCGACGCCGATGGACAGGCGATGTTCTACCGCGACGTCACCCGTCTCCACACCGGCGCCACGCCATTCGACGTGCGCGGCAGGCAGACGCTGCTTCGCGTCGACATCGTGTACGCCTATGGCGGCGCCGACGGCGTGCTGATCGATGCGCTACGCGAGCGCGGCACCGGCGGCCTCGTCCTCGTCGGGTTCGGCGGCGGCACCTTCCCCCGCGCGTTCCTCGAGGCCGGCGAGCGCGCAGTGCAGGCGGGCATCCCGGTGGTGCTCGCCACCCGCTCTACCGCCGGGCGCGTCGTCACGACTCCCGCGAAGGCGGACGCCGGCTTCATCGTGTCGGACGACCTGATGCCGCAGAAGGCGCGCATCCTGCTGATGCTGGCGCTCGGCGTCACCCGCGAGCGCCAGGCCATCCAGGAGATGTTCTACCGGTATTGAGCCGGCATGGCCGTCAGACGACGGCGATGCACTCGATCTCCACGTCGAACTTCTTCGGCCACGATCCCACGTTGCAGAACGTGCGCGCCGGCGGGTTGCGCCTGAAGTACCTCCGGTACACGTCGTTCACTTCGTCGAAGTACGCGGCGTTGGTGATGTAGATGGTGCACTTCACCACCTTGTCCAGGGACGATCCGGCCGCCTCCAGGCAGACCTTGACGTTGTCCAGCACCATCTTCGTCTGCCGCTTGACGTCGACGAGCGGGATTTTCCCGGTGCGGCGATCCACCGGCGGCTGGCCCGAGACGAAGACGAGATTTCCGGCGCGGACCGCTGCCGACAGCGGGATGCCCTGCTGCTTGAGGTGCTTGCTGATGCCGGGGACGTCCACGACTTCCTTTTTCATCCCGATCTCCTGGCGTTACGTGCAATGCTGCTGGCGTTCGAATCACTTCGCCCCGACCGAAGCCACTCATTCCTTCCGGGTGCTCCGCGCGCTCGGGTCTCGCGGCGGCAGCGCCGCGGCTGACGGCTGCGGCGCGAGCTCGTCGGCCCGGTCGATCCAGCCGCCGCCGAGCGCCTTGTAGATGTTGACGAGCGAGCCGTACAGCTGCGCGCGGATGCTGGCGAGGCTCAGCTCCGAGGGGAAGAGCTGCTGCTCGGCCTGCAGCACGGTGGTGTAGGACGTGTAGCCGCCGTTGAACTGGAGCCGCGCGAGACGCGAGTACTCGGAGAGCGCCTTGACCAGCCGCCCCTGCGCCGCGAGCTGCTCGCCGAGGTTCGCGTTCGAGGCGAGCGCGTTCTCCACGTCGGCGAACGCGTTCTGGATCGAAAGCTCGTACGAGGCGAGCGCCGCCTTCTGCGCGGCTTCGGCCTGCGCGACCTGCCCGGCGATCGCGCCGCCGGTGAAGATCGGGCCGAGGATCGAGCCGCCGTAGCTCCACACGCCCGCCGGTCCGGTGAAGAGGTTGCCGAGCTGCGTGCTCGCCGACCCGAGCGCGCCGGTGAGCGAGATGGTCGGGAAGTACTGCGCCTTCGCCGCTCCGATTTGCGCGTTGGCGGCGACGAGCTGCTGCTCGGCCTGCATCAGGTCCGGCCGCCGCTCGAGGAGCTGCGAGGGCAGTCCGGCCGGAATCTCGGGCAGCGCGAGCGCGTCGAGCTTCTTCCCGCGGGCGATCGGGCCGGGGTTGCGTCCGAGCAGGATCGCGAGCGCGTTCTCGGTCTGGGCGATCTGGCTCTTGATCACCGGGATCTGCGCCGCCGCGGTCTCGTACTGGGAGCGCGCCTGCTCGACGTTCATCTTCGAGACCTGGCCGTACTTGTTCTGCAGCTCGAACAGCTTGACCGACTCGCCGTAGGTCGCGAGCGTGCGCTGCGCGATCGCGAGCTGCTCGTCGAGCCCGAGGAGCTGCAGATAGGTCGTCGCGACCGAAGTGACCAGCGACAGCAGGACGCCGCGCCGCGCCTCGTCGGTGGCGAGGAGGTTCGCCTGCGCCGACTCGGTGAGGCGGCGGATGCGCCCCCACAGATCGATCTCCCAGCTCGCGCCGGCGAGGACCTGATAGGTGGTCTGCGGGTTCGCGATGAAATTGGACGCGACCGTGCCGCCGATCTCGCTGAACCGCTGGCGCGCCGCCTGGCCCTGGTAGCTCACCTGCGGAAAGAGCGGCGAGCGGGTGGTCGTGAGCACGCCGGCGGCCTGCTCGACGTTGGCGACCGCGATCTGCACGTTCTTGTTGTGTTCGAGCGCTTCGGCGATGTACCCGTCGAGCACCGGGTCGCCGAACGCCTTCCACCACTCGGTATCGGCGGTCTGCGCGGCTGCCTGCGGTTCGTAGCGGTAGGCGGCCGGCGTCGGGAGTTCGGGCCGCTTGTAGTCCGGACCCACCATGCAGCCGCCGAGCACGACCAGGGTGGCGACTGCGGTGCGCCGCATCAGTCACCCTCCCGCGGCGCGTGCAGGGCGGCAGCCGCTGCGCCGCCTGGCCTCGCCGTCTTCTCCTTCTTCGCCGCCGACCGCTCGCTGATGCGGTCGAAGATGTAGAAGAACAGCGGCACGTACAGCATCGCCAGCGTCGTCTCGCCGATCATGCCGCCGAGGATCCCGGTGCCGATCGAATGGCGGGCGTTCGCGCCGACGCCGACCGCGATCGCGAGCGGCAGGACGCCGAAGGCGAACGCGAGCGAGGTCATGATGATCGGCCGCAGCCGCTGCTCGCCCGCCTCGATCGTCGCGTCCATGATCGACTTGCCCGCGCGCCGGAGCTCGACCGCGGCGGTGACGCGCAGCACCGCGTTCTTGGCGCCCAGCCCGATCAGCACCAGCAGGCCGATCTGGAAGTAGACGTCGTTCTCCAGCCCGCGCAGCCAGATCGCGGTGAGCGCGCCGAGGATCCCGAACGGCACCGCGGTCATCACCGCGCCCGGCAACGTCCACGACTCGTACTGCGCCGCGAGCACCAGAAAGACGACGATCAGGCCGAACACGAACGCGATCATCGACGTGCCACCCGCCTACGGCGCGCTGCGGGAGGAGGATGGCGTTCGGGCGCGTGGCGCCCTTGACCCGCACCCGGACGTACTGGTTCGGCCGGAGCAGGCCCCGCGGGTTGTCCACCGCGACGCGGATCAGGAACGTCCCGGTCTGGGCGTTGAAGGCTGGGTCGGTGAAGGTGATGCTCCCGGTGAACGGGAAGACCTGGCCGTCCACCAGCACGATCTCGACGACGTAGCTGTTGTTCGGCGCGCGCGTGAGC
>JBOIFD010000249.1:0-14447 GCA_050741515.1 Burkholderiales bacterium
GCGCCACCGCGACCGGCTCGGCCCGCACTGCCGGGGCAGCGGTGGCGACGGCCGCCCCCGCCGCGGCTTTCGCCTCGGTATCGATCGTCGCGATGAGCTCGCCCGCGACGACGGTGCTACCGTCGCCCTTCACGATCCTCGTCAGCACGCCGTCGGCCGGCGCGGGGAGCTCGAGCACGACCTTGTCGGTCTCGATGTCGACGAGGTTCGCGTCGCGCTCGACGGCCTCGCCTTCCTTCTTGTGCCACGTGAGCAGCGTCGCCTCGGCCACCGACTCCGAGAGCTGCGGCACCTTCACTTCGACCAGCATGTTCACTCGCTCCGTTCGGTTTTTCGCCGGGCTCGGCCGAGCTCCGCCGCGGCGTACTGCAAAAACCCGAGTGCGTAACGCACCGGAGGGGTCGCCGAGGCTACCGCCTCGGTGACAGTGCTGCGATACCTATTTCAGTTTCCCCAGCGCCTGCTCGACCAGCGCCTTCTGCCGCTGATTGTGCCGGCTCAGGGACCCGCCCGCCGGCGCGGCCGCGGAGGGGCGTCCCGCGTAGTGGAGCTTCTGGTCGGGCCGCATGTTTTCCTCGAGGTAGTGCTGCGTCTGGTACCAGGCGCCCTGGTTCTGCGGCTCCTCCTGGCACCACACCACGTCGAGCGCGTTCGGGTAGCGCTTCATCTCCGCCGCGAACTGCTTGTGCGGGAAGGGGTAGAGCTGCTCGACCCGGATGATCGCGGTGGTGTCGAGCCGCCGCTCCCGGCGCGCGATCAGGAGATCGTAGTACACCTTGCCCGAGCAGGCGACGATCCGCGTCACCTGCTTCGGATCGAGCGCGTCGATCTCGCCGATGACCGTCTGGAAGGCGCCCTTCGCGAGCTCCTTCAGGCTCGACACCGCCTCGCGCTTGCGCAGCAGCGACTTCGGCGTCATCACGATCAGGGGCTTGCGGAACGGGCGCACCATCTGCCGCCGCAGCAGGTGGAAGATCTGCGCCGGGGTGGTGGGGACGCACACCTGGATGTTGTGCTCGGCGGAGAGCTGCAGGAAGCGCTCCAGCCGCGCCGACGAATGCTCCGGCCCCTGGCCCTCGTAGCCGTGCGGCAGAAAGAGCGTCAGGCCCACCATCCGCCCCCACTTGGCTTCGCCCGAGGTGATGAACTGGTCGATCACCACCTGCGCGCCGTTCGCGAAGTCGCCGAACTGCGCCTCCCAGATCGTGAGCTCGTTCGGCTCGGCGCAGCTGTAGCCGTACTCGAAGCCGAGCACCGCCTCTTCGGACAGCAGCGAGTCGATCACCACGAAGTCGGCCTGGTTGTCCTGCAGGTTCTGCAGCGGCACGTAGGTGCCGGCGTCCCAGCGCTCGCGGCTCTGGTCGTGCAGCACCGCGTGCCGGTGGGCGAACGTGCCGCGGCCGGAGTCCTGGCCCGAAAGCCGCACGCCGTAGCCCGACACCAGCAGCGTCGCGTACGCCAGGTTCTCCGCCATGCCCCAGTCGAGCGGCTGCTGCGCCTTCCCCATCTCCCGCCGCGCGCTCATCACCCGCTCGACCGACGGGTGCACCTTGAACCCCTCGGGCGCGGTGGTGAGGCGCACCGCGAGGCGTTCGAGCTCCTTGGCCGGCACCGCCGTGTCGGCAGCATCGGTCCACTTCGCGCCGAGGAACGGCGCCCAGTCGACGGCGTACTTGCGCTGGAAGTTGGACAGCACCGGGCTCGAGGTCTGCCGCCCTTCGTCGAGCGCCTGCCGGTAGTCCTTGATCAGCCGCCCCGGCTCGTCCTCGGGCACGACTCCCTGCGCCACGAGCTTGTCGGCGTACAGCTTCCGGGTGCCCGGATGCTGCGCGATCTTCTTGTACATGAGCGGCTGGGTGACGAACGGCTCGTCCTGCTCGTTGTGGCCGAGGCGCCGGAAGCAGACGAGGTCGATCACCACGTCCCGCTTGAACTCGCGGCGGAAGTCCATCGCGAGCTGGGTCACGAACACCGCCGCCTCGGGGTCGTCGGCGTTCACGTGGAAGATCGGCGCCTCGATCATCTTCGCGACGTCGGTGCAGTAGATCGTCGAGCGCACGTCGCGCGTGTCGGAGGTGGTGAAGCCGATCTGGTTGTTGATGATGATGTGCACCGTGCCGGCGGTCGAGTAGCCGCGCGTCTGCGAGAGGTTGAGCGTCTCCATGACCACCCCCTGGCCCGAGAACGCGGCGTCGCCGTGCAGCAGGATCGAGATGACCTTCTCGCCCTTGGTGTCCTTGCGGCGGTGCTGCCGCGCGCGCACCGAGCCCTCGACCACCGGGTCGACGATCTCGAGGTGGGACGGATTGAACGCGAGCGAGAGGTGCACCGGGCCGCCGGCGGTGGAGATGTCCGACGAGAAACCGTTGTGGTACTTCACGTCGCCGAGCGAGGTGGCGTCGACCGCCGCCGTCCCCTCGAACTCGGCGAACAGCTCCTTCGGCGACTTGCCGAGGGTGTTGACGAGGACGTTGAGCCGCCCGCGGTGCGCCATGCCGATCACGAGCTCCTCGACGCCGTGGGCCCCGGCGCGCTGCACGATCTCGTCCATGCACGGGATCAGGGTCTCGCCGCCCTCCAGCGAGAAGCGCTTCTGCCCGACGTAGCGGGTGTGCAGGTACTTCTCCAGCGTCTCGGCGGCGGTGACGCGCTCGAGGATCCGCCGCCTCGCCTCGGGGGCGAACTGCGGCCGGCCGCGCATCGCCTCCAGGCGCTGCTGGATCCAGCGCTTCTGCCCCGGATCGGAGATGTACATGTACTCCGCGCCGATCGTCCCGCAGTAGGTCTCGCGGAGCATCTGCAGGATCTCGCGCAGGGTGGCGCGCTCCGGCCCGACCAGCGTTCCGGTGTTGAAGACGGTCTCGAGATCGGCTTCGGTCAGGTCGTAGTACGCCGGCTCGAGCTCCGGGATCGGCGGGCGCGGCATGCGCTTCAGCGGGTCGAGATCCGCCCACCGGTTCCCCAGGAACCGGTAGGCGTTGATCAGCATCTGGACGTAGACCTGCTTGCGCTCCGCGCCGGCCTCGGGCGAGGCGGCGGGCGCGCGGAGCGTGCCCTGCTTCGCGCGCTGCGCGAACGCCTCGACGATCGGCGCGTGCGCGACGTCGCGGCCGCCCGCCGCGGAGGCCGCGGGCAGCACCTGCAGCTTGTCGAAGTAGTCGCGCCACGCCTCGGGAACCGACTGCGGGTTGTTCAGGTACGCCTCGTAGAGCTCCTCGACGAACGGCGCGTTGCCGCCGAAGAGGTACGAGTTCGCGACGAGGTCCTGCATCATGACGGCGTCACCGCTTCCCGATCGGAATCACGTCCCGCCGCGCCGGACCGGTATAGAGCTGCCGCGGCCGGCCGATCTTCTGGTCCGGGTCGGCGATCATCTCGGCCCACTGCGCGATCCAGCCGGCGGTGCGCGCCAGCGAGAAGATGCAGGTGAACATGCTGGTCGGGATGCCGAGCGCCCGCTGCACGATTCCGGAGTAGAAATCGACGTTCGGATAGAGCTTGCGATCGACGAAGTACTCGTCCTCGAGCGCGATCCGCTCCAGCTCCAGCGCGAGCTTGAACAGCCGGTCGTCGTGGAGCCCGAGCTCCTCGAGCACCTCGTGGCAGGTCTCGCGCATCAGCTTCGCGCGCGGATCGTAGTTCTTGTACACCCGGTGGCCGAAGCCCATCAGCCGGACGCCCGAGTTCTTGTCCTTCGCCCGCTTGATGAAGTCGCTCACGCGCGAGACGTCGTGGATCTCCTCGAGCATGTTGAGGGCCGCCTCGTTGGCGCCGCCGTGCGCCGGCCCCCACAGGCAGGCGATCCCCGAGGCGATGCACGCGAACGGGTTCGCGCCCGACGAGCCGGCAAGCCGCACCGTCGAGGTCGACGCGTTCTGCTCGTGGTCGGCGTGCAGGATGAAGATGCGGTCGAGCGCCTGGACCAGCACCGGGTTGGTCACGTACTCCTCGGCCGGCACCCCGAACATCATGCGCATGAAGTTCGCGGTGTACGACAGGTCGTTCCGCGGGTACATGAACGGCTGTCCCATCGAGTACTTGTACGCCATCGCCACGATCGTCGGCATCTTCGCGATCAGCCGGAACGCGGCGATCTCGCGCTGCTTGGGGTCGTTGATGTCCAGCGAGTCGTGATAGAAGGCCGAGAGCGCGCCGACGACCCCGACCAGCACCGCCATCGGATGCGAGTCGCGCCGGAAGCCGGAATAGAGGCGGATGAGCTGCTCGTGCACCATCGTGTGCCGGGTCACCGTCCAGACGAACTGGTCGCGCTGGGCCCGGGTGGGCAGCTCGCCGTACAGCAGCAGGTGGCAGACCTCGAGGAAGTCGCAGTGCACCGCGAGCTGCTCGATCGGGTAGCCGCGGTAGAGCAGGATGCCCTGGTCGCCGTCGATGTAGGTGATGGCCGACCGGCAACTGGCGGTCGACAGGAAGCCCGGGTCGTAGGTGAACATCCCGGTCTTCGCGTACAGCGCGCGGATGTCCATGACGTCCGGGCCGATCGTCCCCGACAGCGTCGGGAACTCGGCGCTCTTGCCGTCGCCGTAGTTGAGGATCACCTTGCCGTTGCTCTGCATCGGTCGCTCCTAGTGACCTGCCGCCGGTTACGCTTCGCGCAGCATCGCGACGATCGCGGCGAGCCGCTCATCGTCGCACTCCTGCCGGCCGCTCGCCAGCGCCCACAGCTCCGGGTCCGGCAGCGCGAGCAGCGCGCTCAGCGCCGCGCGACCGGCGGCGTCGAGGCGCGTGCCGTACCGGTCGACGAACCGGGCGAGCAGGAGATCGTTCTCCAGCAGCCCGCGCCGGCAGCGCCAGCGCAGGCGGCGCAGCTCGAGGTCCTCCATCGTCATCGACCTTCTCCGGCCCGGCGCGTTGCATCGCGTCGGGCGTTCGCCGGTCCGCGCGGTGCGCGGATCCACGGGCTACACCGCGCGCCGGACCATCTGCTCCTTGATCTTGCCGATCGCCTTGGTGGGGTTGAGCCCCTTCGGGCAGGCGTCGACGCAGTTCATGATCGAGTGACAGCGGAACAGGCGATACGGATCCTCGAGGTTGTCGAGGCGCTCGGCAGTGGCCTGGTCCCGGCTGTCGGCGATGAACCGGTACGCCTGCAGGAGCCCGGCCGGGCCCACGAACTTGTCCGGGTTCCACCAGAACGACGGGCAGGCGGTCGAGCAGCACGCGCACAGGATGCACTCGTAGAGCCCGTCGAGCGCCTCGCGCTCCGCGGGCGACTGCAGCCGCTCGCGCTCGGGCGGCGGCTCGCTGTTGACCAGATACGGCCTGATCGAATGGTACTGCGCGAAGAACTGGGTCATGTCCACGATCAGGTCGCGGATCACCGGCAGCCCCGGCAGGGGCTTCAGCACGACCGGCTCGCGGAGCTCGCCGATCTTGGTGATGCACGCGAGCCCGTTCTTCCCGTTGATGTTCATCGCGTCCGAGCCGCACACCCCTTCCCGGCACGAACGGCGGAACGCGAACGTGTCGTCCTGCGCCTTCGCCTTGATGAGGGCGTCGAGCAGCATCCGGTCGGACGGCTCGAGCCGGACGTCGTAGTCCTTCAGGTAGGGCTTCGCGTCCCGGTCGGGGTCGTAGCGGAAGATCCTCAGGTGCATGCGATGCGCTCCCGAAAACGATCAATATGCCCGGGCCTTGGGCGGAATCGACTCCACCGTCAGCGGCCTGAGGTTGACCGGTTTGTACTCCAGCCGGTCGCCCTGCCTGTACCAGAGCGTGTGCTTGAGCCAGTTCTGGTCGTCGCGGCCGTTGGGGTAGCCGGGGCGGTCGTGGTAGTCGGCGCGGTCGTGCGCCCCGCGCGACTCCTTGCGGGCCTCGGCCGAGACCATCGTCCCGCGCGCCGCCTCGATCAGGTTGTCCAACTCGAGCGCCTCGACGCGGGCGGTGTTGAAGGTCCTGCTCCGGTCCGTGATCCCGGTGCGCGCCACGCGCTCGGCGAGCTCCCTGATCTTCTTCACGCCCTCGGCGAGCAGGTCCGGAAACCGGAACACGCCGCAGTGCGCCTGCATCACGCGGCGGATCTCGTTCCCCGCCTGGTAGACGTTCTCGCCGTTCTTCTGGCCGTCCAGCCGCCCCAGCCGGGCGAGCGTCAGGTCGGCAGCGTCAGCCGGGAGTTCCTTGTGCCCCGGGTTCGCCTTCAGGAACCGGATGACCGAATCGCCCGCCGCCTTGCCGAACACCAGGAGATCGGTGAGCGAGTTGGTGCCGAGACGGTTCGCACCGTGCACCGAAGCGCAGGCGCACTCGCCCGCTGCGTAGAAGCCCGGCACGACGGTGTTCGGGCCGTCTGGTCCCGGCACTACGACCTCGCCGAGATAGTTCGTCGGGATCCCGCCCATCTGGTAGTGCACGGTCGGCACGACCGGGATCGCGTCCTTGACCGGGTCGACGTTCGCGAACTTCTTCGCGATCTCGCGGATCCCGGGCAGGCGCTTGTCGATCACCTCGGGGCCGAGGTGATCGAGCTTGAGCAGGAGATAGTCGCCGTCGGGGCCGGCCCCGCGGCCGTCCTTGATCTCGGTCGCCATCGCGCGCGAGACGATGTCGCGGCTCGCCAGGTCCTTCGCGGTCGGCGCGTAACGCTCCATGAAGCGCTCGCCGGTCTTGTTGAGGAGGTACCCCCCCTCGCCCCGCACGCCCTCGGTGATCAGCACCCCGGCGCCGGCCACGCCGGTCGGGTGGAACTGCCAGAACTCCATGTCCTCGAGCGGGATGCCGGCCCGCGCCGCCATGCCGAGCCCGTCGCCGGTGCAGATGAAGGCGTTGGTCGACGCCGCGTAGATCCGTCCGGCGCCGCCGGTGGCGAGCAGCGTCGCGCGCGCGTGGAGGGTGTAGACCTCGCCGGTCTCCATCTCGAGCGCGGTGACGCCGAGCACCTGGCCGGAGGCGTCGCGGATGAGATCGAGCGCCATCCATTCCACCAGGAACTGGGTGTTCGCCCGAACGTTGCGCTGATAAAGCGTGTGCAGCATCGCGTGGCCGGTGCGGTCGGCCGCGCAGCACGACCGCTGGACCGCGGGGCCGGCGCCGAGGTTCTGCATGTGGCCGCCGAACGGCCGCTGGTAGATGGTGCCGTTGTCGTTGCGGTCGAACGGCATGCCGAAGTGCTCGAGCTCGTACACGAGCTTCGGCGCCTCGCGGCACATGAACTCGATCGCGTCCTGGTCGCCGAGCCAGTCGGAGCCCTTGATCGTGTCGTACATGTGCCATTCCCAGGAATCCGGGCCCATGTTGCCGAGCGCAGCGCCGACGCCGCCTTGCGCCGCGACCGTGTGCGACCGCGTGGGGAACACCTTGGAGAGCACCGCGACCTTGTAGCCCGCCTCGGCGAGCTGGAGCGCCCCGCGCAGGCCCGCGCCGCCCGCGCCGACGATGACCGCGTCGAACCGCCGCGTGACGGGAGCCACCGGCTACGTCCTCCAGAGCACCTGCGCCGCCCAGCCGGCGCAGCCGACGAGCAGGAGGATCACCGCGACGTGGAGCGCAAGCCGCAGGCCGGTGGGCTTGATGTAGTCCATCAGGATGTCGCGCATCCCCACCCAGGCGTGCAGGAGGACGCTGACGATGAACAGCAGCGTCGCGACCCGTATCAGGCCGTGGCCGAAGAGCGCCTTCCACGCGGCGTAGTCCGCGGGCCGGGTCGCGGCGAGCGCCACGACGAGGACAATGGTGTAGACCGCCATCACGACTGCGGAGATGCGCTGCACCAGCCAGCCGCGCAGCCCGTAGTGCGCGCCCACGACGGTCCGCGTCACCATAGGACGCCCCAGGCCAGGAGCGCCGTCAGCGCGAGGCTCACCACCAGCACCAACCCGCTCGTGGCGCGCGCGGTCGCCAGGTCGACGCCCTTGTCGATGTCGAGGAAGAGGTAGCGGATGCCGGCGCAGAAGTGGTGCAGGTAGGCCCAGAGGAGCACGGCGAGCGCGAGCTTGACCAGCGGCTGCGACACGTAACGGGTGAACCGCGCGTAGCCGTCCTCGGAGGCGAGGCTCATGTCGAGCAGGAACAGGAACCAGACGAGGCCGAGGAAGAGCGCCGCGCCGCTGATGCGATGCAGGATCGACACCAGCCCCGGCAACGGGAGGTTGAGGGGGTTGAGGTTGTACCAGAGCGGACGTTTGTTCTTCAGCGAAGCATCAGGCATATGGGTAGGGTCCCGGGTGGGGTCCCGCGCCGCTCCCCCGCGAATCGGCGATCGAATTATATCAGGGCGCTCGCGCCGATTGTGGGGTGCAGCATGAACGGCGAGGGAGCGCCGGATGAAGCGTACGCGAGCCCGCGCCGAGGCGCGCGCGCCGCCCGCCGCGAGCCGTTGACACCCCTGAGCGCGCCCGCCTAAACTCCCCTCGTTGCGGCGCAGCATGCTCGTCCGCCGCGCGTGCGAGGCGGGTGCGGGGTGCGGGAATGCGCTCGCTTCACGCCACCAAGGAGCCCGACGATGGCGAAACAGCCCGTGCGTGTCGCAGTGACCGGCGCCGCCGGTCAGATCGGCTACAGCCTGCTCTTCAGGATCGCGGCCGGCGAGATGCTCGGGCGCGACCAGCCGGTGATCCTCCAGCTGCTGGAGATCGCGGCGGCGCTGCCCGCGCTGCGGGGCGTGGTCATGGAGCTCGAGGACTGCGCGTTCCCGCTGCTCCACGGGGTCGCGACCAGCGACGATCCGGAGGTCGCCTTCCGCGACGCCGGGATCGCGCTCCTCGTCGGCGCGCGCCCGCGCTCGAAGGGCATGGAACGGAAGGACCTCCTCGAGGCGAACGCCCAGATCTTCACCGTGCAGGGCCGCGCGCTCGACGAGGTCGCGAGCCGGGCCGTCAGGGTGCTGGTGGTCGGCAATCCCGCGAACACCAACGCGCTGATCGCGATGAAGAGCGCGCGCGGCCTCAAGCCCGAGCAGTTCACCGCCATGATGCGGCTCGACCACAACCGCAGCCTGAGCCAGCTCGCTGCCAAGCTCGGCAGGCCGGTCACCGCCATCCGCAAGCTGGCGGTCTGGGGCAACCACTCGGCGACGCAGTATCCGGACGTCTTTCACGCCGAGGCGGACGGCCGGAAGGCGTGGCCGATGATCGACGACCAGACCTGGCTCGAGAGCGTGTTCATCCCGGCGATCCAGAAGCGCGGCGCCGCGATCATCGAGGCGCGCGGGGCGTCGTCGGCAGCGAGCGCCGCCAACGCCGCGATCGACCACGTGCGGGACTGGGTGCTCGGCACGCGCGAGGGCGACTGGGTGTCGATGGGCGTCCTCGCCGACGGGAGCTACGGCATCGCCGCGGAGGTCGTGTACGGCTGCCCCGTCACCTGCCGGAACGGCGAGTACCGGATCGTCCCGGGCCTGCCGGTCAGCGCGTTCAGCCAAACGCGCATGGACGCCACGCTGCAGGAGCTCGCGGAGGAGCGCGAGAGCGTGAAGCACCTCCTCGGCTAGCGTCCGGTGAAGTACTTCCGCCCCCGCCGGTCGATGCTGTACTCCCCGGCGAACAGCCTGCGCTTCCTCGAGAAGGCGGCCGGGCTCGACACCGACTGCGTGGTCATGGATCTCGAGGAGACGATCGTCCCCGAGGCCAAGGAGGCCGCGCGCGCGAACGTCGTCAAGGCGCTGAAGAGCTACGACTACGGCCACCGCGAGGTGATCGTGCGCGTGAACCGTCTCGGATCGCCCTGGTTCGACGCCGATCTGCGGGCGGTGGCGCGCGCCGGCGCGCACGCGATCCTCTTTCCGCGGATCGAGAGCCGGCAGGAGGTGCTCGACTGCGTCGCCGCGCTCAACCGCGCGGGCGGCGATGCCCTGCCGGTCATGCTGATGATCGAGACCCCGTTCGGCGTGCTGCACGCCGAGGAGATCGCCGGCGCCTCCGACCGCATCGCCTGCCTCGTCATGGGCACCGCCGACCTCACCAACCACCTGCACGCCCGCCCGCACCCCGAGCGGCTGCATCTCCTCACGAGCCTGTCGCTCGTGATCCTCGCGGCCCGCGCGCACGGCCGCTCGGTGGTCGACGGCATCCAGTCGAACCTCAAGGACATGCGCACCTTCGAGTATTCGTGCCGCCTCGGCCGCGACCTGGGCCTCGACGGAAAGACGCTGGTGCATCCGGACCAGCTCGTGTACTGCAACGAGGCCTACACGCCGAAGTCGGCCGAGATCGCGCACGCGGTGGAGGTGATCGCCGCGTTCGAGAAGGCGGCCGCGGAGGGCCGCGGCAGCGTCGTGGTGAGCGGACGGCTCATCGAGCAGATGCACGTCGTCGCCGCCCGGCGGATCGTCGCCCTCGACGAGCGGATCCGCCGGATGCAGACCGCCGCGGCCTAGGGATCTCCCGTTGAAGCTGCGGCCGGGCCGGTTCTTCGAGGACTTCCTCCTCGGCAGCCGCATCGTCCACCCGACCCCGCGCACGCTCACCGACGGCGACTGCGCGCTGTACATCGCGCTGACCGGCGCGCGGCACCTCCTCCCCAGCGCCGCGCCGGCGGCGAAGGCGCTCGGCTATCGCGACCGGCCGATCGACGATCTGCTGGTGTTTCACGTCGCGTTCGGCAAGACCGTTCCCGACATCTCGCGCAACGCGGTCGCGAACCTCGGCTACGCCGACGTCCGCTTCCTCGCGCCCTGCTACCCCGGCGACACGCTCCGCGCGGAATCCGAGGTGATCGGCTTGCGCGAGAACTCCAGCCGCCGGTCGGGCATCGTCTACGTGCGCTCGAACGCGTTCAACCAGTCGGGCGAGCTCGTGCTCACGTGGGTGCGCTGGGTCATGGTGAGCAAGCGCTCGGACGCGCCCGCGCCGCCGCCGGTCGTACCGGAGCTGCCGGAAAGCGTCCCGGCCGAGCGGCTCGCGGTGCCGGCGTTCCTCAGCGCCGCGAAGTTCGACACTGCGCTCACCGGGGCAGCCGACCTCTGGGACGACTACGCGGTCGGCGAGCGCATCGACCATCCCTCCGGGCTCACGGTCGACGAGTCGGATCACACGCTCGCGACCAGGCTCTACCAGAACAACGCCAAGGTGCACTTCGACGAGCTCGCGATGCGGAGCTCGTCGTTCGGGCGGCGGCTCGTCTACGGCGGCCACGTCATCTCGGTCTGCCGCGCGCTCGCCCACGACGGGCTCGAGAACGCGCTCACGATCGCGGCGATCAACGGCGGCAGCCATACCAACCCGACCTTCGCCGGCGACACGCTCTACGCCGTGACCGAGGTGCGCGCGAAGTGGCGGCTTCCCGGCCGCGACGATCTCGGCGCGCTGCGGCTGCGCCTCGTCGGGCTCAAGAACCTGGCCCCGGCCGCGCTCGGGCCGGCGACGGCGTTCGACGGCGCAACTCCCCCGAGCGTGGTGCTCGACCTCGACTACACCGTGCTGATGCCGAGAAGGCTCCCATGACCGAGGCCGTCCATCCCGGCGCGGCGCTGTTCAAGGGCGAAAAGCCGTTCCCCGTGATCCCGTCGTGCGAGCACTTCGCGGGCAGCGAGAAGCTGATCGTGAAGGCGCTGGCGCTGCAGGACGAGCTCGGCCCGATCTTCGACGTCACCTGCGACTGCGAGGACGGCGCGCAGGCCGGGCAGGAGAAGGAGCACGCGGAAATGGTCGTGCGCGTGCTCAACTCCCCCGCCAACGTGCACCGGATGGCCGGGGTTCGCATCCACGACCCGACCCACCCGGCGTGGAAGCAGGACCTCGACGTCGTCGTGTCGGGCGCCGGGAACGTGCTCGCGTACATCACCATCCCCAAGGCGACCTCGGCTGCCCAGGTCGCGGAGACGATCATCCACATCGAGCAGGTCGCCGCCCGCCACCGCACGCGCCGGCCGATCCCGGTCCACGCGCTCGTCGAGACGCACGGCGCGCTGCGCGAGGCGGACGCGATCGCGCGGCTGCCGGGCATGCAGGTGCTCGACTTCGGGCTGATGGACTTCGTGTCGGGCCACCACGGCGCCGTGCCCGCGTCGGCGATGCGCTCGCCGGGCCAGTTCGAGCATCGCCTCCTCGTCCGCGCCAAGACCGAGGTCGTCGCCGCGGCGCTCGCGAACGGCATCGTCCCGGCCCACAACGTGACGCTCGACCTCAAGAACGCCGACCAGACCTCCCAGGATGCCCGGCGCGCCCGGCACGAGTTCGGCTTCCTGCGCATGTGGTCGATCCATCCCGCCCAGATCCGGCCGATCGTGGACGCGATGAAGCCCGATTACTCGGAGGTGCAGGACGGGGCGGCGATCCTCCTCGCGGCCCAGGCGGCCGGCTGGGGTCCGATCCAGTACCGGGGGGGGCTCCACGACCGCGCCACCTACCGCTACTACTGGGAGATCCTCCAGAAGGCCCGGGTCACGGGGGTCCAGATCCCGGAGGACGCCGCAAAAGCCTTCTTCCCGTAGCCGGGGTGCTTGACGGAGCGCGATGCCCGTGTCATAAGGGCCTGAATTCGCTGGAGGAGTCCACCATGCGACGCCCCATGAAACGCTTGATCCGCCTGGTCGCCGTCGCCGCGGCCGCCGTCGCCCTGCCCGCGCTCGCCGCCGCCCCGGCCGACGATCTGCTCGGCACCTGGGAGTGCCGCATCCCGGGCGGCCCGCCGACCAAGACCCCGCCGATCGTCTGGTTCGGCGCCGCCCAGACCGGGGGCGCAACCGCGGGCACTACGGTCGATCTCGACGGCTTCGCGCGCACGGTCTACGGGATCTCCGAGGTCGTGTCCGACGCCGGCGGGTGGTGGAAGATCCAGCCCGAGCAGGGCGAGCCGTTCCTCGTGCAGACGCTCCCGCCGCGCGGCAGCACGCCCGCGTTGGCGGTCAGGCGCGGCGCCGCGTCGTACAACTGCCTGCGCCTGCCGCGGTACACCTGACGCGCTCCTGACCGCGGGCCCCGCGCCCGCGCTCCCCCGCCGCTCCCGGCGGCGCTTTCGCTGTCGTCCTAAAATACGTGCGTTCGCACACGCATTCGCGCTGGCGGCGCGGGGCCTTTTCGCGCGGCCGGCGATCCATCGGAGACAGGAAGGAAACAACCGCCAATGTCGCACAACGCGTTCAACGCGCTGCGGGAGTTCAAGCCCGGCGCGGGCAGGTCCGGCAGGTTCCATTCCCTCGCGGCGCTCGAGCAGGCCGGGCTCGGAAAGGTGTCCCGCCTGCCGGTCTCGCTGCGGATCGTCCTCGAGTCGGTGCTGCGCAACTGCGACGGCACGAAGGTCACCGAGGAGCACGTGCGGCAACTCGCGGGATGGCGGCCGAACGCGCCGCGCACCGACGAGATCCCGTTCGTGGTGGCGCGCGTCCTGCTGCAGGACTTCACCGGCGTGCCGCTGCTCGCCGACCTCGCGGCGATGCGCGGCGTGGCGGACCGGATGGGCAAGGACCCGAAGGTGATCGAGCCGCTGGTGCCGGTGGACCTCGTGGTCGACCACTCGATCCAGATCGACCACTACGGTTCGAAGAACGCCCTCGACCTCAACATGAAGCTCGAGTTCGAGCGCAACCGCGAGCGCTACGAGTTCATGAAGTGGGGCATGCAGGCGTTCGACACCTTCAGGGTCGTGCCGCCCGGGATCGGCATCGTCCACCAGGTCAACCTCGAGTACCTCGCGCGCGGCGTCCACCGGTCGAAGACCGACGTGTACTACCCCGATTCGCTCGTCGGCACCGACTCGCACACGACCATGATCAACGGCATCGGCGTGGTCGGGTGGGGGGTCGGCGGAATCGAGGCCGAGGCCGCGATGCTCGGGCAGCCGGTCTACATCCTCACGCCCGACGTCGTCGGCGTGCGCCTGAAGGGCCGGCTGCGCGGGGGCGTCACCGCGACCGACCTCGTGCTGACGGTCACCGAGATGCTCCGGACGGCGAAGGTGGTCGGCAAGTTCGTCGAGTTCTTCGGCGACGGCGTCGAGAACCTCGCGGTGCCCGACCGGGCGACGATCGGCAACATGGCGCCGGAGTACGGCGCGACGATGGGGTTCTTCCCGATCGACGACAAGACGGTCGCGTACCTCGAGGGCACCGGGCGCACCGCCGAGGAGGTCGACGCGTTCAAGGCCTACTTCAAGGCGCAAGGCATGTTCGGCGCCCCGAAGCCGGGGCAGATCGACTACAGCCAGATCCTCGAGCTCGACCTCGGCACCGTCGCGCCCTCGCTCGCCGGCCCGAAGCGTCCGCAGGACCGCATCGAGATCGGCGACGTGAAGGCAAGATTCGGCGAGCTCTTCGCGAAGCCGATGACCGAGAACGGGTTCGCCAAGCGGCGCGAGGACCTCGGGAAGCGCTTCCGGACGCGGGACGGCATCGACATCGGCTCCGGCGACGTCGTGATCGCCGCCATCACCTCCTGCACCAACACGTCCAACCCGGGGGTGCTGCTCGGCGGCGGGCTGCTCGCCAAGAAAGCCGTCGAGCGCGGCCTGACGGTCAAGAAACACGTCAAGACCTCGCTCGCGCCCGGCTCGCGCGT
>JBOIFD010000250.1:0-10399 GCA_050741515.1 Burkholderiales bacterium
GTGGGATACGGCGTTCCCGGGCTCGAGCGCGATCGCCGCCTCGAGCTCGCGTTCGGCGGCCGCCAGCTGGCCCGCCTGCGCGAGCATGAGCGCGTAGTTGTGCCGATACTTCGCCTGGCCCTGCAGCGCCCCCATGGACCGGCCGAGCAGCGCGAGGCCTTCCTGGGGCCGGCCCGTCTGGACCAGGCAGACGCCGAGAAAATGCGTCGCGACGGGGTGCTCCGGCGCGCGCGCGAGCACGTCGCGGTAGATCCGCTCCGCCGCCTCGGGCCGCCCGCCCTGCAGGTCCGCGGAGGCGCGAACGAGCAGCGGCTGCAGATCGTGGGCGGTGGGGGTCAAGCGGCTCCGAGTGGGCGGGCGCGACGGGCGCTCACTTCGCCGGCACCGTCCACAGGTAGATCCAGTCGTTGCCGAGCCGGAGCGTGCGCTCGGGCTTCCAGTCGGGCCCCATGTCGAAGTCGTGCGCCACGATCCGCGCGCCGGGCTTGAGGTCGCGCAGCAGCTTCGGCTTGAGCCGGATGTTCATCTCCGGCAGGAGGTAGAGCGTGACGACGGTTGCCTCCGAGACGTCGGCCTCGAAGAGGTCGCCGAGCTTGAAGGTGACCTGCTTCTCGACCCCCGCACGCTTCGCGTACCAGTTGGCGTCGGAGATCCGCTCCGGGTCGATGTCGATGCCGACCCCGCGCGCGCCGAACTTCTGCGCCGCGGCGATGACGATGCGCCCGTCGCCGCAGCCGAGGTCGTAGACGACGTCCCCCGGCTTCACCCCCGCGACGCGCAGCATCTCCTCGACGACCTCCTGGTTCGTGGGCACGAACGGCGCCTCCGGCGCGCGCAGCGGCGCGGGCTGCTGCGCGCAGGCGGACGCGGACGCGGCCAGTGCGGCGAGAGCGGCGAGGAGCAGCCGGCGGCGGTTCATCTACGACCTCTTGAGGGCGAGGCCCCGGTGGCGCAGGTTCACGGCGAGCAGCACCGCGCCGATCGCGAGCACGCCGATGCCGACCCAGGCGCCGGCGCGGACGTACGCGAGGCTGGAGTAGAAGAGGTAGGCACAGGTGGTGGCGAAGACGATCGGCGTCACCGGGTACAGCGGGACCCGGAACGGCCGCGGCGTGTGCGGGTCGCGCACGCGCAGCACGATCAGGCCGACGCCCACGAGCATGATGAAGAACCAGAACACCGGCATCGTGTAGTCGACCATGGTCTCGATCTTGGCCGCGAACGCCCCGGCGACGACGAGGACGAGCGCCACCGCGGCCTGGACGACGAGCGCGTTGCGCGGCGCGTCGGCGCGCGCGTCCCAGTGCCCGAGCCACGCGAACACGGGCCAGTCCCGGCCGAGCGCGTAGTTCGAGCGCGCGCCGACGATGATCGTGGCGTTGATCGACGTGAGCGCGGCGACCGCGATCATGAAGCTGATGATCTTGGACCCGGCCTCGCCGAACTGGAGGCGCAGCACGTCGGCGGCGACCGTCTGGCTCTTCGCCACCCCCGCGAGGCCGAGGCTCCGGACGTAGGCGTAGTTGACGAGCAGGTAGAGCACCGTCAGCACGGCGAGCGACACGACGAGCGCCGGGACCATGTTGCGGCGGTCCTTCAGCTCGGCCGAGATGTAGGCGCCCTCGTTCCAGCCGCCGAAGGTGAACAGCACGAACAGGATCGCGAGCGGCGCGCCGGCCATCCACGGCTTGGCCTCGGCCGCCGCGGCGGGCGCCGGCGCCGGGGCGAGCAGGAGGATGCCGGTCACGATCACCGCGATCAGTCCCCCGACCTCGATCACGGTGAGGGTGTTCTGGGTGCCCTTCGTCTCGCGGATGCCGATGACGTTGATCGCGGTGAGGACGACCACCGCCAAGGCGCCGTAGATCGCCGACGAGTGCGGGCCGAGACGCAGCAGGTTCGAAGCGTAGTCGCCGAACGTGTACGCGAGCACCGCGATCGAGCCGGTGGTGATCACCGCGATCCGGGCCCAGGCGAAGAGGAACGACAGTCCGCCGCCGAATGCGCGCCGGAGAAAGTAGTAGTCCCCGCCGGCGTTCGGGTACGCGGTCGCCAGCTCGGCGTAGCAGAGCGCGCCGATGAGCGAGATCGCGCCGCCGGCGACCCACAGCCCGTAGAACACGAGTTCGTTGGCGCTGTTGCCGGCGACGAGCGACGGCAGGCGGAAGATGCCGGCGCCGAGGACGATGCCGACGATGATCGCGATCGCGTCGCCGAGGCCGAGGACCGGCTGGGGACGTGCGGTGCTGGAGGATTCGGCCTGCGCCATGTTCTTCACTCGTTGTCGGCGACGCAGGGGTCGCGGGTTGCTGCGATCACGGCCGCGGAGTGTAGCCTAAACGCGGGCGATCGCGGAGCGACGCCGATCGGTGCCGACTGTCGACTGGTTGCGCGGGCGGAAGCGGACGGCGGTACAGACGCGACCAGGGTTTATTCCGGATCCGCGGTGCCCGATACACTCACCTCTTCGCCCCGTATCCGCATCGTGTCCGCCGCTAAACGCGCTCTTCGAGCCCCAGGCGCTGCCGCCAATCGGCGCGCTGCGTGAGCGCGGTCCTCACCGACAGCGCGAGGAGGACCACCGCGAGCGCGAGCAGTCCCGCCGAGACCGGCCGCGCGACGAAGATCGCGTAGCTGCCGCCCGAGAGCGCGAGCGCCTGCCGGAACGAGAGCTCGAGCTGCGGCGCGATGACCATGCCGAGCACCAGCGGCGCGGGCTCGTAGCCGAGCTTGCGCATGCCGTAGCCGAGGAACCCCATGGCGATCATGATCCAGATGTCGACGACGCTCTGGCCGACGGCGTAGACCCCGATCACGCACAGCGTCAGGATGAGCGGATAGAGGTAGCGGTAGGGGATGCGCAGCACCTGGATGAAGAGCCCGACCAGCGGGAGGTTGAGGATGAGCAGGACGACGTTGCCGACGTACATGCTCGCGATGAACCCCCAGAAGATCTCCGGCCGCTCCGCGATCAGGAGCGGCCCGGGGATGACGCCGTGGATCATGATCGCGGCCAGCATCACCGCCGGGATCGGCCCCGAGGGGACGCCGAGCGCGAGCATGGGCACGAAAGCGCCGCTCGCCGCCGCGTTGTTGGCCGATTCGGGGCCCGCCACGCCCTCCACCGCGCCCTTGCCGAAACGCTCGGGGTGCTTCGCGAGGCGGCGCTCGATCCCGTAGGCGACGAAGGAGGAGATGATGTGCGCGGAGCCGGGGATGATCCCGATCAGGAAGCCGAGCACGCTGCCGCGCCCGATCGGCCCGACCGAAGCCTTGAGCTCGGCGCCGGTCGGCACCAGCTCGCGCAGCGGCGGCCGCCGCACGGAAACGTCGCGCGCCTTCGCGGCGCTCAGGATGATCTCCGAGATGCCGAAGAGCCCGACTGCGACCGGCACGATGCTGAGGCCGTCGCGCAGCGCGATGACGTCCCCGGTGAAGCGCGCGTAGCCCGTCATCACGTCCATGCCGATCATGCCGCAGAGCAGCCCGAGCGCCGCCATCGCCAGCATCTTGAGCATCGAGCCGCCGCTCATGTAGGCGAGGACGATCAGCCCGACGACGAGGAGCGAGGTGTACTCCGCCGGGCCGAACCGGATCGCGAACTCCGCCAGCGGCGGCGCGAGCAGCATCAGCCCGACCACCGACAGCGTGCCGGCGACGAACGAGCCGATCGCCGCGATCGCGAGCGCCGCGCCGCCGCGCCCGTTGCGCGTCATCTCGTGGCCGTCGATGCAGGTCATCACCGACGCCGCCTCGCCCGGGATGCGCATCAGGATCGACGTCGTCGATCCGCCGTACATCGCGCCGTAGTAGACGCCGGCGAGCATGATCAGCGCCGCGGTCGGATTCAGCCCGAACGTTCCGGGCAGGAGGAGGCTGATGCCGGCGAGCGGCCCCAGGCCGGGGAGCATTCCGACCAGCGTACCGATGACGCAGCCGGCGAACGCGTAGGCGAGGAACTGGGGCTGCAGCGCGATCTCGAAACCGGTCGCGAGGCTGCCGAGCGTCTCGAGCATCGCCGGCGGTCAGAAGCCGAAGACGCCGATCGGCAGGGGCACGCGCAGCAGCCTGGCGAACACGTAGTAGGTGCCGGCCGAGGCGACCAGCGTGAGGACGAGCGTCACGATCCAGGGCCGGCGCTCGACTGCGCCCAGGTAGTAGAGGAGGAGCACGGCGATGGTGATGCGGTAGCCGAGCCGCTCCAGCGCCAGCGCGGCGAACCCGAGGCCGGCCAGGATGGCGAGCCCTTTGAGGCCGTCGCTGAAGCGGCGCCAGCGGAACGCGGGCGACCCGCCGCCCGCCGCGGCGACGAGCGCGCCGCAGCCCGCGAGCGCCACGCCGAGCGCGAAGGGCAGGTACCCGGGACCGGGCTCGGCGAGCGAGCCCACCGGGTACTGCCACGACTGCCACGCCACCAGCACGCCGATGACGGCGAGCGCAGCGCCGGTGATCTGGTCGTCGTGGACGCCGCCGCGCGCGGACTGCGGCGGGCCCGACGCACCGCTGGGCGCTCGCTCCATCTTCGGGCGGCGCGCTCCGACCGCTACCGCGCGCTGGCAGCGGTCGTCGGGCGGTGCGACACGCCGCAGCCGCGCACTCGGGTTCCCGCCGCGGTTCCCGACCGGCCGCTATTTCGTGGCCGTGACCTTGCCGATCCCCTTTACCGCCGTGGCGATCCGGGCGGCGTCGGCGTCCCAGAACTTCTTGAACTCCGGCTGATCCTGGTAGTCGACGATCGCGTTCATCTTGCCCATGGCGCCCCGGAACTCGGGATCGTTGACCGCGGCCCGCGTCGCGTCGCGCAAGACCTTCACCGCCGCCTCCGGGGTGCCCCGCGGCACGAACAGGCCGAGCCACAGGTAGTAGTCCATGTCGTACCCGAGCTCGGTCATCGTCGGCACGTCGGGCAGCACCGGATGGCGCTTGGCGCCGGTGCCGGCGAGCACCCGGAACTTGCCGGCCTTCATCTGCCCGGCGAGCGCGGAGGGACCGCCGGTGGTGAAGTCGACGTGCCCGCCGAGCAGCGCGTTGATGGCCGGCCCGCCGCCGGTCGTGGGCACGTGGCGCGCCTTCGCGCCGGCGCCCTGCAGCAGCATCTCGGTCGGGACGTGGAGCGCACCGTACGGGCCCGACGAGGAATAGGAGTAGCCCATCGGCTTCGCCTTGATCGCGTCGAGCATCTCCTTGAGCGTCTTCCACGGACTGTCGGCGAGGACGGCGACGTAGATCGGGTCCGCCGACACGCGCGCGACCGGCACGAGCTGGTCGAGCGAGTAGGAGGGCGCCCGTCCGAACAGCTTGTCCGCCTCGGGAATCGACGACACGCTGACGATCCCGGCGAGCACGGTGTAGCCGTCCGGCTTCGCATTCGCGGCGAACGTGTAGCCGACGGCGCCGGCGCCGCCCGGCTTGTTCAGGATGACGACCGGCTGCTTCAAGGCCCGTTCGAGCGCGGCCGCGAGCGGCCGTCCCTGGTTGTCCACCACCCCGCCGGGCGGGAACGGGTTCACCAGCGTGACCGTCCGGTCCGGGTAGGCCTGGGCGGCGGCGGTTCCCGCCGCGCACGCGGCGAGCACGGAGCAAAGGATGGGAATGGCACGAAGTCGCATGGCGGTCCTCCTCGTGGTCGTGGCGGAAAAGCGATGCCTGCGCCGGGCATCATGGTTCGAGTCTTCGGGGCATTCTACCGGACCCCAACCGGCGGTGACCACCATCGAATACGACTACTCGGCCTCACCGCCGGACACCGAATCGGCCGCGGCGCGCATCCCGGGCGCGAAGGTCACGATCATGAAAGGCCTCGGCCACTTCCCGATGAGCGGGAACCCCGACGCGTTTCTCGCTTACCTCCGCCCGGTGCTCGACGAGATCCGCGCGCGGCCGAAATGACCGCGGCCCGCCGCCTCCCCTCCCGGGCGGGAGGGGAGGTGAGCTCGACGCCTTAGCCCTCCTTGCCGCAATCGCGCCGCGTGATGCCTTTCTCCTGCGCGTACTGCGCCGCCGAGGCCTCGATCATCGGGCGCACGAGCGACTGGTCGGACGGGATCCAGTCGGTGATGACCTTCCACTCGTTCCCGTCCCACTGCTGGAACTTCACCGCGCCGCCGCCCTCATGGTCCATGCACGAGACCTTCAGGGGCTGCATGAAGCCGGCCGCGCCGAGCTCCTTCAGCCGCTTGTCGTCGATCGCGAGGTGCTCGAGGCCCCAGCGCACCTGCTCGCCGGTGATCGACTTGCCCTTGGCGAAATGAGCCTGGGCGGTGCGGATCGCTTCGGTCGTCAGGATGGCCCAGAGCACGCCGCGGTTGTAGTAGATGGTCCCGAGCCGGGACTTGTCCTCCAGCTCGCCCTGACCCTTGGCGTAGACGTGCTTCTGGATTTCCCTGAGCACCGGGAAGTTGGCGCCGGGCGCGTTGAACCCCGCGGCGACGTAGCCCTTCGCCGCGTCGCCCGCCGGGATCACGTCCTCCTCCGCCCCCGACCACCACACGCCCACCATCTTGGTGCGCGGGAAGCCCGCCCGCGCCGCCGCCTTCAGCGCCGTCGGGTTCATCACCCCCCAGCCGCGCAGGATCACCCAGTCGGGCCGGATCTGCCGGATCTGCAGCCACTGCGACTGCTGCTCGTTGCCCGGGTGCGGCACCGCGATGTGGATGACCTGGAAGCCGTACTTCTTCGCCTGCACCTCGAGGATCGGGATGGTCTCCTTGCCGTAGGCCGAGTCGTGGTAGAGGTTCACGAGCTTCTTGCCCTTCAGCTTGTCCATCCCGCCTTCCTTCATGCCGATGAACTTGATCTTGGCGGTGTTCTGCGACCAGTAGTTGGTGATCAGCGGGAAGACGTAGGGAAAGACGCGCCCGTCGGAGGCGTCGGTGCGGCCGTAGCCGATCGAGACGATCGGGATCTTGTCGACCGTCCCCTTGTCGATCAGCGAGTAGGTGATGCCGGTGGACAGCGGATGAATCGCCGTCGCGCCGGTCGGGCCCTTGTTCTTGCTGCGCTCGTAGCACTCGACGCCGCGGGCGTTGTTGTACTCGGTCTCGCACTTCTCCCAGGTGAGCTTGACCCCGTTGATGCCGCCGTCACGGACGTTCAGCAGCTTGAAGTAGTCGATCATGCCGGCGGTGATCCCCGAGCCGCCGGCGGCGTAGGGCCCCACCCAGTAGGCGTTGACGGGGATGAACTGCTCCTTGGCCTGCGCCAGCGCCCCGGTCGAGAAACCGGACGCTGCGACGGCCGCCACTGCAAACGCGATCCTGGTGCCTAGCATGGGGTTTCCTCCTCCTTGGTGATGTCCTGTGGGGACGATTTCATTATATGCCCCGTTCCCGGCGTGGGCATCGCTGCGGCGCAACGCCGGGAACGGCGCGGCGACGCTCGCGCGCCTGGTCGGCCCGCGGGTCTTGAGCGCCGGCGCGAGTGTGTAGAATTGCGGCGAGGAGGAAATGTCCATGAAAACCCTGTTGTTCCTGTTGCTCGGTCTGGCAGGCGGCGCGGCTCAGGCGCAAGCCCTCGGCTTCGGTACCGCGCCGCAGGGCTCGCTCGGCTACAACATGGGCTCGGCGATGGCCAAGGTGATGGCCGAGACCGAGAACGTGCAGAGCCGCGTGCAGCCCTATTCCGGCTCGAGCGCGATCCTGCCGCTGGTGAGCTCGGGCGAGCTCGACCTCAGCGTGTGCAACGTGCTGGAAGCGGAGGAGGCGGCGAACGGCGAGGGTCCCTATGCCGGCCGCAAGCAGCCGAACCTGCGCGTGCTGGCGGTGATCTTCCCGCTCTACTCGAGCTTCTTCGTGAGGAAGGATTCGCCGGTCAAGTCGATCGCCGACCTCAAGGGAAAGCGCATCCCCTATGGCTACAGCGCGCAGGTCACGCTGCAGCGGGTGTCGGACGCGATCCTCGCCACCGGCGGGCTGACCGGCAGGGACATCGTCCCGGTGCTGGTGCCGAACGTGATCCGCGGCGTCGACGACTTCGCCGAGGGCAAGGCGGACGCCGGCTTCTTCGCGCTCGGCGCGGCCAAGGTGCTGGAGGTGCACCGGTCGACCGGCGGCATCCGCTACCTCCCGGTGCCGGACGACGCGAGCGCGGTGGCCGCGATGCAGAAGATCATGCGGTACGCGTACGTCGCCGAAGTGAAGCCCACGCCGGCCACCGCCGGAGTCGAAGCCCCGACCAAGCTGATGGCCTACGACTATCTCGCGGTCGTGGGCGCGCACGTCAAGGACGACGTCGTCTATCGCATCGTCCGCGCGCTGCACGGCAACAAGCCGAAGCTGGTCGAGAGCTTCCGCGCGTTCGGGGGCTTCAACCCCGACAACATGAACAAGCCGATGCCGGCGCCGTTCCACCCGGGTGCGCTGAAGTTCTACCGGGAGAAGGGGATCGGGAAGTAACCGGGAGGCGCCGGGGCAGCTCCGCGCGGCCCGCGCACGCGTCATGGCCGAGGAGTTCATCGAGCGTCCCCGGCCGCCGGGCGCGCGGCCCTACGCGCGCAGCGTCTTCGTCCTGCAGGCCCTGCTCATCGCGGCGGTGGTGGGCTGGATCCTCGACCTGCAGCGCGCGCTCTTCGGGCTGAACCTCTACACCGAGCAGTTCCTGCTCGCCGTCCTCGGGCTGGCGATCGCGCTGTGTTTCCTGACCGCGCCCGCCGGCCCGCGCTTCGCGGGCCGGGTGCCGTGGTGGGACGCGCTCGCCGGCGCCACGGGTCTCGGGCTCTGCCTGTACCTCGCCTGGCGCTATCCGGTCCTCAGCAACGAGCTGACCACCCGTCCGCTCGACGGCGTGCTGATCTCGGCGGCGCTCGCGGCTCTGGTGCTCGAGGGGACGCGGCGCATGGCGGGCTTCTCGCTGGTCGGCTTCACCCTCGCCGGCGTCGTCTACGCCATGCTGGGCCACCACCTGCCCGGCGTGTTCCAGGCGCGGCCGGTCGACTTCACCCGCCTCCTCGTGTACCTCGGCCTGGACACCAACGCGCTGCTCGGCGCCCCGCTCCAGATCGCGATGATCGTCGTCGTGCCCTTCATCCTGCTCGGGCAGCTGCTCGGCCGCTGCGGCGGCTCGGAGTTCTTCACCGACCTCGCGCGCGCCGCGATGGGGCGCTACCGCGGCGGCTCGGCGAAGGTGGCGGTGGCCGGCTCGGCGCTCTTCGGCATGATCTCGGGCAGCGCGGTCGCCAACGTCACCGCGGTCGGCGTGGTCACGATCCCGCTCATGAAGCGCTCGGGGTTCCCGGCGCAGATCGCCGCGGCGATCGAGGCGGTGGGTTCGACCGGCGGGCAGCTGATGCCGCCGGTGATGGGGGCGGCGGCGTTCCTGATGGCGGAAGTCCTGCAGGTGCCGTACGCCGAGGTGATGATCGCCGCGATCATCCCGGCGTTCCTCTACTACCTCGCGCTGTTCTTCCAGGTCGATGTCGAGGCCGCCAAGCGCGGCATCGCGGGCGAGCCCGCGGCGCGCCTGCCGCAGCTTCGCGCCGTGCTCCGCTCGGGCTGGTACTTCCCGATCCCGTTCGCGCTCCTGGTCTACGGCCTCGTGGTATTGAGCTGGCCGCCGGAGTACGCGGCGCTCACCGCGACCGCGCTGCTGATCGGCCTGTCGCTCGCGTTCGGCTACGGCGGTCGGCGCGTGCCGGTCAAGGACATCTTCCGGGCGGTCGTCGCTACCGGCGGCGCGGTGGTCGATCTGATCCTGATCTGCGCCGTGGCCGGGATGTTCATCGGCATCCTCAACATCACCGGGCTCGCCTTCGGCCTGACGCTGCAGCTGCTCGCGATCACCGGCGAGAACCTGCCGGTCCTGCTCCTGGTCACGGCGCTGATGGCGATCGCGCTCGGCCTCGGCCTGCCCACGGTGGGCGTCTACATCATCATGGCGACGCTGATCGCGCCGGCGCTGGTCAAGGTCGGCATCGCGCCGATGGCGGCGCACCTGTTCCTGCTGTACTTCGGCATCATGTCGATGGTGACGCCGCCGGTGGCGCTGTCGGCGTTCGCCGCCGCCAACATCGCCGGCTCCGACGTGGACAAGACCGGCTGGACCGCGACCCGCATCGGCTGGGCGGCCTACATCGTGCCGTTCCTGTTCGTGCTCTCGCCGAGCCTGCTGATGCACGGCGACCCGCTCACGATCGTCTGGGCCGTGGTCACCGCCGGGCTCGGCATCTGGCTGGGGACGATCGGCGTGGTCGGCTTCTTCTACGCCCCGATCGCCGCCGCGCGGCGCGTGGCGTTCATCGTCGCCGGCGTGCTGACGCTGATTCCGGCGGACATGTTCCCCGGCGCGATCGTCACCGACATCGCCGGCCTTGCGCTCGGCGCGTTCCTGATCGGCCGCGAGCTCCTGCGGCGGCGGACCAGGCCGGCGCTGCCCTAGCCGCCGCGCTTGCGGACCAGCGCGGCGC
>JBOIFD010000251.1:0-6227 GCA_050741515.1 Burkholderiales bacterium
CCACGAGCTGATCCACCAGGGCGAGAGCGCCGAGCGCGTCGCCGCGCACTGGCGCCTGTCCCGCCAGTCGCTCGATGAGTTCTCGATCGAGAGCCACCGGCGCGCGTGGGCGTCCGGGCCGACCCGGGAGATCCTGCCGACCCCCGCCGTCGATGAGGCAGCGGCCACGACCGAGCTGCGACGCGACGAAGGGGTGCGCGAGCGCGTCGACCCGCAGAAGATGGCGACGCTCAAGGCGATCTTCCGCGAGCCGGGCGGCGTGATCACCGCGGGCAACGCGAGCCAGATCTCCGACGGGGCATCCGCGGTGCTGATCGCCGACCGCGAGGCGGCGCGAGCGGACGGGCTCGCGCCCAGGGCGCGGTTCCTGGCGCGCGTGGTGATCGGGTCCGATCCCACGCTGCAGCTCGACGGGGTGATTCCGGCGTCGAAGCTCGCGCTGGAACGCGCGCGCGTATCGCTCGCCGATCTGGACTGGATCGAGGTGAACGAAGCGTTCGCCTGCGTTCCGCTCGCCTGGGCGCGCGAGTTCGCGCCGGACCCGGCGAAGCTGAACCCGTGGGGCGGGGCGATCGCGCACGGGCATCCGCTCGGCGCGACCGGCGCCGGGCTCATGGCCAAGATGCTTGCGGGGCTCGAGGCGACCGGCGGGACGCTCGGGCTGCAGACGATGTGCATCGGTCACGGCATGGCGACCGCAACGGTCATCGAAAGGATCTAGGCATGGAGCTGAAAGGCAGCACGCTCATCGTCACCGGCGGTGCTTCGGGGCTCGGCGAGGCCACGGTGCGGACGCTCGCGGCCGGCGGGGCGAACCTGGTGATCGCCGACCTGCAGGCCGACCGGGGCGCGGGGCTCGCGCAGGAGCTGAAAGCACGGTTCGTGAAGTGCGACGTCACGAGCGAGGCGGACGGGAGGGGCGCCGTCGAGCTCGCCGTGAAGGCTTTCGGCGGGCTGCAAGGGCTGGTCAACTGCGCTGGCATCGCGATCGGCGAGAAGACGATCGGCAAGGAAGGTCCGCACGCGCTCGCTTCCTTTACGCGCGTGGTCACCGTCAACCTGATCGGCACCTTCAACATGATCCGCCTGGCGGCGGAGGCGATGGCCAAGGGCCGGCCGAATGCCGGCGGAGAGCGCGGCGTGATCGTCAACACCGCGTCGGTCGCGGCGTTCGACGGCCAGATCGGTCAGGTGGCGTACTCGGCCTCGAAGGGCGGGGTGGTCGGGATGACGCTGCCGATCGCGCGCGATCTCGCGCGGAGCGGCATCCGCGTGATGACGATCGCGCCCGGAATCTTCCTCACGCCGATGCTCCATTCGCTGCCGCAAGAGGTCCAGGACTCACTCGGCGCACAGGTGCCGTTCCCGTCGCGGCTCGGGCAGCCGTCCGAGTACGCCGCGCTGGTGAAGCACATCGTCGAGAACCCCATGCTCAACGGCGAGGTGATCCGCCTCGACGGCGCGATCCGGATGGCGCCGAAGTGACCGCGCTCACCGTGCCCCAGGAGGCACCTCCTGCGCAGTCAGCTCGCTCCTGAACCGGCGCGCGCGCTGCACGTAGCCTTCGGCGATCCCCTGGATCCACTCGACCTCGTCCGGTCGCAGCTCGCGCACGATCCGGCCGGGCGAGCCGAGGACGAGGACGCGCTCCGGGTAGTCCTTGCCCTCCGGGATCAGCGTGTTCGCGCCGACGATCGACTGCCGGCCGACGATCGCGTGATTCATGATCACGCTGTTGATCCCGATGAGGCTGCCTTCGCCGATGGTGCAGCCATGCAGCATCACTTTGTGGCCGATGCAGGCCGCGCGGCCGAGCGTGAGCCGGATGCCCGGGTCGGTGTGGAGCACCGCGCCGTCCTGAACGTTCACGCGCTCGCCGACGGTGATGAGGTCGTTGTCGCCGCGGATCACGACGTTGAACCAGATGTTGGCCTGGTTTTCGATGACGACCGACCCGACGACCGTCGCGTTGTGCGCGACGAACCACTCGCTGCCGCGAAACTCGACGCGGCGCTCGCCCAGCGAAAAGACCGCCACTCGTGCTCCCTGGAAGGCGCTGACTCGGGCGCGGGCCGATGGTAGCAGACGTCGCCGGCGGTCTGCCGTCTGCTACCATCCCCCGCACCGCGGGCGTCCTCCGACATGAAACCCAGCGAATCGGTCTTCCTCGCGATCCGCGGCCTGCGGTACCACTGCCGCTGCTGGGGCGATCCCGCGGCGCCGAAGCTGTTCCTGCTGCACGGCTGGATGGACGTCTCGGCGTCCTTCCAGTTCTTGGTCGACGCGCTCGCCGGGCGCTGGCATGCGATCGCGCCCGACTGGCGGGGCTACGGCCTGAGCGGGTGGAGCGGGGCCGACAGCTACTGGTTCCCCGACTACCTCGCCGATCTCGACGCGCTGCTGGCGCACTGGTCGCCGACGCAGCCGGCCGCGCTGATCGGGCACAGCATGGGCGGCAACGTCGCGGGCCTCTATGCCGGTGTGCGCCCGGAGCGCGTCGCGAGGTTCGTCAACCTCGAAGGCTTCGGGCTGCCGGCGACCGATCCGTCGCGGGCGCCGGCGCGCTACGCCGAGTGGCTCGAGGAGCTCGGCCAGCCGCAGCGCTTCCGCGACTACGCGAGCTTCGACGAGCTTGCCGCGCGGCTGCGGCAGAACAACCCCCGGCTCACGCCCGCGCGCGCACAGTTTCTCGCGCAGCACTGGGGCGCGAGCTCCGACGGCCGCGTAGTCCTGCGCAGCGACCCGGCGCACAAGCGCACGAACCCGGTCCTGTATCGCCTCGACGAAGCGCAAGCGTGCTGGCGGCGCGTGACTGCGCCGGTGCTCTGGGTCGAGGGCGGCGAGTCGGAGACGCGCGCGCGACTGCGCATCGCGGGGGCGGAGCTCGAGGAGCGCAAGCGGTGCTTCTCGATTCTGACAACGCGCACGCTTGCGGGCGCGGGGCACATGCTGCACCACGATCAGCCCGAGCAGCTCGCGCGGATGGTGGAGGAATTCCTGCGCGAGTAGCGCGCGCTGCGCGGTCGGCTCAGCGCCGGGGTGTAGAATCGATCGCAATGGATGCCGGCAAGACCTTCACGTACGACCTCCACTGCCACTCGACCGCCTCCGACGGCGTGCTGTCGCCGGCACAGGTGGTGCAGCGCGCGGCGGCGAACGGCGTGTCGGTGCTGGCACTGACCGATCACGACGAGCTCGTCGGACTCACGGCCGCGGCCGAAGCGGCGCGCGCGGCCGGCATCCGCCTGGTGCCGGGCGTAGAGATCTCGATCACCTGGCGCGACCTGTCGATTCATATCGTCGGTCTGGGCGTGGATCCGGAGAACGGAACGCTGGCGTCGAATCTCGACTGCGTGCGGTCGAGCCGGGGGCGGCGCGCCGAGCGCATCGCCGCGGAGCTCGACAACCTCGGGATCGAAGGCAGCCTCGAAGGCGCGTACGCCCACGCCGAGAACCCGAAGGTCATCGGGCGGACCCACTTCGCCCGATTCCTGGTCCAGCGGGGCCTCGCTCCCGACGTCGCGAGCGTGTTCAAGCGCTACCTCGCCCGCGGCAAGCCCGGCTACGTTCCACATCAGTGGGCGGAGCTCGCCGACGCCGTCGCGTGGATCCGGGCGAGCGGCGGTCGCGCGGTCGTGGCGCACCCGGGCCGCTACAAGCTTTCCCGCGCCGAGCTGCGCCGATTCCTCGGCGAGTTCAAGGCTGCGGGCGGGGAGGGCATCGAGGTCGTCACCGGCAGCCACTCCCCCGAGCAGTACGGCGAGTTCGCCCGGCTCGCGCGCGAGTTCGAGTTCCTCGCCTCGCGCGGCTCGGACTTCCACGGCCCCGAGGAGAGCCTCGCCGACCTCGGCCGGCTGCCGCCGCTCCCCGCCGACCTCAAGCCGGTCTGGCACGACTGGTGACGGCAAGGCAGCCGGCAGGACGCCGGCGGCACGGTCTGCACCGGGCGCTCCGCGGACCGCGTTCGGCCTTCCCGTGGCCCAGTACTTCGAGATCGACCCCCGCCATCCGCAGCCGCGCCTGATCGCGCGCGCCGCCGAGATCGTCCGCGCGGGCGGCGTCATCGCCTATCCGACCGACTCCTGCTACGCGCTCGGCTGCCACACCGGCGACAAGGACGCGATGCTGCGGCTGCGACGGATCCGGCGCGTCGACGAGCGGCATCACTTCACGCTGATGTGCCGCGACCTGTCCGAGCTCGGCGCTTACGCGCGCGTCGACAACGCGCGCTACCGGCTGCTGAAGGCGCTGACGCCCGGGAGCTACACCTTCATCCTCGGGGCGACCCGCGAGCTCCCGCGCCGCCTGCTGCATCCGCGCCGCCGGACGATCGGACTGCGCGTGCCCGACCACCCGGTCGCGCAGGCGCTGCTCGCGGCGCTCGGCGAACCGCTGCTGTCGTCGACGCTCGCGCTGCCGGACGACGAGCTCCCGCTGAACGACGGCCGCGAGATCCGGCGCCGGCTGGAGCACGCCGTGGACCTGGTGCTCGACGGCGGCCCGTGCGGGACCGAGCCGACCACGGTCGTCGATCTCACCGCGGCGGTGCCGCGGATCCTGCGGGAGGGCAAAGGGTCGATCGCGCCGCTCGTCGCGTGAGCCCGCCGGGCCGCCCCAAGGGCGAACCCCGAGCGCGCTTTTGGCGCGAGGGTAATCCATTGAGCCGGTCGGCAAGATCGACTCTGATAGAATTCGCCGTCTTCCGGCCCGCGTCGATGGATCTCGCCCAACTCGTCCAAACGATCTCGATCTACGCGCTGCCGCTCATCCTCGGCATCACGCTCCACGAGGCGGCCCACGGCTACGTGGCCAAGCACTGTGGCGATACGACGGCCTATGTCCTCGGCCGCGTGAGCCTCAATCCGGTGCGTCACATCGACCCGCTCGGCACGGTCGTCGTGCCGCTCGCGATTCTGCTCCTCACTTCCTGGGGCGCCGGGCAGGGGATGCTGTTCGGCTGGGCGAAGCCGGTCCCGGTCAACTATCACGCCCTGCGCAAGCCCCGGCGCGACATGATGTGGGTCGCCGCGGCCGGCCCCGCGGCGAACCTCGCAATGGCGCTCGGCTGGGCGCTCGCGGCGAAGCTCGCGCTGGTCACGCCGCACAACTACTTCACCGAGCCGCTGTTCCTGATCAGCCAGGCCGGGGTGACGGTGAACCTCGTGCTGATGCTCCTCAACCTGATCCCGATCCTGCCGCTCGACGGCGGGCGCATCGTGGCGAGCCTGCTCCCGGCCCGGATCTCGGACTCGTACGCGCGTCTCGAGCCGTGGGGGTTCCCGATCCTGCTGACGCTGATGTTCACCAACGTCCTGTGGATCGTCCTCGGACCGATCGTGATCGGCTCGAGACAGCTGATCGTGAGCGCGTTCCAGCTCGGGGTGCTGTAGCCCGATGGTCGTCGAGCGCGTCGTCTCGGGCATGCGCCCGACCGGCAGCCTGCATCTCGGCCACTATCACGGCGCGCTGAAGAACTGGGTGCGGCTGCAGAGCGAGTATCCGTGCTACTTCTTCGTCGCCGACTGGCACGCGCTCACGACGCACTATGACGAGCCGGGGATCATCGAGCAGAGCGTCTGGGACATGGTGGTCGACTGGCTCGCCGCCGGCGTGGATCCCGCCCAGGCGACGCTGTTCATCCAGTCGCGAATCCTCGAGCACGCCGAGCTGCACACGCTGCTGTCGATGATCACCCCGCTCGGGTGGCTCGAACGCGTGCCGACCTACAAGGACCAGCAGGAAAAGCTCGCCGACCGCGACCTCGCCACCTACGGCTTCCTCGGCTATCCGCTGCTCCAGGCGGCCGACGTCCTGATCTACCGGGCGAAGTACGTGCCGGTCGGCGAGGACCAGGTGCCGCACATCGAGTTCATGCGGGAGATCGCACGGCGGTTCAACCACGTCTACGGCCGCGAGCCGGGGTTCGAGGACAAGGCGCTCGCCGCCGCGAAGAAGCTCGGCAGCCGGAAAGCGAAGCTGTACCGGGAGCTGCGCACGCGGTTCCAGCAGCAGGGCGACGCGCAGGCGCTCGCGTCGGCCCGGGCGCTCCTCGACGAGGCCCAGAACCTCTCGGTCGCCGACCGCGAGCGGCTGTTCGGCTACCTCGAGGGCGGCGGGCGGATGATCCTCGTCGAGCCGGAGGTGCTGTTGACGGAGGCGTCGCGGCTGCCGGGCCTGGACGGCGCGAAGATGTCGAAGTCCTACGGCAACACGATCGGGCTGCGCGA
>JBOIFD010000252.1:0-4982 GCA_050741515.1 Burkholderiales bacterium
GAGCAGAACTTCGCGAACTGGTTCACCTACTACCGGACGCGGATGCTGGTGATGAAGAGCGCCGCCGGCCGCGCGTTCAACGGCCTCAACGACACGTTCCGCATCGGCTTCATCACGATCTGCCCGAACGGCTCCAGCTGCGACGACGACAACGCGGTCGTTCCCGTGACGTCCAACTTCTACCTGAAGATCGACGCGTTCACGCCGACCCACAAGAGCGCGTGGTACACGAAGTTCTACCAGCAGCAGCCGAGCAGCTTCACGCCGCTGCGGCAGGCGCTCGCCCGCGCCGGCCGCCACTTCGCCGGCCGCACCGACGGGATCAACAACGGCATGCCCGACGACCCGATCCAGTACTCGTGCCAGCAGAACTTCGCGATCCTCACGACCGACGGTTACTGGAACTACGGCAAGGGAAAGACGATCACCAACGGCACCAGCGGCACCGCCGATATCGGCAATCACGACAACAACAGCGGGGTCTCGCCCCGGCCGATGCTCGACGCCGGTACCGTGAGCACTGTCGTTACCCAGCAGTACTTCAACGACATCGGCAACGGCAGTAGTTGCAGCGGCGGTAACACCCGCGCCGACCGGTGGGAACGCACCGTGACCACCGGCCAAACCGGGTTGGTCACGACGTCGGGTTGGACGAGGACAAACAACAGCACGTGCTTTCCGAGCGCCACGATCAATGCCGCTGTCACCGCCGGTTGCTCCAGCACGGGTAGTGGCGCGCCGTCGAGCTCCACTGCCGGGTGTCCCATCGGCACGACCACTAGCCCGCCCGTCAGCACCGCCAACACGCTGGCGGACGTCGCTGCGTACTACTACCAGAACGACCTCCGCGGGCCGGGCTCGCTCGGCGCGCTCGGGACCGACGTCGGCACGGTCAACAACGTGCCGCAGTCCGGAACCGGCGTCGAGGACGACAGCGCCACGCATCAGCACATGACGACGTTCACGCTCGGCATGGGGCTCGACGGGCAGCTCAAGTTCGATGCCAGCTACAAGAGCCAGACCATCGGCGACTTCGCCGACCTTCGCAGCGGCGCGAAGGGCTGGCCCAACCCGAACCCGGGCAACGCGAACACCGGCGTCACGAGCGAGCAGCAGGCACGGATCGACGACCTCTGGCACGCGGCGGTCAACGGCCGCGGCACCTACTTCAGCGCGAAGGACCCGACGGCGCTGGCGCTCTCGCTTACGACCGCGCTGACGCAGATCCAGGCGCGGCTCTCCTCGGCGGCCGCAGCGGCGACCTCGACCCTGGAGCCGACCGCGGGGAACAACCTGATCATCCTGCCGACCTACACCACCCAGGTGTGGACCGGCGAGCTGCGGGCGCACCAGATCGACGTCGACCCGCTGAGCCCGACCTTCGGCGACGTGCTCCCGGCGGTGGTCTGGTCGGCGCAGGGGAAGCTGGACGCCAAGACCAAGGCCGCGTGCGACAACCGCGCGATCAAGCTGTTCCGCGCGGGCGCGACCGACAACCTGGTGGATTTCACCTGGAACACCAAGGCCTGCGACGCCGCGGGCGCTCCGACCGGGACGGCCTCGACCGGCCTCGACTCTACCGAGCAGGCGTTCTTCACCGCCGCCGGAACGGCGGACGAGGTGCAGGACCTGTCGCAGTGGAGCTTGATGACCGACGGGACGAGCGGCACGGCCGACCAGAAGACGGCCGCCCGGGGCGAGAACCTGGTCAACTTCCTCCGCGGCCAGCGCGGCAAGGAAACCTTCAAGCCGAACGATCTCGACCGGCTCTACCGCGAGCGCGACCACGTGCTGGGCGACATCGTGAACTCGCAGCCGCTGTTCGTCGGCGCCGCCGCATTCAGCTACGCCGACACGACCGGTACCGGCGGATACGCGGCCTTCGCCTCCTCCATCGCCAGCCGCACGCCGATGGTGTACGTGGCGGCGAACGACGGCATGCTGCACGCCTTCAACGCGACCACCACCGCGACCGGCGGCGAGGAGGCCTGGGCGTTCATCCCGCGCTCGATGCTGCCCCGCCTGTACAAGCTCGCGGACAGTAACTATGCGAACCTGCACGAGTACTACGTGGACGGACGGCCGGTCAGGGACGACGTGTTCGACCCGGTCTCGGGCACCTGGAAGACGATCCTGGTGGGCGGCCTGAACAAGGGCGGGCGCGGCTACTACGCGCTCGACATCACCGACCCGGCCAGCCCGAAGGCGCTGTGGGAGTTCGCCCATTCGCCGAGCATCTGCGCCGGCGCCGGCGAGTTCGCCGATTGCCACCTCGGCTACACGTTCGGCAACCCGGTCATCAGCAAGCTCACGGACGGCCGCTGGGTGGTGTTCGTCGCCTCCGGCTACAACAACGCGAATACGCCGGCGCAGGCGGGCGACGGCCAGGGCTACCTCTACGTGCTCGAGGCGACGACCGGCAAGATCCTCTACAAGATCCGCGCCGGCGACGGCAGCCCCACCTTCGGCACCGCTACGAACCCGAGCGGGCTGTCCAAGATCACCGCCTGGGTGAACGACTCGAGCGCGAACAACACCACCCTCAGGGTGTACGGGGTGGATCTGCTCGGCAACGTGTGGCGCTTCGACGTCAACGACCAGCTGGACGGGCTCGGGAACCCGATCCTCCCGCCGGCCGGCCGCGAAGCGACGCTGCTCGCGACGGCGAAGGATCCGTCGGGCAACCCGCAACCGATCACGGTCGCGCCCCGCCTGGCGGAGGTCGGCAGCCCGCCATCGCCGTTCGTCTACGTGAGCACCGGCAAGTACCTGGGGACCACCGACGTGACCACCACCCAGGTGCAGAGCGTCTACGCGATCAAGGATCCGCTCGGCACGGCGCCGTACGTGGATCTCCGCGCGTCGCTGAAGAAGCTCACGATGACCACCGTCGGCAGCGACCGGTTCGTGAGCTGCGACACCGCCAGCCCGACCTCCAACTGCGGGTCGACCGACGGCTGGTTCGTGGACCTGATCGAACCCGGCGAGCGCGTGAACGTCGCGATGGAGCTCCAGCTCGGCACCCTGGTCGTGGCCTCGAACGTCCCAGCGAACACGGCCTGCGAGCCGGGAGGGTTCAGCTTCCTCAACTTCTTCGACTTCGCCACCGGTTTCTCCCCGGCCGGGACGACCTCGCCGTCGGGGTACCGGCTGACCGGGCTCACCGTCGGGATCAGCATCGTGCGACTGCCCGACGGCACGGTCGTCGTGTACCGCCAGAAGCACACCGGCGAGCCCCCCGAGAAGGAAGACGTCCCGATCGCCTCGGGCGCGCCGACCGGCAAGCGGCTCACCTGGAGGGAGATCATGCCGTAGCCGGAGGGCGGAAAGCGGCCCGCGGGCCCGCGAGAGACCCCAGGGTCTTCCGCGGGCCTTTTCCGTGGGGCCGCGCCGCCGGCAGCGCGAGTCCCGCATGTCCTCGATCCTTGCCTCCCTCGACGCGGCGAGCGCTCCGGCAGTCCGCCTGGCCGGCGCGGTCGCGGCCTCGCTGGCGCTCCACGCGGCCGCGGTCCTTACGCTCGCGGGAGCGCCCCTGGGGTCCCCAACCGGACAGGAGAGCATCGCATCGCGCCCGTTGCAGGCGCGCATCGTCACGCCGCCCGCGCCCCAATCGCCGTCGGCGGACAGGTCGTCGCCGGTGCTGCCGCCGCACATCGCGGCCGCCGACAAGCCGGCACCGGCGCGGGAGACGAGCCCACCGCCGGCCCCGCCGCCGGAGGTCTCGCAACCCCGCGGGCTGCGCGAGAGCCCGGTCTATTACCTCCCCTCGCAGCTCGACGCGCGCCCGCGGCTGCGGTCTCGCATCGACCCCACGTATCCGCGGGTCGCCCCGCCCGACGGCGGCTACGTGCTGCTCCGCCTGCTGATCAGCGAGGAGGGCCGGGTCGAGCGGGCGCTCGTCGTGGTAGCGGACCCGGAGGGCTACTTCGAGCAGGCCGCCGCCGAGGCGTTCGCGAGCGCGCGCTTCTCACCCGGCAAGCTCGGCGGGATCGCCGTGAAGAGCCAGACCTGGATCGAGATGAAATTCCACCCGCTGGTCCCGTCCGGCAGCGCGTCCGCGGGCGCCGATCAGACGCCCTGAGCGAGGCCCCGCCCGGCGGGACGCCGGGCCGCTGCGCTACGACGCGTGCAGCCCCTTCGGCATCGGGAAAACGACGTGCTCGGCGACGCCCTCGAGCTGCCGGACGCTCCCCGCGCCGAGCGACTTCAGGCGGGTGACCACCTTCTGCACGAGCACTTCCGGCGCGGAGGCGCCCGCGGTCACGCCGACCCGCGGCCGGTCCGCGATCCACGCCGGATCCAACTCGTCCGCGCTGTCGATCATGTAGGCGGGCACGCCCAGCTGGTCCGCGACCTCGCGGAGCCGGTTCGAGTTCGAGCTGTTGGGCGAACCGACGACGATGACCACGTCGCAGCGCGGCGCCATCAACTTGACCGCCTCCTGCCGGTTCTGCGTCGCATAGCAGATGTCGTCCGTCTTCGGCCCCACGATCTGCGGGAACCGACGCTTCAGGGCCGCGACGATGGCCGCGGCGTCGTCGACCGAGAGCGTCGTCTGGGTCACGTACGCGAGCCGCGCCGGGTCGCGCACCTCGAGGCGCGCCACGTCCTCGACCGTCTCGACCAGGTGCATGCCGTCCTCGGCCTGCCCCATGGTCCCCTCCGCCTCGGGGTGGCCGCGATGGCCGATCATGACCACCTCGCGGCCCGCCCGCAGCATCTTCGCCACCTCGACGTGCACCTTGGTGACGAGCGGGCACGTCGCGTCGAATACCTTCAGACCGCGCGCCTCGGCGTCGCGCTGCACCGACTTCGACACGCCGTGCGCGGAGAAGATGACCGTGCTGCCGGGCGGCACCTCGGCGAGCCCCTCGACGAACACGGCGCCCTTCCGGCGCAGGTCGTCGACGACGGACCGGTTGTGCACGATCTCGTGGCGCACGTAGATCGGCGGCCCGTGAAGCTCGAGCGCGCGCTCGACG
>JBOIFD010000253.1:0-17205 GCA_050741515.1 Burkholderiales bacterium
CACTACCGGACCTTCTTCGAGTCGATCGGGGACGCGCTCCACGTCACCGCGCACAGCCACCACCCGTGGCCGGACGTGACGCGCGCCGCGCACCTCGCGTACTGGGAGGATTCGGCGCGGCTCACCAACCGCAAGTGGCAGGAGAAGGTCTTCGGCGAGGTCGTGCCCCAGGCGCAGGGCCACGTGGCGCGGCTCCTCGACCTCCCCGACCCGAAGCTCGTCGCGTTCGCGCCGAACACGCACGAGTTCGTCGTCCGGCTCTATTCCTGCCTGGACTGGTCGCATCCGCCGCGCGTCCTCACGACCGCGAACGAGTTCCACAGCTTCGGCCGCCAGACGCGGCGGCTCGAGGAGACCGGCCGGCTCGCCGTCACGCGCATCCCCGTCGAGCCCTACGCGACCTTCGGCGAGCGGTTCCAGCACGCACTGACCAGCCGCTTCGACATGGTGTTCCTGTCCCACGTGTTCTTCGATTCGGGGTTCGTGGTCGAAGGGCTCGAGGCGCTGCTCTCGCGCGCGGCGCCGGACGCGATCGTGGCGATCGACGGGTATCACGCGTTCCTCGCGCTGCCCGTCGAGCTCGCCCGCCTCGGCCGGCAGATCTTCTACCTGGCCGGCGGCTACAAGTACGCGCAGGCCGGCGAGGGCGCGTGCTTCATGTCGACGCCCGTGGATTCCGGGCTCCGGCCGGTCTGCACCGGCTGGTTCGCCGACTTCGGCGGGTTAACCGACGCGCCGGAGGACCGGGTGGGCTACGGTGACGACGCGATGCGGTTCTGGGGTTCGACGTTCGACGCGTCGGGCCTCTACCGCTTCAACGCGGTGCTGCGGTGGCTCGCCGAGCTCGGGGTCGGTCCGCGGGAGATCCACGCGCACGTGGCGGGCCTGGAGCGGCGGTTTCTCGCCGGCCTCGCCGACGCGAAGCTTGCTCGCCTGCCGGCCGCGGCGCTCACGCCGCCGAGCGGCATGCCGCGGGGAAACTTCCTCACCTTCGAGCTCGCGGACGCGGAAGCGGTCGAGCGCCGGCTCGCCGCCCGCAAGATCATCGTCGATCGCCGCGGAACGCGGGTGCGGTTCGGCTTCGGCGTCTACCACGACGCGGCGTTCGTCGACGCGCTGCTCGAGCGGACGCGCGCGGCGCTCGCATGACGCCCGCGGCCGAGCGCTACGACCTCGTCATCGTCGGCGGCGGGATCAACGGCGCGGGCATCGCGCGCGATGCGGCCGGCCGGGGCCTGCGGGTCCTCCTCTGCGAGAAGGGCGATCTCGCGGCGGCGACCTCCGCGTGCAGCAGCAAGCTGATCCACGGCGGCCTGCGCTACCTCGAGCAGTACGAGTTCCGCCTGGTCGCCGAGTCGCTCGCCGAGCGCGAGATCCTGCTCCGGATCGCCCCGCATCTCGTGTGGCCGATCCAGTTCGTCATGCCGCACACCGCGGGTCTCCGCCCGGCCTGGATGATCCGGGTGGGCCTGTTCCTGTACGACCGGCTGGGCGGCCGGATGACGCTGCCGCGGTCGCGCGCGATCCGGCTCGGTGCGAGCGGCCTCGGCGCCGGCCTCGCCCCGAGCTACCGGCGGGGCTACGTCTACGCCGACGCCCACGTCGACGATGCGCGCCTCGTCGTGCTCAACGCCCGGGCCGCCGCGGACCTGGGCGCCGCCATGCTGACGCGGACCGAGCTCAAGGCGGGGCGAAGGGTCGGAGATGAGTGGGCGCTTACACTTGGAGTGGAGCAAGGGGCCGAGCGAACGGTCAGGGCGCGGGCGGTGGTGAACGCCGCGGGGCCGTGGGTGCAATGGGTGCTCGAGGGCGTGCTGCACGAGCCGCCCCGCGGCCGGATGCGGCTCGTCGGCGGCAGCCACATCGTGGTGCCGCGGCGCTACGCGGGCGAGCACGCCTTCATCCTGCAGAACGACGACGGCCGCGTGGTGTTCCTGATCCCGTTCGAAGGCGCCTTCACGCTCGTCGGCACCACCGACGTGCCGCACCACAACCCCGAGGCGCCGCCGCGCGCGCCGGCCGACGAGGTCGAGTACCTCTGCCGCGCAGCGAACCGCTATCTTGCGCGGCCGATCGCGCCCGCGGACGTGGTGTGGTCCTACAGCGGGGTGCGGCCGCTCTACGACGACGGCACTGCAGCGGCTTCGCAGGTGACGCGCGACTACCATCTCGTCGTCACCGACGCCGGCGGCCACGCCCCGGTGCTGTCGATCTACGGGGGCAAGCTCACGACCTATCGCCGGCTCGCCGAGCACGCGCTCGAGAAGCTCGCGCCGTGGTTTCCGCACCAGGGCCGGGCGTGGACCGCGAAAGCGCCGCTCCCCGGGGGCGATCTCGGCGGCGAGGGCTTCCCCGAGCTCGTCCGGGCCTATCGCGGGCGCTACCCGCAGCTCGACCCGGCCTGGCTCGAGCGGCTGCTCCGCCGCCACGGGACGCGGGCCGCCGAGATCCTCGGCGACGCCCGCGCGGAGGCCGACCTCGGCAAGGCGTTCGGCGGGGGACTCTACGCGCGCGAGCTCGCGTACCTCGTCGCGCACGAGTGGGCGGGCAGCGCGGACGACGTGCTGTGGCGGCGGACGAAGTGCGGACTGCACATGACCGAGGGCCAGCGCCGTCGGGTGGCTGACTTCTTGAAGGTCGTGGCATGAGCACCACGTCAATGAAGCCCCTGGCGGACTGGGCTCCGGCCGGACCGATCCGCGGCGTGTTCTGCGACATCGACGACACGCTCACGACCGACGGCCGCCTGACGGCCGAGGCGTATGCGGCGCTGGAGCGGCTGCACGACGCGGGCCTCACCGTCGTGCCGATCACCGGTCGCCCGGCCGGCTGGTGCGACCACATCGCGCGGATGTGGCCGGTGGACGCGGTCGTCGGCGAGAACGGGGCGTTCTACTTCCGCTACGACCGCGCCGCGCGCCGCCTCGAGAAGCGGTTTCGCGACGACACCGCCACGCGGGAGCGCAACCGCGCCCGGCTCGCCGCGGTTCGCGACCGGATCCTCGCTGAAGTCCCCGGCACGGCGCTCGCCTCCGACCAGCTCTACCGCGAGGCCGACCTCGCCATCGACTGCTGCGAGGACGTGCCGCGGCTCGGCGAGCCGGCCATCGACCGCATCGTCGCGATCATGCAGGCGGCGGGGATGACCGCCAAAGTGAGCTCGATTCACGTCAACGGCTGGTTCGGCGAGTACGACAAGCTCGGGCTTACGCGGACGCTGATGCGCGAGCAGTTCGCGGTCGATCTCGACGCGCGTGCCGCCGAGTACGTCTTCGTCGGCGACTCCCCCAACGATTCGCCTCTGTTCGCCTACTTTCCGTGCTCGGTCGGTGTCGCCAATCTGCGACAGTTCGGCGGCCGGCTCGACGCGTGGCCCGCCTACGTCACTCGCGAGGCCGCCGGCGCCGGGTTCGCCGAGGTCGCGGAGCGGCTGCTGGCCGGGCGCGGCTAGAAGCTTCCGGCGCATCGGACAAATGGCTCATTGCGGCCCGCGGGGCCGCGTGGCCCAATGGCCGCGAGACGTGCGCGCCGCGCGCTTCGCGGGCGGCGGCCCGGAGCCTCGCGCGACGACGGGGTGCGCGTCAGGAGCGGATGGAATGACCGAGCGCGGCGCGCAGACGACCATCGATCCCGGAGGCGGGGCCCCGCCGGCCGCGAGCGGCGAGCGCGTTCGCGCCGAGCAGCTCGTCCACCTCTGCAACAACTGGATCCGCGCACCCGTGCCGATCGCCGTGGTGTGCGCGGCGATCGTGTACATCGTCTGGCGCCACGCGGACCCGGTGATCGCGATCGCGTGGGCCGTGGTCACGGTCGGCGCCCTTTTCGCGCGGCAGGCGCTCGCGCGGCGGCTCATCGCCACCGGGGCCCTGCACGCGCGAACGCGGTTCTGGGCGCGGGTCTTCCCGGCGATGAACTTCGTCCACGGCGCGATCGGCGGCAGCCCCGGGGTGCTCTTCTTTCCCGCGCTCCCCCCCGAGGGCCAGGCGCTGCTCACCACGCTGCTCACCGGATGGGGCGCGGCGGCCATCGCCGCGACCGGGCCTTACGTGCCGGCCTACTACACGTTCGCCGCGGGGTTCTTCACGCCGCTCGTGATCGCCTGGGCGCTCGCCGGCGGTACGGGCGGGCCGGTGGTCGCGATCCTGCTCTTCTACTTCGCGATCATGATGGCGCTGTTCGCGCGCGAGCTGAACGCGACGGTCGAGCGCTCGATCGGGATCCGGTTCCGGAACGAGGCCCTGATCGATCTCCTGCGCAAGGCGAACGAGCGGGCCGAGGCCGCGCGCGCGCACGCCGAGGGCGCGAACAAGAGCAAGTCCCGGTTCCTCGCCGCCGCCGCCCACGATCTCAGCCAGCCGCTGCACGCGCTCACCCTGCTGACCGGGCTGCTGAACGCGCGCGCCCGCGACCCCGATCAGCGCGAGGTCGCCGCCAGCATCGGCCGGGCCGTCGAGTCGCTCGACAACCTGTTCACTGAGCTCCTCGACCTCTCGCGGCTGGACGCGGGCGTGGTCGTCCCCACCGTGGCGGTCGTGGGCGTGCGCGACGTCGTCGAGGGCCTGAGGGAGGAGTACCGCTCGAAGGCGGCCGCGAAGGGCCTCGCGCTCTCGGTCGAGGCCGGCGACGACGCGATCGCCACCGACTACCTGCTGCTCGAGCGGGTGCTGCGCAACCTGCTCGAGAACGCGATCCGGTACACCGAGCGGGGCGGCGTCTCGGTCGCGTGCCGCCGGATCCACGGCGAGGTCGGGATCACCGTCGCCGACACCGGGATCGGGATCGCGCCGGCCGAGCAGGCGCGGATCTTCGACGAGTTCTACCAGATCCACAATCCCGCCCGCGACCGCCGCCAGGGGCTCGGCCTCGGGCTCGCGATCGTGCAGCGGCTGGTGCACCGCCTCGGTCATCGCCTCGAGCTCGAGTCCGCGCCGAACGAGGGCTCCCGGTTCACGGTGTGGATCGCCGCGAGCGAGACCGCGCCGGGGCCGGCCGCGCGCGGCGCCGACGCGATGCCGTCGGTGCTGACGGTGGACGGCGCCACGGTGCTGGTCGTCGACGACGAGCCGGAGGTCGTCGGCGTGCTCGCCCTGCTGCTCGGCGAGTGGGGCTGCCGCCCGATCCCGGCCGGATCGCTCGCCGAGGCCCGGGTGCGCCTCGCGGCCGCGGGCCACCGGCCGGACCTGATGCTCGTCGACTACCGGCTCGCGAACGGCGAGAACGGCATCGCCGTCATCGAAGCGCTGAACACGGAGCTCGGGTTCGTGCCCGCGGTGCTGGTGACCGGCGACACGGCGTCCGAGCAGCTCCTCGAGTTCGAGGAATCCGGCTACCCGGTGCTGCACAAGCCGGTGAAGCCGGAGGAGCTCCAGGCCCTGATGCACAGCCTGCTGCAGCAGGGCCACGCGATCGCGTCCTGAGTCGGGAACCCGGCGGCGCGTCCACGCGCGCGAGCGGAGGTATGATTGGCGCGCGCGAACCCCGGAGGAAAGATGAGCGAGCTCAGGGCAGTGAATCTGGACCAGATCACCGACGGCATCCGCAACGCCGCCCGGCCGGTGACCATCCTCTGGCAGGCCGACGACACGCTCGCCTTCGTCGCGCGCGGCCGCGAGCATCGCAGCGAGTTCCACTCCGATCCGGTCGACGAGGTCATGTACATGATCAAGGGGGACATGAACCTCCACTACCGGACGCCGGAGGGCGAAGAGAAGATCGCGCTGATCCGCGAAGGCGAGATCATCTATTGCCCGGCCGGGGTCCCGCACTCGCCGCGCTTCGCGCCCGATGCCTTCGTTCTCGTTCTCGAGCGCAAGCGCCGCGCCGACGAGCGGGACAAGTTCTCCTGGTTCTGCGAGCAGTGCGGCAGCGTCCTCTACGAGAGCGTCAAGCACGTCACCGACTACGACGCCGATCCGGTCTCGCGCGTGTACGAGGAGTTCTACGGGGCGGAGAAGAACCGCACCTGCGCGGGCTGCGGCCACGTCACGCCGCGCCCGCCGGGCCGGTGACGCCTCAGTCGAAGCTCGCGACGCAGTCGATCTCGACGTTCACGCCCTTGCGGTGCGGCGTCGCGCCGACGCAGGTGCGGGTGACCTTCTCGGTCCCCATGAACTCGCGGAAGGCCTCGTTGAACGCCGGGAAGTCCGCGGTGTTCCGCAGCACGACGCGCATGTTCACGACGTTCGCCATCGTCAGCTGCGCGGCAGCGAGGACCGCCGACAGGTTCGCGAGCGTCTGGCGCGTCTGCTCGCGGATGTCGGGTGAGACCACCTCGCGCGTCTTCGGGTCGAGGGGACCCTGACCGGAGACGAACAGGAGGCTTCCCGCCCGGATCGCCTGCGCGAGGGGCGACGGCTTCGACTTGTCGGTGAAGCCGGTGGTCGGCGCGTCGGGGGAGGCGATGATCTGCTTGGGCATGGGACGCGTCGTTCAGCGCCGATTCAACAGGTCGATGAGCTCGCCGGCGAGGGCGATGCCGTCGGCGCGCGCGAGGTCCAGATCGCCGAGCGAGCTGAGCCGCTGCAGCTGCGCGGCCGCGCCCGTCCGCTGCTCGAGCAGGCCGGTCAGCTGGTCGTCGCAGCGCGCGATCGGCGTCGGATAGCTCCGCACCTCGGCGTTGAGCAGCTCGACCTGACGCTCGAGGTATTTCCGCAGCGCGCTGCACAGGGACTCGATCAGCTCCGAGTCGACGCGTTGACGGGGGTCTGCGAGGAGCGCCATGTCGGCCTCCGTTCGAATCCGCGGACCGCCAGTTTAAATGTTCCGGAACGCGCCGGCTGGGCGAAGGCCGCGCGCGGCCCCGCTCACCCCGGTATCCTCGCGGTCCCATGGACCTCTGGCTGCTCGGCTACCTCGCGATCGGTGCCGGCGTAGGGTTCCTCGCCGGGATGCTCGGCATCGGCGGCGGCGCGCTGCAGATCCCGTTTCTCGTCTGGCTCTTCGAGGGGCAGGGCCTGCCCCGGGACCACGTCGTGCACCTCGCGGTCGGCACCGGGATGGCGACGATCCTCTTTACATCGTTGTCGAGCGCCCGCGCGCACGCGGCGCGGAGCGCGGTGCGCTGGGACATCGTGAAGAGCATGACGCCCGGCATCCTCGTCGGCGGGCTGGTGGGCTCGTTGATCGCGTCCTCCCTCCCGACGCTCGTCTTCGCCGTGCTGTTCGTCGCCACCGTCTATGCGGCCGGCCTGAACATGCTGTTCGAGCGCCAGCCCAACCCGTCCCGAACCCTGCCCGGGCCGGCCGGCCTCTTCGCCGCCGGCGCCGTCATCAGCGGCGTCTCCGCGTTCGCCGCGGTGGGCGGCGCGTTCATGACGGTGCCGTTCATGATGTGGTGCAACGTGCCGATGATCCACGCGATCGGCACGGCGGCGGCGATCGGCTTTCCGATCGCCGCCGCGGCGACGGTCGGCTACGTCGCGGGCGGCTGGGGCGTGCCCGGCCTGCCGGCGTGGAGCCTGGGGTATGTCTATCTGCCGGCGCTCGTCGGGGTGACGATCGCGAGCATGGCGGTGGCGCCGCTCGGCGTCATGGTCGCCCACCGCACCTCGACGCGCGTGCTGCGGAAAGTCTTCGCGGTGCTGTTCTTCGTGCTCGCGACGCGGATGCTGGCGGGCCTGTGGTGAAAGCGGTCAGGCCCGATCTCGAGTCCCGGTGCCGACCGCGCTGAGCGGCTCGGCGACGTCCTCGAGCGGCTTGCGCTCCGCATCCACTCCGTAGACGAACGCGACCAGGGCGGCGAGCCCCACCAGCGCTGCGCCGACACCGTAACCCAGGGCGACCGCCGCGCGGCTCTGGGTCTCGATCAGCATCCCGAACAGCGCCGGCGCGAGGAAGCCGCCCGCGCCGGTGCCGACCGCGTAGAACACCGAGATCGATACGGCGCGCATCTCCAGCGGAAACACTTCGCTCACCGTCAGGTAGGCCGAGCTCGCCGCCGCGGAGGCGAGGAAAAAGACGATCGACCAGCAGAGCGTCTGCCCCCACGCATCCAGCCAGCCCGCGACGAACCCGAGGCCCGTGGCAGCGAGGCCGACGCCGGACAGCGCGTAGGTGAGCGTGATCATCTTTCGCCGTCCGACCCGGTCGAACAGCGGCCCGAGCACCAGCGGACCGAGGAAATTGCCGGCCGCGAACGGCAGGAGGTACAGGCCGACGCGCGCCTCGGGCACGTCGTAGAACCGCGTCAGCACCAGCGCGTAGGTGAAGAAGATGGCGTTGTAGAAGAACGCCTGCGAGATCATCAGGGCGAGGCCGAAGCACGTGCGGCTCCGGTAGCGGACGAGGAGCACCCGCGCCACCTCGCCGAGCGAGGGCGGCGGCCGGAGCGCGATGGTCAGCGTGCCGGCGACGGGCGGCAGCGCGCCCCGCTCGCGCGTCACTGCGGCTTCGATGCGGCGGACTTCGCGTTCCGCCTCGTCGCCGCGGCCGCGGATGAGCAGCCACCGGGGGCTTTCCGGCACGTGGCGCCGGACGAGGTAGATCGCGACGCTCATGAGCGCGCCGAGCGCGAACGCGGCGCGCCAGCCGAGCGCCGGTCCGAGCACCCGCGGATCGAGGAGCACGAGGCTCAGGCCGGCGCCGAGCGCCGCGCCGATCCAGAAGCTCCCGTTGATCGCGAGACTCACCCGGCCGCGGACCCGCGCCGGAATCAGCTCGTCGATCGCCGAGTTGATCGCCGCGTACTCGCCGCCGATGCCGAAGCCGGTGAAGAACCGGCAGACGACGAAGGTCGCGAAATCGAACGTGAATGCGGTGGCGAACGTCGCCGCAAGATAGACCGCGAGCGTGACGAGGAACAGGCGCTTGCGGCCGAGCCGGTCCGCGAGCCGGCCGAAGTAGAGCGCGCCGAGCACCGCGCCGCCCACGTACGCCGACCCCGCCCAGCCGATCCCGGCGGCGGAGAGCCCGAGCGTGTCCGGCCGCTCGAGCACGCCGCCGATCGAGCCGACCAGCGTGACCTCGAGCCCGTCCAGCACCCACGCCGCGCCGAGCGCGAGGACGACGCGCCAATGCCATCGCGACCACGGTAGCCGGTCGAGCCGCGCCGGGACGTCGGTGCGAAGGACGGACGCTTCGCGGGTGCTCATCGGCCGCTCGCGATGCCGGCCGTCGCGGGTCGGTCGACGCCGGACCTAGACCACGCCGTCGGCACGCAACTTCGCGATCTCGGGCTCGCTCATCCCGATCACCCGGCGCAGGATCTCGTCGGTGTGCTGGCCGAGCACCGGCGGCGGCCGCTCGTGCTCGACCGGGGTCGCGGAGAACCGCATCGGGCTGCGCACCAGCGACACCTGGCCCGCCACCGGATGCGCGAGCTCGAGCCTCAGGCCGCGCGCGATCGCCTGCGGCTCGGCGAACACCCGCTCGAGGGTGTTGATCGGGCCGTTCGGCACGCCGGCCGCCTCGAGCGCGTCCACCCAGTCGCGCGTCGTGCGCCTGGCGAAGATCCCGCCGAGGATCGCGTCGAGCTCGGCGCGGTTCGCGACGCGCTTGCCGTTGGTGGCGAACCGCGGGTCGGCGGCGAGGTGCCGGCAGTCCGCGACCTCGCAGAACTTCCGGAACAGGTTGTCGTTGCCGCAGGCGAGGATCACGTCCCCGTCCGTGGTCTTGAACGCCTGGTACGGCACGATGTTCGGGTGCGCGTTGCCGAGGCGCTCGGGCGAGACCCCGGTGGCGAGGTAGTTGGCGCCCTGGTTGGCGAGCACCGCGACCAGCGAGTCGAGCAGCGCGAGGTCGAGATGCTGGCCGGTCCCGGTCTCGGCGCGGTTCGCGAGCGCCGCGCACACGGCGATCGTCGCGTACATGCCCGTGATGAGGTCGGCGATGGGGATCCCCGCCTTCTGCGGACCGCCGCCGGGCAGCTCGTCCCGCTCGCCGGTGATACTCATGAGCCCGCCCATGCCCTGGATCATGAAGTCGTAGCCGGGGCGCTCGCGGTCCGGCCCGGTCTGGCCGAAGCCGGTCACCGAGCAGTAGACGAGCCGCGGGTTCGCCGCCTTGAGGTCGTCGTAGCCGAGCCCGTAGCGCGCGAGGTCGCCGAACTTGTAGTTCTCGAGCAGCACGTCGGAGCGTGCCGCCAGCTCGCGCACGATGCGGCTTCCCTCCGGCCTGGAGAGGTCGACGGTGATCGACTTCTTGCCGCGGTTGGCGCAGGTGAAGTACGCCGATTCGCGGGTCTCGTTGCCGTTGGCGTCCTTCAGCCACGGCGGGCCGAAGGCGCGCGAGTCGTCGCCGGTCTTCGGTCGTTCGACCTTGATGACTTCCGCGCCCAGATCCGCGAGGTTCTGCCCGGCCCACGGCCCGGCGAGCACGCGCGTCAGGTCGAGGACGCGAAACTTGGAGAGGGGGCCTGCCATCGCATCAACCTTCCGCGGCGAAGAAGCCGCGGCGGATCGGCTCCGCTTGAGTGGTCAACCGGCTTTGGGGACCGGAAGCGCCGGCTCGGTGGGGCGCTAGTCTGGCGACGTTGGCCGGTCGCGTCAACTTTGCTGCAGCGCAAGATCAGCGCTGCGGGCCGAGAGGTCCCGCGCGGCGAGACGCGCGGCTAAGGCCGGACGAGAACTTCGAACTCGGCGACCTGCTCTTCCTTGCCGCCGAACCCGTACTGGCAGGTCCCCGCCGCGCCGACCCGGCCGACCTGGACGCTGCCGTCGCCGCGCTTGGCGCGGCAGAGGAAAAGATCGGTGCCGTCGGCCGCGCGGCCCACGGGATAGGCGCGCGGCGGGACGGAGTTGCCCGGGACCCACCGGATCGCCTTCGGGTCGTCGCGCAGGACCTGGTACGTCGCCAGCGACCACTCGAGGCCGCCGTGGAGCACGCTGCACCCGATGAGGGGCTCGCGGATCTTGCCCGGCACGTCGGCGCCGTTCGCGAGCCGTGCGCGGCACGCGTAGAGCGCCTTGCCGTTGACGTCCTGCCCCACCGCGAGCGAGCCCTTGGGGATGGCGCCGCGCGAGGCGTTCACCCAGTTCAAACCGGCCTCGTTGGCGGCCGCTGCCGCAACGGCGACCGCCGCCAAGGCGGCGGGGGCGAGGCGGCGAAGATGCGTGAGAAATTTCACGGTCCGGACCCTTTGGTACGGCTGGATCCTGGCACGCGTCGCGCCGCCGCGCCGCGGCATCCGTCACTTGCCGCGAAACTCGGGCTTGCCCTTCGCCAGAAATGCCCGGTAACCGATGCGGTAGTCCTCGGTGCCGAAGCAGGCGAAGCTCTCGTCGTACTCCCCGGGGGTGAGCGGCCGGGGATCGGCCAGGCGCCGGGCGAAGCGCTTGTGCCAGCGCGCGACGAGCGGCGCGCCCGCGGCGATCCGCCGGACCATGCCCGCGGTTTCCTCTTCCACCTTGTCGTCGGGCACGATGCGGTTCACCAGGCCCTTGTCCTTCGCCTCCGGCGCGCCGAACACCCGGCCCTCGAGCACGATCTCGAGCGCGGCGGCGCGGCCGACGAGGTCGATCAGCCCCTGCAGCTCGCCGTAGGCCACGACGAGCCCCAGGTTCTTGACCGGGATGCCGAAGCGGCTCGACTCGCCGCAGATCCGCAGGTCGCACACGGCGGCGAGCTCGAGCCCGCCGCCGACGCAGGCGCCGCGGATCATCGCCACCACCGGGTGGCGGCAGTGGGCGACTGCTTCGAGCGTCGGATGCACGACCCGGTCGTACTCGCGCGCCTGCTCGACGTTCGCGCGCTCGGTCGCGAACTCGGCGATGTCGGCGCCGGCCGCGAACGCCCGGTCGCCGGCCCCGCGGAGCACGACGCAGCGGAGCGACTCGTCGCGGTCGAGGTCGCGGAAGATCTCCCCGAGCGCCCGCCACATGCCCTTGTCGAGCGCGTTCAGGCGCTCGGGCTTGTTGAGCGTGACGGTCGCGATCGCGCCGTCGCGCGCGACCAGAACCGCGTCGGACATGCCGCGCCCTCGGCCTAGGCGGCCTTGCGCCCCGCCGCTGCGCCCTTGGCCGCGGCGGCGAGGAACTCCATCGCCGCCTGCACGCCGCCCTTGCGGTGCGGCACGCCGGCGAGCTCCAGGCCCATCTCCACGCCGGCGAGCGTGCCCAGCAACGCGAGGTCGTTGAAGTCGCCGAGGTGGCCGATGCGAAAGACCCTGCCGGCGAGCTTGCCCAGCCCCGTCCCGAGCGACATGTCGAACGCCTCGAGGATGCGCTCGCGCAAGCCGTCGGCGTCGTGGCCCGCCGGCGTCATCACCGCCGTGAGCGAGCTCGAGTACTCCTCGGGCACCGCGCACAGCACCTCCAGGCCCCAGGCGCGCACCGCGCGCCGCGCGGCTTCGGCGTGCCGGTCGTGGCGCGCGAACACGTTCTCGAGCCCCTCCTCGCGCAGCATCCGCAGCGCTTCGCGCAGCCCGTAGAGAAGATTCGTCGCCGGCGTGTAGGGGAAGTACCCGGTCTGGTTGTTCGAAAGCATCTCGTCCCAGGCCCAGTAGGACCGCGGCAGCCTCGCGCTCTGCGAGGCCTGCCGCGCCTTCGCGCTGATCGCGTTGAACGACAGGCCCGGCGGGAGCATGAGCCCCTTCTGCGAGCCCGCGACCGTCACGTCGACGCCCCACTCGTCGTGGCGATAGTCGATCGACGCGAGCGAGCTGATCGTGTCGACGAGGTACAGCGCCGGGTGCCCCGCGGCGTCGATCGCCTTCCGGATCGCGCCGATGCGGCTGGTCACGCCGGTGGAGGTCTCGTTGTGCACCACGCACACCGCCTTGATCGCGCTTCCCTTGTCCTCCTTCAGCTTCGCCGCGGCGATCGCGGGGTCCGCGCCGCGGCGCCAGTCGGTGCCGACGAGCTCGACCTGGAGGCCCAGGCGGGTGGCCATCTTGTGCCACAGCGTCGCGAAGTGCCCGGTCTCGAACATGAGCACCTTGTCGCCCGGCGAGAGCGTGTTGACCAGCGCGGCTTCCCAGGCGCCCGTGCCGGAGGCCGGATAGATCACCACCGGCTGGGCGGTCTTGAAGACTTCCTTGAGGCCGCCGAGCACCTCGTGCCCGAGCTCGGCGAACCCGGGACCCCGGTGGTCCAGCGTGGGCATGTCGATCGCGCGCAGGACGCGATCCGGGACGTTGGTCGGGCCGGGGATCTGCAGGAAATGCCGGCCGGCTCGGTGGCGCATGGGGATTCTCCGCGGGGAACGCCCCGATGGTAGAGGGCCCGCGGGTCCGAGGCAACGGCGGGCCCCGGGGCCGCGGTGCCGCAGGCGGACCGGGCGGTATGATGCGGCCGGACCAGAGGAGCCCGGGCCAATGACTCTCGCGATCGACGTCGTCTCGGACATCGTCTGCCCCTGGTGCTTCATCGGCAAGCGGCGGCTCGAGGCGGCGCTCGCGCTGTATGCGAAAGAGCGTCCCGAGGCGCCCGCTCCCGGCGTGACCTGGCGCCCGTTCCAGCTCAACCCGGGGCTCCCCGCGGAGGGCGTGCCGCGCGACGAGTACGTCGCGCGCAAGTTCGGCGCCCGCGGGCGCGCGGTCTACGACCGGGTCGCGATGATCGGCCGCGAGGTCGGCATCGACTTCGCGTTCGACCGCATCGCGCGCCAGCCGAACACGCTCGCGGCGCACAGCCTGATCGAGCTGGCCGGAGCCCACGGCCGTCAGGGCGCGGTGAAGGAAGCGTTCTTCCGCGCCTACTTCCTCGACGGCGTGGACCTCACGGCGCGCGCGAACCTCGTGGCGATCGCGACCGCCGCCGGCCTCGACCGCGCCACCGTCGAGGCGTGGCTCGACAACCCGCAGGCGCGCGAGGCGGTCGCGTCCGAGGATGCCCGCGCGCGCGAGCTCGGCATCGAGGGCGTGCCGTTCTTCATCTTCAACCGGCGGCTCGCCGTCTCGGGCGCGCAACCGTCCGAGGTGCTGCGCGACGCGATGCAGCAGGCCGCCGACGCGCCCGCGGAGCCGTGAACGTCTCCGACCTCCAGTTCCATCCCGGCGCCGCCGGCGCGAGCCTCGCCGCGCGGCTGCGGCGCGAGCTCCAGGGCGAGGTGCTCTTCGACCGCGCCGCCCGAGGCCGGTACTCGACCGACGCGTCGATCTACCAGGTCGAGCCGGTCGGCGTCGTCGTGCCCCGGACCGAGGACGACGCGCTGCAGGCGATGCGGATCGCCGTCGAGGCGGGCGTGCCGATCCTGCCGCGCGGCGCGGGCTCGTCCCAGTGCGGGCAGGCGGTGGGCGCCGCGCTGGTGATCGATACCACCAAGCACCTCAACCAGGTGATCGAGTTCGACCCGGCGCAGGCGACCGTGACGGTGCAGCCCGGGATGGTGCTCGACCAGCTGAACGCGTTCCTCAGGCCGCACGGTCTCTGGTTTCCGGTCGACGTGTCCACGTCCGCCCAGGCCACGATCGGCGGCATGACCGGCAACAACTCGTGCGGCTCGCGGTCGATCCGCTACGGCAACATGGTGCACAACGTCCTCGCGGTCGACGCGGTGCTCGCCGACGGCGCGCAGTACCGCTTCGGGCCGAGCGCGGAGCTCGACCGCGGCCCGGCGGGCTACCGCGCGCTCGTCGACAAGGTCCATGTGATCGTCCGGCGCGAGGCCGAGGAGATCGCCGCGCGCTGGCCGACGGTCCTGCGGCGCGTGCAGGGCTACAACATCGACATGGTCCAGCCGCACCGACCGCATAACCTCGCGAGCCTCCTCGTCGGCTCCGAAGGCACGCTCGCGTACTCGCGCCGCGTCACGCTCAAGCTCGCGCCGATCCCGAGGCACAAGGCGCTCGGCGTGTGCCACTTCGCCACGTTCCGCCGCGCGATGGAGTGCACCCAGCACATAGTCAAGCTCGATCCGGACGCGGTGGAGCTCGTCGACTGCACGATGATCGAGCTCGCGCGCGGGAACGCGGCGTTCGCGCCGATCGTCGCGCGCTTCATCCGCGGCCGGCCCGAGGCGGTCCTGCTGGTGGAGTTCGCCGGCGACGAGCGCGACGCCCAGGTCGCGAAGCTCGCGCGCCTCGTCGAGCTGATGGGCGACCTCGGGCTGCCCGGAAGCGTCGTCGAGGTGACGGACGCGAAGCTCCAGAAGGACATCTGGGAGGTCCGCAAGGCGGGCCTCAACATCATGATGTCGATGAAGGGCGACGGGAAGCCGGTGTCGTTCATCGAGGACTGCGCGGTGCCCCTCGAGCACCTGGCGGAGTACACCGACCGCCTCACCCGGGTGTTCGAGAAGCACGGCACCCGGGGCACCTGGTACGCGCACGCCTCGGTCGGCACGCTCCACGTCCGCCCGGTCCTGAACATGAAGGCGGGCGGCGCGAAGAAGATGCGCGCCATCGCCGAGGAAGCGTGCGCGCTGGTGAAGGCGTTCAAGGGCGCGGCGTACTCCGGGGAGCACGGCGACGGCCTGGTGCGGTCCGAGTGGATCGAGCCGATCGTCGGGCCGCGCCTCGCGCGCGCGCTCGCGGAGATCAAGAGCCTCTTCGATCCCCGGGGCCTGATGAACCCCGGCAAGATCGTGCGGCCGCCCAGGATGGACGACGCGTCGCTCTTCCGCTACAAGCCGGGCTACGCGCCGCTCGCGCTCGACACCGCGCTCGACTGGTCGGAGTGGAGCGTGCCGGGCGCCGCGAGCCAGGGCTTCGCGGCCGCGGTCGAGATGTGCAACAACAACGGCCACTGCCGCAAGTTCGATGCCGGCACCATGTGCCCGTCCTTCCGCGCGACCGGCGACGAGCAGCACCTCACGCGCGGCCGCGCCAACACCCTGCGGCTCGCGATCTCGGGCCAGCTCGGCCCGGACGGCCTCGCCTCGGATGCGCTCTACGACACGCTCGACCTCTGCGTCGGCTGCAAGGGCTGCAAGCGCGAGTGCCCGACCGGCGTCGACATGGCGCGGATGAAGATCGAGTTCCTGCACCACTATCACGGCCGCCACGGCTGGCCGCTGAAGGAACGCCTGATCGCCTACCTCCCGCGCTACGCGCCGTTCGCCGCGCGGCTCGCGCCGCTCGTGAACCTGCGCGATCGCGTGCCGTTCGTCGCCGCGCTCACCGAGCGCCTCGCCGGCCTGTCGGCGCGGCGCACGCTGCCGAAGTGGCAGGGGCGCCCGTTCCTGCGGTCGGCGGCGGGGCGCTATCAGGTGCGCGCGCCCGAGGACTGCGACGTCGTATTGCTCGCGGACACGTTCAACAACTACTTCGAGCCGGCGAACGCGATCGCCGCGCTCCGCGTGCTCGAGGCGGCGGGCCTGCGCGTGCACGTCGCGCGCCCGGCCGGCGGCGGCCGACCGCTGTGCTGCGGCCGGACCTTCCTCGCCGTCGGCATGGTGAACGAGGCGCGCGACGAAGCGCGGCGGGTGCTCGATGCGCTCGCGCCGTACGTCGCGCGCGGCGTTCCCGTCGTCGGGCTGGAGCCGTCGTGCCTGCTCACGCTGCGCGACGAGTTCCAATCGGTGCTGCCCGGCGGCGCGACCGCGAAGCTCGCCGGCCACGCGCTCCTCCTCGAGGAGTTCCTCGCCCGCGAGTGCGATGCCGGCCGGCTGAAGCTCAGGCTGAACGCGCTGCCGGAGGCGAAAGCGCTGCTGCACGGCCACTGCCACCAGAAGGCGTTCGGCGCGATGCCGGCGGTCGAGCGCGCGCTCCGGCTCGTCCCCGGGCTCGAGGTCGAGACGATCGAAGCGAGCTGCTGCGGCATGGCGGGCGCCTTCGGCTACGAGGCGCGCCACTACGCGGTCTCGATGCGGATGGCGGAGGCGTCGCTGCTGCCGAAGGTGCGCGCCGCCGACGGCGCGACGCTCGTCGTCGCCGACGGCACGAGCTGCCGGCGCCAGATCGCCGACGGCGCGGGACGCGAGGCGATCCACGTCGCCCGGGTGCTGGAGCGGGCCCTCGCCTGAGGCCCCGCCACGACATGTCGGCGAAGGCGGTGGCGCAGGTGGAGGCGTTCGTGACCGAGCTCTTGACCGGCAAGGAGCACTTCACGCCCGAGCGGGCGCACGCGACCGCCAAGGCCCTCACCGAAGGTCGCTGGACGCACGACTACCCCATCGGCGTGAACGCCGCGCGGGGGTTCGGGCTGAAGGTCTCGACCGAGATGCCGCGCGCGGTCTACGACCTCATGGAGCTGTATCCGCAGGCGCCGGGGAAGCGGCCGAGCGTGCTCTACCTCGAGCCGCCGGCGATGCCGCGCGGCGCACCCGCGCAGGACACCGCGCCGCAACCGTCCGCACCGACACCCCCCACGCGGTGAGCGAGTTTATCGC
>JBOIFD010000254.1:0-10073 GCA_050741515.1 Burkholderiales bacterium
GCATCGCTACTTCAAGCGCAGCATCCGGTCGAGCTCGCACGCGCGCAACGTCGTGGCGTGGCTCCTCGCGCCCCTCGGCCGGCTCGCGGGTCGTCGACGCGAGCTGCTGCGATACCTTCACTGACCCGGGCACCTGCACCGGCTCCCGCCGCCGGGCGACGCGGCTACGCATTCCGGGATTTCATGCATGAGCCGCAGAAAGATCACTTGAGATCCGCGCTCGGTGAGGTTCCAATGCGCGCTGGCGCGAGCGGCGCATTCCAACGATGGAATGCGGTGACACCGGGTCGCCGCGCAGCCGGCAACGGAAAACGGTAGAAGAAGCAGGAATATGGCTTTCCCCGACCAGCGCCGCGGAATGCTCGTGCTGCTCGTTCTGAGCGGCCTCATCATCACCATCGCCATGGGGCTGCGCCAGAGCCTCGGTCTCTTCATGCGTCCGATGACGCTCGAGCTCGGCATCCTGGCCGGGACCTTCGGCTTCGCCATCGCGCTGCAGAACTTCGTCTGGGGGCTGTCGCAGCCCTTCGTGGGCGCGCTCGCCGACCGCTACGGTCCGAGGCCGGTGCTGGTCGGCACCGCGTTGCTGTACGCGGCCGGTCTGCTGCTGATGGTGTTCGCGAAGGCGGTGCCCTGGGGGCTGGAGATCGCCGGGTTTCTCGCCGGGATCGGCACCGCGGGCACGGGCTTCGGCGTCCTCATCGGCACGGTGGCGCGCGCGACACCGCCCGAGAAGCGCACCCAGACGGTCGGGATCGTCGCGGCCGCCGGTTCGCTGGGCACGCTCGTGATCGCGCCCCTCGGTCAAGGGCTGATCGACGGCTTCGGCTGGAAGACGGCCATGGTCGCGTTCGCGGCGATCGCCGCCTCCATGGCGCTGCTGTCGCTGCCGATCCGCGAGCAGCCGGCTGCGGAAGGCAATTCCCCGGCGGCCAAACAGAGTCTCGGCGAGGCCCTTCGGGGAGCCATGGCGCACCGCGGCTACCTCTTCATGACGCTCGCGTTCTTCGCCTGCGGCTTCCAGCTCGTGTTCCTCACCACGCACCTGCCGGCCTACCTGCAGCTCTGCGGCGTGGCGCCCGGCGTCGCGGCGAGCGCCCTCGGGCTGATCGGGCTGTTCAACGCGATCGGCACCTACATGTTCGGCCTGCTCGGCGCGCGCTACAGCCAGAAGCACCTGCTCGCGCTCATCTACCTGCTGCGCACGCTCTTCATCGTCGGCTTCCTGCTCGCGCCGATCAGCGCGACGTCGACCCTCGTGTTCGCCGCGGCGATGGGCTTCCTGTGGCTCGGCGTCGCGCCGCTCGTCACCGGCATCATCGGCCGGGTGTTCGGCCTTACCCACTTCAGCACGCTCTACGGCATCGTGTTCTTCAGCCACCAGCTCGGCTCCTTCTTCGGCGCCTGGATGGGCGGCGTGGTGTTCGACCGCTTCGGCGATTACGACTTCGCCTGGGGCGCTTTGATCGTCGTCGGCATCACGGCGTTCATCCTGCAGTGGATGATGGACGAGCGGCCGCCGCGCGAGCGCGAGTCCGCTGCCCAGCCTGTCCCGGTGCCGGCATAGGCGAGCCGCAGCGGCGCGTGGCAGCGCCCGATCTTTGTGGGTGAACTGTCGCTTCCCTTGCACCAGGACGGCCTTGAGGTCGTAGTCCGGGTACGTTCCCTCGTCTCCTGGCGCGCGGTCGCCGACCTCCAGGTCTTGGGTGTGCGGGCTGCGTACGGTTCTGCACGGTGCTGAAAAAGACGCCACGGGTGTCCTCGCGAGTCACTGATTGGATGCGGCGCAACATCGCCGCGCCAGGGTAGTCTCGCGAAAGAAGCTTGTCGGAACCACCGGCCTTTATGTACAGTCGCCCGGCAACGTGTCCACTAGGAGAGGAGACCACATGCAGCAGGCATTGAAATCGGTCGTCGCGCTGGCGATCAGCACTGTGCTCGCGGCCGTGCCGTTCACCGCGCACGCGCAGGACAAAGTCATCCGGATCGGCGTCCTGATGCCGATCTCCGGTCCCGCTTCGTACTTCGGCGTGATGGGAAAAGAGGGCATCGACCTCGCGCTCGAGCAGGTGGCGAAGACCGACCTCAAGGGCTACCGCCTCCAGGTGCAATACGAGGACTCGGCGTGCAGCCCGCTGCAGGCCACCAACACGGTGAAGCGCGTGCTGGAGCAGTTCAAGCCGCACATCGTGGTCGGCGAGGAGTGCTCGGACGCCTCGCTCGCGATCGCGCCGATCCTCGAGCAGGCCAAGGTGGTTCAGCTCAACGCCGGCTCGGTGACCATGAAGCTCACGGAATCGGGCTACAAGTACGTGTTCCGCATCTTCCCGAACGCCGAGCAGCAGAGCCTGCCGCTCGCGAAGGTGGCCTACGAGAAGCTCGGCGCGCGCACCGCGGTGATCCTCCACGAGAAGACCAACGCCGGCAATGACAACGCCGACGGCTTCGAGAAGCCGTTCGTCAAGATGGGCGGGAAGGTCCTGGCGAAGATCGACTTCGGCCGCGACGTGAACGACTTCACCGCGATCGCGACGCGCATCGCCGCTCTCGGCAAGGTCGACGTGCTGCCGACCTTCGCGCTCGAAGGCCAGCAGGTGCGCCTGTCGCAGGCGCTCGCGCAGGCCAAGGTGGTCAAGGGCGGCGGCGGCAGCGGCGTGCAGATGGGCTCGATCTGGCTGCCCTGGGGCTACGACCAGAAGGCCGGCCAGGCCGCCATCGGCTACGTGCGCATCGTGCAGTTCGACCCCACCGAGAACCGCAAGATCGTGCAGGACTTCGTCAAGGCTTTCCAGGCCAAGTACGGCGCCGGCAAAACGCCGACGCACATCAACGCGCACGCCTACGACGCCGTCCTGCTGATCGCCGAGGCGGTGCGGCGGGGCGCGAAGGACTCGGAGTCGATCCGCGCGCAGTTCAGCAAGATGAAGGACGTCGAGGTCACGACCGGCAAGATCAGCTTCGACGGCAAGGGGCAGAACTCCGACCTCTCGGTCGTCCATTTCGTCGAGACGCAGAAGGACCTGTCCTGGAAGGGCATGAGCTGGCAGTAGCCGTCCAGGAGACCCCGTGCCGGATCTCCTGGCGCTGATCGTTCAGCAGTCGGTCAACGGGGTCTACCTCGGCTGCCTGTACGTGATGGTGGCCCTGGGGCTCACCCTCATCTACGGGGTGCTGAACCAGATCAACTTTGCGCACGCCGACTTCGTCACCGTCGGCGCCTTCACCGCCTTCTTCACGGCGACGCGCTTCGCCACGAAGACGCTCGGCCTGTCGGACACCGGCGGCTATCTGCTGTCGCTGGTCGCGGCGCTCGGCGCGGGCGCCGTCCTCGGCCTGGCGGTGAACGCCGCCGTGTTCGCGCCGCTGCGCCGGCGCGGATCCGACGAGCTGCGCCCGCTCATCGCGACCATCGGCGTATCGGTGCTGATCGAGAACGGCCAGCTCGCGCTGTTCGGGCCGATCCCCTATCAGTTCGACTCGCCGCTCGCGCGCGAGACGATCCGCTTGGGTCGCATTTTCTTCAGCGCGCAGAGCGCGCTGGTGGTCGTGGTCTCGGCAGCCGCGATCGCCGCGCTCTACGCCTTCATGCGCTTCACGTTCCTCGGCAAGGCGCTGCGCGCCGTGGCCCAGGACCGCGAGACCGCGGGCCTGATGGGCATCAACCCCGGCCTGGTGATCGCCCTCACCATCGTCATCGCCTCGGCGCTCGCCGGCATGGCCGGGGCGCTGCTCGGTCCGGTAGTGGTGCTGACGCCGTTCACCGGGGCGTCGCTGATCGTCAAGGCCTTCGCCATCGTCATCATCGGCGGCTTCGGCAACATGGAGGGCACCATCATGGCGGGGCTGCTGGTCGGGGTCATCGAGGCCTTCACCGTGCAGTACCTCGGCTCGGGGCTGATCGACCTGGTGGTGTTCGCGATGCTGCTCACGATGCTGGTGATCCGCCCGACCGGCCTCGTGGCCGAGCGCAAGGAGGAGAACGTTTGACCGCGCGGCGCGTGGCGTTCGCCGTGGCGATCCTGGCGATCGTGGCGGCGCCGTTTCTCCTGGGCACGCCCTACTGGCGCGGCATCCTGGTCCTGTGCGCGATGAACGTGCTGCTCGCGATGTCGCTAAACCTGGTGATCGGATACACCGGGCAGCTCAACCTCGGCCAGTCGGCGTTCTTCGGCATCGGGGCGTACGTGTCGACCATCCTCATCAAGACCTACGGCTGGAGTTTCTGGCTGGCGGCGCTGGCGGCGGTGATCGCCGCCGGCGTGCTGGGCCTGGCGCTCGCCGCCTTCGCGGCACGCCTGCGCGGGCACTATCTCGCCATCGCCTCGCTCGGCTTCGCGGTCATCACCTATCAGGTGCTGCTCAACTGGGAGGACGTCACTGAGGGCGTGCGCGGGATCTACGGCATCCTGCCGCCGGTGCGCGGCACCACCGCGCTGTTCTACCTCGTCGCCGGCATCGCAGCCGGGGTATACGTGCTGCTCGACAACCTGGTGCGCTCGCCGATCGGCGATACCCTGCGCGCGATCCGCGAGGACGAGGTGTCGGCGGCGTCGCTCGGCATCAACCGCGCCCTGTGGAAGGCCTTCGCCTTCGGCCTGGGCGCCGCGATCGCCGGCCTGGCGGGCGTGTTCTATCCCGGCTTCGTCGGCACGCTGGTGCCCGATGCCTTCGGCATCGTCGAATCGTTCACGATGATGGCGATGGTGATCGTCGGCGGCATGGGCACCATGATCGGCCCGGTGATCGGCGCCATCGTGCTCACCTTCCTGCCGGAGGTGCTGCGCGGCTTCGGCGAGCTGCGCCTGATGATTTACGGCCTGGCGCTCACGCTGGTGGTGCTGTTCATGCCCGGAGGCATCGTCCAGGCCTGGACGGCGCTGCGCGCGAGGGTGCGCCGGTGATTCGCGCAACCGGGCTGAACAAGAGCTTTGGCGGCGTGCACGCGGTGCACAACGTCTCGATCGCCGTGCCGGAGAAGTCCATTTTCGCGCTGATCGGGCCGAACGGCGCCGGCAAGTCGACGCTGCTGAACCTGCTCTCCGGCATCTACCAGCCGGACAGCGGAACGCTCGAGTTCGCCGGCCGCGATCTGATCGGCCTTCCGGCGCACAAGCGCGTGCGGCTCGGGATCGCGCGCACCTTCCAGAAGATCCGCCTGTTCAAGCAGCTGACGCTGCTCGAGAACGTGCTCGCGGGCTTCCACATCCACCAGGACGCCCCGTTCTGGCAACATGTTCTTCGCGGCAATACCGGGCGCTTCAGCGACGAGGCGCGCGAACTGCTTGATTTCGTCGGGCTTGGCGAGCGCGCCGGCGAGCGTTCCGGCGCGCTGCCCTATGGGCAGCAGCGCATGCTCGAGATCGCGCGCGCCCTGGCGACGCGGCCGCGGCTCTTCATGCTGGACGAGCCGGCCGCCGGGCTGAACGCCGCCGAGGTGGATTTCCTGCTGAAGAGGCTGGAACAGATCTGGCAGCGCGGCGTCACGGTCGTCGTGGTCGAGCACAACATGGATCTCGTCATGAACGTCGCCCAGCGCGTGTTCGTGATGGACCACGGCGAGCCGCTGTTCGAGGGTTCGCCGCGCGAGGTTCAGGCGAACCCGCAGGTCATCGAAGCCTACCTTGGCGGTGAATTTGCTGCTTGAAGTGGAGAACCTGGAGCTGGCGTACGGCGAAATCGCCGCCGTGCGCGACGTTTCCTTCACGGTCCGCGAAGGCGAGATCGTTACGCTGATCGGCGCCAACGGGGCGGGGAAGAGCACCACGATGCGCGGCGTCGCCGGCGCCATGCTCCCGCGCCGCGGGAAGATCATGTTCGACGGCAAGAACGTCACCCGAATGCCGGCGCACGCCCGGGCGCTCGCCGGCATAGCGCTCGTGCCCGAAGGCCGACGGGTGTTCCCCGCGCTCAGCGTACGCGAGAACCTGGAGATGGGCGGCTTCAAGTTCCGCCGCGACCGCAAGCGGATGCGCGCGCAGATCGAGCGCATGCTGGAGATGTTTCCGCCGCTGCGCGAGCGCGCCTCCCAGGCCGCGGGAACGCTCTCCGGCGGCGAGCAGCAGATGCTGGCGCTCTCGCGCGCGCTGATATCCGAGCCGCGCCTGCTGTGCATGGATGAGCCCTCGCTCGGCCTGGCGCCGCTCGTGGTCGAGGACATCTTCAAGAGCATTCGCGCCGCGAACGCGAGCGGCACCAGCATCCTGCTGGTCGAGCAGAACGCGCGCTACGCGCTCGAGACCGCGACCCGTGGCTACGTGCTCCAGACCGGCACGATCATCGCCGCCGGCGCATGCGCCGACCTCAAGCAGGACGAGCGCGTGAAGGAAGCCTACCTGGGCAGGCGATGAGCACGGGCAGCGACAGCAGATTCGCGCTGCGCGGCAAGGCCGCGGTCATCACCGGCGCCGGCGGCGGCATCGGCCGCGCCATCTCGCTCGCCTTCGCACGGGCCGGGGCCAGCGTCGCGTGCGTCGACCTCAAGCCGGGGAACGCGGCAGAGACGGCGAGGCTGGCCGGGGAGCGCGCGCTTGCAATCCAGTGCGACGTCTCTTCGGAATCCGAAACCAGGGATGCGGTAGAGCGTGCGGCCAAGGCGTTCGGCGCCTTGCACATCCTGGTGAACGGCGCCGCCATGACCGATCCCAGCGCGACCGTGCTCGATCTCGACCTCGCCGCCTGGAACGAGGTGTTCAGCGTCAATGTCGGCGGCGCCTTCCTCATGAGCCGCTGGACCATTCCGCACATCGCCGCCGCCGGCGGCGGCTCCATCATCCACATTGCCTCGCAGCTGGGCACGGTGGGAACGCCCGGGCGCGTGGCCTACTGCTCCACCAAGGGGGCGCTCATCACCATGGCCAAGGCCATGGCTGCCGATCACGCCGCGCAGGGGATTCGCGTCAACACGCTCTCGCCAGGCGGGATCGAGACCGACCGGCTGCTGCGCTTCGGCTCGATGGAGAACGCGCGCGAGGTGCTCGGCTCGAAGCATCTGATGAAGCGCCTGGGCCAGCCCGAGGAGATCGCCGCCGCGGCGCTCTTCCTCGCCTCGGAGGCGTCGAGCTTCATGACTGGCGCCGACCTCCGCGTCGACGGCGGCTACAACGCGGTCTAGATCGGCGTCGCGAGGAGCGAAGGGACGAGCCCCGTGTCGGCGATGACCGCGACCGACTTGAGGCGCGCGGCATCGCCTTCGACGAGCGCTTCCACCCGGTAGCGGCCCACGCTGAAAAGGCGCGAGGCGCCCTCGAGCTCGGTCTGGAACAGGCTGTAGGACAGCTCGAAGCGCCATGCCGGGCCTTCGTTACCGGTGAAATGCAGCGGTCCGAGGACGTGGCGGTCGTAGTGCGGGTTGTACAGGTTGACGTGGCGGTAGGACTCGATCCGGTCGCGCAGCATGTTCTTGTTGTCGCACCACATGAGCACGTTGGGGAGGTTCTGTTCGACGTTCTCCCGCGTCACCACCTTGTAGTCGCAGATCTCGTCGAAGAGCTCGACCCAGTCCTCCAGCCGGTTCTCGTCGATGGCCATGGCGTATCGGGCCATGAGCGCCGTGAGCGCTTCCCGGACTTCCCCCGGAACTCTCACCGGATCGCGCCCTCGGGCTCCACACCCATCAGCTCGGCCCAGTAGGACCAGAAGCCGCGGATGGGCGTCTCGGTGACACGGTGGGCGAGGTCGCGCACGGCGCCGCGGCCGCCCATCTCGACGACCGCGCTGGCCGCGCCGGCGCTGCGCGTCGCCTTCTGGACCACCTCGATCGCTTCACCGTCCTCCATGCTGACGAAGCCCGCCGGGCCGACCAGGTTGACCGAGATCAGGCGGTGGCGCGTCATCGCCTCGTCGTCGTCGGCATAGCCGAAGACGGTCTGGAACACCTCGTGCGCATCGACCCCCTTCGGGCGGATCTGCCGGGTAGCGAGCGAGTTGTTGATCTGGATGAGCAGCGCGTTCGGGAAGAAGGTCGGCGCCGCGAGGTTCATGCCGTCCTCGAACTCGTTCCTGAACTGCAGCAGCTTCCGGTCCCGCAGCTGCATGCGGTCGAGGTGCGCAGCGGTATCCGCGTAGGCTGCCCTGGCGTCCTCCTGGGAGTCGCTCGCCGCATAGGCATGGTTCATGTTGTGGCGGTGGCGCGCGTCCATCTTGACGCCGCCCTTCTGCGTCGCGCGGTCGACGCCGTAGGTGACGAAGAACTCGTGCAGCAGGCTGGCGTGATAGGTGTCGCGCAGGTTCTCGGCGTACAGCTTCCAGTTGCCGGCGATCTTCTGGCGCGAGTAGCCGAGGATGCGGAGCGGCCGCGCCATGAAGCGCTTGATGATGCCGGTGCCGAACTCGCCGAGGTAGGCTTCGATCGGCTCGGCGCGCTGCGGCTGGAAGGTGCCGAAGAGCATGCCGTGGACGTTGCCTACCGCGAGCTTGCGCGGCGACTCCGCTTTCATGTCGAACTCCGCCGGCATGCCGCCTTCGCCCTTGAGGCCCTTGCGGAACGGCAGGCCGGTGAGCTCGCCCGCATCCGAATAGCACCAGCGGTGATAGAGGCAGACGTGGCGCTCGGCAGTGCCGCGCAGCTCGCGCACGATCATCGCGCCGCGGTGCGAGCAGCGGTTGACGAAGGCGTGGATCGCGCCGTCCCGGCTCCGCGACACCACGACCGGCGTGTCGCCGACCCAGGTGGTACGGAAGTCGCCGGGCCCGGGAATCTCGGCCTCGAGGCACAGGTAGCTCCACGCCGGGCCACGGAAGATGCGCTCCATTTCCGCTTCATAGAGCGCCGCGTCGTGGTGCAGCCGGAACGGCACGCGGGAGTAGTCGTCGCGCGGCCAGTCGATCTTCGGTTCCATGTTCACCTCAACGAATCTCCGGATGCGTCGCCAGCCAGCGCACGAAGTCGTCCGCCGCGACCTCCGGGGGGAACTGCGGCGCGTAACCCAGGTCCTCGACCAGGCGCCGGTTCGAGAACGGGGTGCGCGTGGTGGGGGCAAGCGGCAGCACGTTGCACCCTTCCTTGGCCTCGCGCCAGCGAAACCTCGGGAAACGCTGTGTGAGCAGCGTGCACCACCGCGGCAGCGACCACGCCGCCCCGGTGCCCAGATGATACAGCCGGTGCGAAGGCGCTTCGGCGTCGAGGAGGGCCAGCAGCGCCCGCGCCACGTCCGGGCCGTAGATGTAGTCCGTGGGGCCAAGGGGCGGAAACACCGCTTCGCCGCCGGCGAGCGCGATGCGCGCGATCTCCGTCGGGGGCGACAGGCGGTCGCGGGCGCCGCTCGCATGCTCCCAGCGGCCGTAGGCGAGCGCGAGCCGGCCGATTCTCGCGTCGAGCCCCCACAGCGCGGCGAGCCGCAGGCAGCTTCGCTCAGCGGCGTACTTCGTGATGCCGTACATCGATTCCGGGACCGGGCGGTGGCGCTCCTCGTCCAGCGGCTCACCGACGCCCACGCCGGCTGCGCCGTACAAGGCGCCGGTGCTGGCATGCACGAAGCGGCGCACCCGGTGCTCGCGCGCCGCTTCCAGCACGTTGAGGGTGCCGATCAGGTTCACCTCCGCGATGCGCCGCGGCTCGCGCGCGTCGCGCTCGGGGCCGGCGGTGATGGCCGACAAGTGAATGACACGGTCCACCTTGTTTCGGGAAAAGGCATGTTCCAGCGCTTCCCGGTCGGTCACGTCTCCCCGGACAAAGAGCGCGCTCGAGGAAAATGCAGCGGGCGGCGGCTCGAGATCGAACAGCAGCACTTCCTCGCCGCGCGCAAGGAGGTGCTCGGCAACGTTCAGGCCGACGAAGCCCGCACCGCCGGTGACGAGGATCATTTCCGGATGCAGGGATCGTCCCCGTCGCCGGTGACGACGAGCGTCGGCACGTTGATCTTCTTCATGCCATGAGGCATGAAAGCGCGCTCCTAAAATAGCACCGCGGTAAGGTCGATCTCGACGCGGCAGCCGGGTACCAGCAGGCCGCTCACCTGCACCGTGGTGCGCGGCGGCGGAGCGGGGAAGAACTCCTTCCACACCTGGTCGAAGTAGTAGAAGTCGTCCAGGTCGGTGAGGAACACCTGCGACTTCACGACGTCCTTGAAATCGCA
>JBOIFD010000255.1:0-7672 GCA_050741515.1 Burkholderiales bacterium
TCGTCGTGGATGAGCTCGGACGCGCGCGCCGAGTACCAGATCTCGATTCCTTGCGAGCGCGCCGCCTTGGTGAGCGCGTCGACCAGCCCCGGCCCGCCACCCCAGGCCTCCACGGTCAATCCGCCCCAGAACTTGAACCGCCCGTCGACCTTGAACGCCTGCCGGCCCCAGATCGGCACGAAGCGCACGCCCTTCGTGCGCATCCACGCGAGGGCGTCGAAGCTCCGCCGCACGAGGATCTCGGTCAGATCGGGGTCGCAGCGGTACTGCGTGATCCGGCCCATGTCGTCGAAGAACTGGTCGGCGGTGTAGGTGCCGAAGTCGGTGCGCTCGATCTCCTCCGGGGTGAGATCCGGGATCAGCTTCTTCAGGTCACCGACGCCGTCGTAGGCGACGCGCATCGCCCCGGCGGTGAAGCGCGAATTGCCGCCGGCTTCGTCCTCCGGAGCGCGTTCCAGCACCAGGACCCGCTGCACGGTCTCGCGCGCCGACAGCGCGGCGCACAGCGCGGCGTTCCCGGCGCCGACGACGACGACATCGTAGCCGTCCACCCGGTTACTCCACCCTGATTGCGGCCTTGCGGATGACTTCGCTCCAGCGCGCCTGCTCCTGCCGGATGAACCCGGCGAACTCGGCCGGCGTCGAGCCGACGGGGAGCGCGCTGTCGGCGCCGAAGCGCTCGAGCACCGGCTGCGCCGTCACCGCCTTGGCGGCCGCCTCGCTCAGCCGCCTCACGACCGCGTCCGGGGTCTTCGCCGGGGCGATGATGCCGTACCACTGTGAGGTCTCGAAGCCCGGGAAGCCTTGCTCGGCGACCGTTGCGACGTCCGGGAGCACGGCGATCCGCTGCGGCGTGCCGACCGCGATCGCCCGCAGCTTGCCCGCCTTGACGTGAGGGAGCAGCGGTGGCGTGCCGGCCGAGGACGCGTCGGTGCGCCCGGCGAGGAGATCGGTGAGCTGCGGCCCGGTGCCCTTGTACGGGACGTGCGTGATGTCGATCTTCGCCACCAGCTTCAGGTACTCGAACGCGAGGTGCCCCGCGCTGCCGTTGCCCGCCGAGCCGTAGTTCAGTTGGCCCGGCTTCGACCGCGCGAGCGCGACGAACTCCCCGAGGTCCTTCGCCGGCACGCCCGCGTTGACCACGAAGATGTTCGGCACCTTCGTGAGCAGGGACACCGCGACGAAGTCCTTGTTCACGTCGAACGGCAGCCGCGAGAAGATGAACGGGTTCACCGCCAGCGTCCCGATGTGGCCGATGATGAGCGTGTAGCCGTCGGGGTCCGAGCGCGCCACCTCCAGCATCGCGACGTTGCCCCCGCCGCCGGGCTTGTTGTCGATGACGAACTGCTGCCCGAGCTCTTTCGACATTTCGGCGCTCACGACGCGCGCCACGATGGACGAGCTTCCGCCCGGCGCGAACGGCACCACCAGGCGGATCGGCTTGGACGGGTAGGGCTGCGCTTCAGCGACGAGCGCGATCGCGCCGGCGATCAGGGCGACGAAGATTCGCATGGCCCCCTCCCTAGAACTGGTAGCGCCGCAATCCGCCGTCGACCGGGATCACCGCGCCGGTGATGTAGCGCGCGCGCGGCGAAGCCAGGAAGCACACGAGGTTGGCGATGTCCTCGGGCTGGCCGTACTCGCCGACCGGAATCTCGTGCTCGGACTGCCACTTGCGGTAATCGGCCGGGTAGTTGCGCAGGACCTGCTCGCTCATGATGCGTCCAGGCGGGATCGAGTTGACGGTGATCCCGTGCTTGCCGACCTCGCGCGAGAGGCCCTTCGCCCACGAGTGCATCGCGGCCTTGGCGCAGAACGCGCCGTTGAGTCCCTCGGGCTCGGACTTCCCGGTGATGTTGATGATGCGGCCCCACCGCCGCTCGACCATTTGCGGCAACAGCCGCTGCGCGAGCTGCCGCTGCCGCGTGAAGTTGAGGGTCAGCGCCTCCTGCCATTGCTCCTCGGTCGAGTCGAGGTCGAACTTGCGGCTGCCGCCGGCGTTGTTGATCAGGATCTCGACCGAGCCGAGACCGGCGAGGGCCGCGTCCGCGATCCGCTGCGGCGCGTCCTCGCGCATGAAGTCCGCTTCGATGACGACGGGTGCGTGGCCGCCGCCCGCGACGATCTCGCGCGCGGCCTCCTCGAGGCGGTCCTTGCGGCGCGCGGTGATGGCGAGCCGCACGCGCTCCGCGCCCAACGCGAGCGCGATGCCGCGCCCGATGCCCGCGCTCGCACCGGTGACGAGCGCGCCCTTGCCGGAGATCAGGAGGTCCATTGCGGATCGAGCGGAGTCGCGAGGGCGCTACGATACCGCGAACGCGGCGCGGCCCGCGCCGCGGCGCCAGGTCACCCGACCAGCCCGAGCATCCGGAGAGTCGCTGCGATCGCCGCGCCGATGCCGGCCGTACCTCGCCGGTTGGCTCTTCCGGGTTGACTTGTAATTTAGAAGTGAGCCTTCTATATTGGTAGGTATGTTCGACCGGCTCGCTTCGAGCCACCTCGGCGCGCTCGCCCGGCGCTTCCCCGCGGTCGTGATCCTCGGGGCGCGCCAAGTGGGCAAGACGACGCTCGCCCGGGCGGCGTTTCCGGGCCTTCCCTATCTCGACTGCGAGGATCCGGCGACTGCGGCCGCGCTGCGGGAGGAGCCGCGGTTCGTGCTGGCGGGCCGCGAGCGCGGCGGGCTGATCGTCGACGAGGCGCAGGCCGTCGCCGGAGTCTTCGCGGCGATTAGAGGGCTGGTCGATGCGGACCGCGCGCGGAACGGGCGGTTCGTCGTGCTCGGTTCCGCGCAGCCCGAGCTCGTGCGCGGGGCGGCCGAATCGCTGGCCGGGCGGGCCGCGGTCATCGAGCTCGCGCCGTTGACTGCGTGCGAGGCCGCCACCGGCGGCGTCCCGGTCGACTGGCGATCGCTCTGGCTGAAGGGCGGCTTCCCGGATGCGCTGCGCGGGGACTTCCGGCAGTGGTGGGAGTCCTACCTGCGCCTGTTCCTCGAGCGCGACCTGCCGAGATACGGGGTCGCCGGTGATCCGATCCTCGCCCGCCGCCTGCTCACGATGCTCGCGCACGCGCAGGGCGGTCCGCTCAACGCGTCGCAGTTCGGCGGATCGCTCGGTGTGTCCTACCACACGGTGCAACGGTACCTCGACGCCTTCGAGCGCACCTTCCTCCTGCGGCGCCTGCTCCCTTACTTTCGCAACGTGGGGAAGCGGCTGGTCAAGGCCCCGAAGGCGTATCTCCGCGACACCGGCCTGCTCCACCACCTGCTCAACATCTCGACGCTCGAGCAGCTCGACGCGCATCCGGTCCGTGGCGCGAGCTGGGAGACTTTCGTTATCGAGGACGTGGTGCGGCGCGAGCTGCTGGCCCATCCCGGCTCGCAGCCTTTCTTCTGGCGCACCGCCGCGGGGGCCGAGATCGACCTGTTGCTCGAGCGCGGCGACCGGCGAATCGCAGTCGAGGTGAAAACCGCGCGCGGCGACCACCCGCGCGTGGCGCGCGGGCTGGAGGCGGCGCTCGACGACGTCGCCGGCGAGCGCGGCTGGATCGTGGATCAGGCCGATGGCATCGACCGGCTGACCGACCGCGTCGCGCGCGCCGGATTCGGCGACGTGAGCGTCGGTACGCCGGGCTAGGCGGGAGCGCTCGCGCCGGTCGTAGCCGCGATGGCAAAGGCAGTGACGGCCGCAGCGCCGCTGCTTACTCGTCCGGCCTGAGGATGAGGAACGTGGCGCTCGCGCGGGCGATCCGGTCGGCCCCGTGGTAGACGAAGCAGTTGACGAAGGCGACGCGGTTGCCCGGGCGCATGACGTCGACGCGCGCCTCGATCCAGTCGCCCGGGCGGGCGTTGCCGGCGAAGTCGACCGAGAGGGTGGTCGTCACGAGCTTGCGCGGCGCGCCGGTGGCCGAGTGCGCGGCGTGCCCCATCGCGAAGTCGGCGAGCGTGCAGATCATGCCGCCGTGCACGATGCCGCGGCGGTTCTTGTGCTTCTCGGCGACCAGCAGCCCGATCGTGACGGTCCGGCCGTCCCGCTTCTCGTAAAGTGGGCCGACCAGCTCGTGGAAGGGGCTCGTCGAGTCGAGCTTCGCGAACCCGGGCGGGATCGCGCTCACGCCGCTTTTGCGGGCGACCGCGGCGAGCGGAACGCGGCGAGCAGATCGGCCTCGTTCGCTTTGGCGGTCTTCAGCGTGCGCAGCTTGATGTGGCCGTAGCCGCGGATCTCGTCGGGAATGCTCGCGATCGCCACCGCGGTTGCGTGGTTGTCGCGGTCGAGCTTCGCGAGCAGCTCGTCGACCGTCCGCTCGTAGTCGGCGATGAGCTGCCGCTCCATCCGCCGCTCCTCGGTCCGGCCGAAGGGGTCGAGCGCCCTGCCCCGGAGGCCGCGCAGCTTCGCGAGGAGCTTGAACGCGGTCATCATCCACGGCCCGAACTCGCGCTTGCGCGGCACGCCGGTGACCGGGTCGGGCTTGGCGAGGATCGGCGGCGCGAGGTGGAACTTGAGCTTGTAGCCGCCCTCGAACGTGGCCTGCAGGCGTTGCGCGAACTCCGGCCGGGTGTAGAGGCGGGCCACCTCGTATTCGTCCTTGTACGCCATCAGCTTGAAGAAGTAGCGCGCGACCGCCTCGCTGAGCTTCGCGCCGAGGCCCCGATCGCTCTCGATCTGCCGGACGCGGTTCACGAGCGCCCGGTAGCGGCCGGCGTAGGCGGCGTCCTGATAGTCGGTCAGGAACTCGGCGCGGCGCGCGATCAGCTCGTCGAGCGAGCGCGAGAGGTGCAGCGAGATCGGGATGACCTCGGCGGGCGTCGCGACCTTCTCGACCCGCGCGGGGTCGTGCGCGGCGCGGCGGCCCCAGAGGAAGCTCTGCTTGTTCGCCTCGACCGCGACGCCGTTCAGCTCGATCGCGCGCTCGATCGCGGCGGCGGAGACGGGCACGAGACCCCTCTGGTACGCGAACCCGAGCATGAACGGATTGGTCGCGATCGCATCGCCCATCAGCGCGGTGGCGAGCCGCGTCGCGTCGACGAACTCGGCGTTGGCCGCACCCGCCGCCTTCAGCTCCGCCTGCATGTCGCTGCCCGGGAACAGCCAGTTCGGGTTACGCGTGAACTCGGCGGTCGGCACCTCGGCGTTGTTGATCACGAGCCGCGTGCGGCCCGCCTGCATCTTCGACTGCGCCTCGGCGCCGGCGGCGACCACCATGTCGCAGCCGATGACGCAGTCCGCTTCGCCGGCGGCGATGCGCACCGCGTGGATGTCCTCGGGCCGCCGCGCGATCCGCACGTGCGACATCACCGCCCCGTTCTTCTGCGCGAGCCCGGTCATGTCGAGGACGCTGACGCCCTTGCCCTCGATGTGCGCCGCCATGCCGAGCAGCGCGCCGACCGTGATCACGCCGGTGCCGCCGATGCCGGTGACGAGGATGCCGTAGGGCCGGTCGGCCGACGGCGGCACCGGCTCGGGCAGCTGCGGCCACCCGTCCGCGCTTTCGGCGAGCGCCTTGCCGCGGCGCACGCGCCCGCCCTCGACGGTCACGAAGCTCGGGCAGAACCCCTTCACGCACGAGTAGTCCTTGTTGCACGAGGACTGGTTGATCGATCGCTTCCGGCCGAACTCGGTCTCGAGCGGCTCCACGGAGACGCAGTTCGACTGCACGCTGCAGTCGCCGCAGCCCTCGCAGACGAGCTCGTTGATGAACGCGCGCTTCTGCGGATCGGGGAACGTGCCGCGCTTGCGGCGGCGGCGCTTCTCGGCGGCGCAGGTCTGGTCGTAGACGAGAATCGAGACGCCGGGGTACTCGCGCAGCTCCCGCTGGACGAGGTCGAGGTCGTCGCGGTGCCGCACCGGCACCGCCGGCTTGAGGGCGGTGCCGTGATACTTCTCCGGCTCGTCGGTGACGATGACGATCTTCTCGACCCCTTCGGCCGCGACCTGGCTGACGATCATCGGCACGCTGAGCGGGCCGTCGACGCGCTGCCCGCCGGTCATGGCGACCGCGTCGTTGTAGAGGATCTTGTAGGTCATCGGCACCTTGGCCGCGACCGCGGCGCGGATGGCGAGCAAGCCCGAGTGGTAGTAGGTGCCGTCCCCCAGGTTGGCGAAGATGTGGCGCTCCTCGGTGAACGGCGCCTGGCCGATCCACGCGACGCCCTCGCCGCCCATGTGGCTGAAGGTCGCGGTGCTGCGATCCATCCATACCGCCATGAAGTGGCAGCCGATGCCGGCGGTCGCGCGGCTGCCTTCCGGGACGCGCGTCGACGTGTTGTGGGGGCACCCGGAGCAGAAGTACGGGACGCGCTGCACCGTGATTCGCGGCTGCGCGAGCGCCTTCTCCTTCGCCTCGAGGAAGGCGAGCCGCGCCTTGATGCGGTCGGAGGTGTAGAAGCGCGCGATGCGCGACGCGATCGCCTTGGCGACGATCCCGGGCGAGAGCTCGTTGGCGGCCGGCAGCAGCCACTGGCTGTGCGGGAACGCCCATTCGCCCTTCTCGTCGAACTTGCCGACGACGCGCGGACGAACGTCCTCGCGCCAGTTGTAGAGCTCCTCCTTCAGCTGGTACTCGATGAACTGCCGCTTTTCCTCGACGACCAGGATTTCCTCGAGCCCCTGGGCGAAGCGGCGCACCCCCTCCGACTCGAGCGGCCAGATCATGCCGCACTTGTAGACGCGCAGGCCGATCTCGGCGGCAAGCCGCTCGTCGATGCCGAGGTCCTCGAGCGCCTGGCGCACGTCCATGTACCCCTTGCCGGAGGTGATGATGCCGAGCCGCGCACGCGGGCTGTCGATGACGACGCGGTTGAGGTCGTTCGCTCGGGCATAGGCGAGCGCGGCGTAGAGCTTGTGATGCAGGAGCCGCTCCTCCTGCACCAGGAACGGGTCGGGCCAGCGGATGTTCAGGCCGTCGGGCGGCAGCGCGACATCGGTCGGGAGCTGGATCCGGACGCGGTCCGGGTCGACATGCACCTAGGCCGAGCTCTCCACGATGTCGGTCACGCACTTGAACGCGACCCAACAGCCCGAGTACCGCGACATCGCGTAGCCGTGGACGCCGAGATCGAGGTACTCCTGCACCGACGCCGGATACAGCACCGGCATCATCACGGCCTTGAAGACGTGGTCGGTCTGATGCGGCAGGGTCGAGGATTTCGCCGCGTGATCGTCGCCCGCGCAGACGATGACCCCGCCGTGCTGCGACGTTCCGGCGGCGTTGGCGTGGCGGAACACGTCGCCGCAGCGATCGACGCCCGGCCCCTTGCCATACCACAGGCCGAAGACGCCGTCGTACTTCGCGCCGCGGAAGAGGTTCACCTGCTGGGAGCCCCAGAGCGCGGTCGCCGCCAGGTCCTCGTTGACCCCCGGCTGGAAGACGACGTGGTGCTGGTCGAGGAACTTCTTTGCGCGCCAGAGCGCCTGGTCGAGCCCGCCGAGCGGCGAGCCGCGGTAGCCGGACACGAACCCGGCGGTGTTCAGGCCGGCCGCTACGTCACGCTGGCGCTGCAGGATCGGCAGCCGGACGAGGGCCTGGATCCCGGTCAGAAAGACCCGGCCGCGTTCGAGGGAATACTTGTCGTCGAGCGTGACCGCGCGCAAGGCGTCGGCGGGTGCATTCATGGGCAGGCAATTCTACTAGCAGCGGTCACGCGCCGGCGCGGGAAACGCGGCGCTCTACCCGTGAC